>DHIZ01000315.1:71707-78359 GCA_002404055.1 Chloroflexi bacterium UBA4733
TGGGGGCGAGATGCCGAAGGCAGAGTGGGGGCCTGCCCTTGCCGAAACGGCGCGTCGCCGTGCCAACGTCTAACGATATACTGAACGTCCGACTGGCTCGGCTTGGGAGCGGTCGCCGTCGAGGCCCTGCCTCTGTCGGTCATTCTGCGCACAGAGGTAGTTCATGACTCGCACGCGTCGCGTCTATGTCCTGATTTTTGCCCAATGGCAGCCACTTGCCGTGGCACTGGCTGCCGGAGCCGGTTACATCTTCCTGCAGTTGGTACCGCCGCTCTTCATTCGCGATGCGATGTCCATCATCAGCGGCAAGCAGGGTCAGGTCGTCCATTCCATCGGTTCGGCGATATTCTGGTTGCTTGTCGCCAACGCCTTCCGCAGCGTGCTCTTCCTGGTGAGCAACCAGATGGGCCACATCGCCGGCTACCGGGTCGTGCGCAACCTGCGGCTCGAGGTGTACGCTCACCTGCAGCGCCTCAGCCCGGCGTTTTATACAAAAGAGAAGACGGGCTACCTCGTCTCCAAAGTGGTGAACGACGTCGACACCATGGAACTGTTCGTGGCGCATGCCTTGCTGCAGATGTTCACGAGCTTGATGTTGTTGCTAGGGACCGCGGTGATCATGTTCATCATCAACTGGCGGCTCGCCATCGTCTCGCTGGCGCCGATTCCGCCGCTGATCATCGTCGCCTTCTCCTTCGGCAAGAAGATGCAGCACAACTATCGCTCCTTGCGCTCCAGCCTGGCCGATCTCGCCGCCCAGTTGACCGATAGCCTCTCCGGCATGCTGGTCATCCAGGCGTTCACGCGCGAGGACGCCGAGTTGAAGAAGCTGGGCCATCGTGCCGACTCGCTCTACCGGCACTTCATCCAGGCAAGCTGGCTCTTCCACGCTTCCTCGCCACTCATCGAGTTCCTCGGCGGCCTGGGAACCATCCTCGTGCTCTGGGTCGGCTCCGGCGCTTTGGGCGGCGCCTCCATCGAAGACCTTGTCGCCTTTTTCCTCTACACGCGCTTTTTCTACGTGCCGATCTCGCAAATTGGCCAGATCAACGATCAGGTCCAGAACGCGCTCGCCGGGGCTGATCGCATCTTTGATGCGCTTGACGCCAAACCGGAAATTGACGACGCCGGTGCGGGTACGGCGCCGACCCACCCCACCTGGACTGTGGAGTTCCGCGATGTCAACTTCGGCTATGGGCAGGAACCGGATGTGCTGCGCAACGTGTCGTTCCGGGTTGGTGAAGGAGAGATGCTCGCCATTGTGGGTCCCAGCGGCGCAGGCAAGACCACGATGACCAAACTGCTTGACCGCTTTTACGACGTGCAACGCGGCGCCGTGCTGGTGGCCGGCCGCGACGTGCGCACCTTGCCCATGCAGTTCCTGCGGCAACACGTGGGACTGGTGCTGCAGGATGTCTTCCTGTTCGACGGCACTGTGCTCGACAACCTCCTGGTTGGGCGCCCCGATGCGACGACCGCCCAGGTCATCGCGGCAGCGGAGGCCGCCAATGCGCACGAATTCATCGTTGACCTGCCGGACCAGTACGACACGATGGTCGGTGAGCGCGGCATCCGCCTCTCGGGCGGGCAGAAGCAGCGCATCTCCATCGCGCGGGCGATCCTGAAGGACGCGCCGATCCTGGTCCTGGACGAGGCGACCTCGTCGGTCGACACGGCTTCGGAGGCGCTCATTCAGGAGGCCTTGAGTCACCTGGCGACTGCCCCGCTCGGTTCCGTAGCCCCTGAGGATTCGAACCTGCCCGCGCGCCGGCGCACCACGATTGTGGTGGCGCACCGCCTCTCTACCATCAAGCATGCCGATCGAATCATCGTGCTGGAACACGGCTCTATCGTGGAAGAGGGCGCCCACGACGTGCTGATGCAACGTGGCGGCCTCTACAGCGAGCTGTATCGCGCACAACTGCGCCGCCAGGAGTGGGAACTGGTCTAATCGGTGCTCGCCACCGGATGATGGTGATGATACTGGTGGGACAGCAGAATCTCGACAAGGATGACCAGCACCCACAGCGACTCGCCCAACGCTGCATTGAATACGGCCGCCAGCGCTGCGAACAGAAAAATGATCGGCGCGGCCAGAAAGCGCAGATGCAGATTGCGAATGAGGTCCGCGTCCAGATCAGGGTCGATCAGGTGGCGGCTCCGGGAGGCGTGCTGCCAGATCGCGTTGAGCAGCAGACCCGTCAGCGTCAACGCTCCGGAGTAAAAAACGACCGAGACCTGCTCGCCCGGGTAGGCGCTGAGCAAAGAGGTCGGGAAGGGTAGGAAGGAGATAGACATGAGAAACAGGATGTTGAGCCAGACGAGACGTCCGTCGTGCCCGTGGATATAGCGAAAGAGGCGATGATGGATGGCCCAGTAGACGCCGATCACCAGAAAGCTGAGCAGGTAACTGAGGAATTTCGGCCAGAGGTCGACGAGTGCCCCCATCATGGCCGCATGCCCCGACAGGGCATCGGGCATCTTGATATCCAGGATAAGCAGCGTGATGGCGATAGCAAATACGGCATCACTGAAAAAAAGGAGGCGCTCCAGACCCATATCGACGGGTTCCTCGCGACGTACACGTTTCACTGGTCGTCTGGCCCCTTCATGTTCATGGTCCTCATGTAGACGGCGGCGGCGGCCGCAGCGGCAGCGTGACGGTGAAGGTCGAGCCTTCGCCGGGAGTACTTTGTAGGGTGATCGTGCCCTGGTGCAATTCAACCAGGGAGCGACTGATGGTCAGGCCGAGTCCGCTGCCCTGCACGGCCTCGGTGCGCCGGTTGCGCACGCGATAGAACTTGGTGAAGAGGTGAACTTGCTCTTCGGCACTCATCCCGATGCCGGTGTCCGCCACGGAGACGCGTAGCTAATCGCCGTCCGCTGTCGCTCGCACAACGATGTGGCCGCCTTCGGGCGTGTAATTATGGGCGTTGACAAGCAGATTGGTAAAGACCTGGGTCAGCCGCCCGGCATCGGCCCAGATCTCCGGGAGGCCGTCTGGTAGGTCCGGCACGAGGTGCTGTTGCTTGGCCCGCAACTGGCGGCGCAAGCCGGCCACGATCCGCTCCAGCACGTTGCGGATGTCCACCCACCCCTGGTGCAGCGCCAGGTGACCGAGTTCGAGACCGGAGAGATCAATCAGATCGTTCACCAGCGCCTTCATGCGGTCGGCGTTGTTCTGGATAATCTCCAGAAACTCGCGCTGTTCGGCCGGACTGAGACTTTCCGCCAGCAACAGGTCGACGTAGCCTTTGATCGACGTCAGGGGCGTGCGCAGCTCGTGGGACACGCCGGCCAGGAACTCCCGCTCACGACGGTCGACCTCCCTCTCGCGCGTCACGTCGCGAAAGATGTGCAGTCGGCCTAGCAGCAAGCCGTCGCCACGCTGCACCGGCACAGAATGCAGTTGCAGGATGCGGACCCGGGGCAGTATCTGAAACAGGTCTTGTGTGGCATCGTCGGCGCTACTGGCAACGCGCGTAATCAGGTGTGCTAACGCCTCCGGGTTGGCATAGAGCGGGGCAACGAGGGAACGAACCTCCTCAAAGTCTTTGCCGAGCATCTGCTCGGGCGGGATGGCAAAGACCTCGGTGAAGCGCCGATTGACCATGAGCACCCGCCGTTCCGGCGAGATCAGCACCATGGCGTCCACGGCGGCATCGAGGACCGCCCGCAGTTCGTCGTAGGCCTGGTCCCGTTCCGACACCACTGCCCTTCGCAGGGCATCCTGTTGGGCGAGCAAGAGGGTGCGTACTTCCGCGGCGAAGCCTGAACCCAGAGCGGCAAGTAAGATGCTGAGGCGAGGGTGCAGGGCCAATTGCTCTGCCGGCGACAACGTGCCCAACAGCTCATGGGACAGCAGGGCCTGTGTCCGCTCCAGCGCATCCGGGTGGACGAAATGCAACGCAGCCACCGCGGCGCCAATCGCCCGACCCTCGCCCCGATCGACGGGGTCCGCCAGCAAGGCTGCGATGCCCCGCTCGAGCAACGCCTGTAGTTGGCCGCGAACTTCCGGGACACTCGCATCCGAAAAACCCGTCCGGGCCAGCGCCTGTTGCCAGCGCCGCGCTATCGCGCCGCTGCGCCGCGCGAGCACCGGCAGCAGGTCACGACCAGACGGCGAATCCACACAGCACCTCAACGAGCGCCGTCTGCAGCATCAGCCGGGCCGCTGGCAGGAACGAGGGCCACTCCGGCGCAGCTGGAGGCGCGTTGTGGATCGTCGAGATAGAGGTCTTGCCCGCTCTCTGGACGCCAAAGGGGCGTCCGCACGATGCCAGGGTCGACGAGCGCGAGCCCGGCCAACCACCTGGCGATTGCTTCCGGCCTGCGTGATACCACAGGGTTTGTACTATCTTTGTACAGGCGAATCAACGAAGCGTGCGCCGAAGGCGGAGTGCCATCGCCCGCGCTGTGGGAAATCACGAGGTAACTGCCGGTACACATGACGGCACGGAGCGTCTGGACGATATGGTCGGCAGTCGTGTCGTCGGCAACGAAGTGTAAGACGAAAGCCAGGAGCACGGCCACCGGGCGGCTGAAATCGAGCAGGCCCTGCGCGTCTACTCGTTCCAGCAGACGCTCCGGCTCGCGGATGTCGGCCTGCAGCACCATCGCCAGCGGGTTATCGCGCAAGAGGGCGGCGCTGTGCGCGACGGCGATAGGATCGAGGTCCACGTAGAGGATTCGTGCTTGCGGATTGGCTGCCTGGGCGATCTCGTGTACATTACCAACGGTCGGTATGCCCGAGCCCAAGTCGAGAAACTGATCAATTCCCTGATCAACCAGGTAGTGTACCACGCGCCGCAAAAAGGCCCGGTTGGTGCGCATAATCAAGGGAAAATCTGGATAGATGGCAATGGCGCGCTCCGCTGCCTGGCGATCCGCCTCGAAGTTGTGCGCCCCCCCCAGGAAGTAGTCGTACATGCGCGCTGGGCTCGGCATATCAACGGGCACGTGCTCCGGTATCCAGCTACGATCCAAAGTGCTATTCCTCCCAGCGCCATGATAGCGGTTCACGAGCGGATGGCGACGGTGTACACTAGGGCTGCCCCGCATTGATGGGAAATGGGCAGCGGTGATACCAGGAGGACAGGGATGCGTTTCAACACGGCAAAGAAGCTCCTACGTGACGGCAAGCCGGCCGTTGGGCTGTGGATCAACATGCCGTCGGTCGTTGGCGTGGAAGCGCTGGCCAGCGTTGGCTGGGACTGGCTGACGTTGGATGTCGAGCATGGCTGTATGGACTTCGAGACGCAGCAGAATCTCTTCATCGCTATCGGGGCCAATGGTACGGTGCCTCTTGCTCGCATCCCGGAGAATGACACAGCCGTCATCAAGCGGACGTTGGATGCCGGCGCTTTCGGCGTGGTCGTGCCGATGGTCTGCACGGCGGCTGAGGCAAAGCGAGCAGCCGATGCCTGCCGCTACCCGCCGCACGGTGTGCGTTCCGCCGGTGGCGGCCGCTGGCGCTACTGGGCCGGCGCCGACTACATGGACTTCGCCAACGATGAAATTCTCTGCATCGTGATGATCGAGCATGTCGACGCCGTGGAGCGCGCCGAGGAGATCCTTTCCGTGGAGGGCGTCGATGCCTGCTTCATCGGGCCGTCCGACCTCTCCTGGTCGATGGGGCTGCGCGGCAAGCGCGACGAGCGTCACGCAGAGGCGATCCAGCGGGTGCTGGAGGCCGGCAAGAAGGTCGGCAAACCCACAGGCATCCACTGCATGTCCGCCGAAGAGGTGGGGCAGCGCATGCAGGCCGGCTTCCAATTCCTGGCCTGCCAGAACGACGCTGCCTTCATGATGGCCGGCGTGAACGCCGCCTTCCGTACCGTCAGTGACGCCCGCGTGGCGCTACGGCAGCCGGCGCTGGTGGGGTAGTACCGATTGGCGGTACGCCACGGCGGCTCACTGCGCCGGGGAGGGGATCGCTCGGGCCGCCTGGGAATCCTGCAACTTCTCCAGGGCCCACATGCGTACGAGCGTGGTCGGGCCGATGCCGAGACGCTCCGCCTCGGCGCGGAAGGCCTTCCACTGCTCGGCACTCACTCGGATCGGGATGACCTTTTCCATTGGGCGCTTGAAGTGTGGCCGTTCCGCCTCCGGCACCGGGACCGTTCCCTCCCAGCCGTCACCTCCGGCATCAAGTCGATCGACTTCTCGCCGCAGTGCCTCGCTCCACTCGGCTTGATCATCGGGGACGATGCGGATACCCATACTGCTATTCTCCTTTCCGTTGTTGGCGACGTTCGCTCTCGGTCATGTCCCGTGCGGTCACCACGCGCCAGAGGCCCTCGTCCTGGTTGGACAGCACCACGAAGAGGTAGCGCCCGGCAAAGGTCTGCGCGAACAGGCGCATCGTGCCCTCCCTTTCGCGCCGCCAGACTTGCTCGCGCGCCGGCAGGAAGAGGCAGACCTCTTCCACCTCTTCCAAGGTGACGGCATGCTTGACTTGCAGCTTATCCAGGACCGCTTCAGAGATCAGTAGTTCGTCAACGCGCACGCCGTCCGATCACCCCTTCAGGAAAGTATAGCACTGGTATACAAGATGGCCCGGCAAAGAGACCGCTCCGGCGGATATGGCGCTCTATAAGCACTCTAGTTTCCGCTAACTGAGGAGGAAGCGGCGTTCCGGCGGAGTGATCCG
>DHIZ01000194.1:0-3049 GCA_002404055.1 Chloroflexi bacterium UBA4733
TTGTTAGTCAAACACTCTCTAAGGGGCCCGGAGCGAACCCCCGCTACGACTGGAGCGTCATCGACCAGTTGATCGCGCCGTGGGCGCCGGCAGGCAAGATCGTCAACCTCCTGCTGCTCGGCACGAGCTTCCCGCCCAACGTGCTGGCGGGCGTGCCGTCGTGGTTGCAGCCGCAACTCCAAACGGTAACGTGCGGCACGAACATCGCGCCGGTGTACTGGCAAGCCGCCTATATCACCAACTAGTGGGTCACGCCGCATTTAGTCGCGATTGCCGCACTCGGGCACCGTGCTTCACAGTATGCTACTCATTTCTCGGTTAAATGCGGGATGACCCACTAGCAGAGCTACGTGGCCGCCGTCGTCCAGCACTACGCCGCCAATCCCAATGTCGGCTACATGCGTGTCGGCGTGGGCACGGGCGCCCAGGACCTGGTGGTCGGCGTCCGCAACGCCTCTTGCCTGGCTAGCTGGAACGCTGCCGGCTACCAGTCCCAATGGCCAATGTACGCGCAGCAAATGATCGCCTTCGCCGGCTCGCTGCACTCGCCCAAGCAGTTGCTCGTCTCGTTCAACGACTATGCCAACGACCCACCGGCCGCGCAGATCGCCCAGCAGGACGCCGCGGCGGGCATCGGCTTCGGCTTCTCCGGCTTGCAGGCGAGCGATGCGACCGCCTACTCGGCACACCAGCCGTGCGACCAGACAAACTGGTGCGCCCTTTACGACCAGTACGCTAGCAAGATGCCGCTGTTTGTCCAGACACTGTATCAGTCGTACCCAGGGCCAGGCATTGGCGCCGTCACGCGGGGGATCGAGAGGACCGGACCGCTGCCCCCGCTGCTCCAGACTTCTCTCGCCCTGCATACCCAGATCTTCGAGCTCTACGCCCAGGACTGGCTGCTGGCCTTTGACCCGAATGCCCAGGGCTACAGCCAGTACCACGCGCAGTATGTGCAGGCATTGGGTGCAGCGGCGCAAGTGGTCGGCACGGCCGGCGGAGCGCCACTCCCTACGGTAGCTCCATAGAAAGGCTCGTGCCGCCGGGAAGCATGCCGTTATTGCTCTGGTCTCGATTCCATGGTACCATTTCCACGGAACGGTTCCATTGCATAGAGTGGGAGTTTCCTCATGCTCCGAACGCTATCACACCGGGCTGAGCACACGACGCGCCGCCAACTGCTGCAGCGCGCGGGTACGCTGGCGGCTCTCCTCGCAGTCGCTGCGCTGAGCGCTTGCGCCACCTCGCCGGCGCTGGTTACCACACCACCAGGTTCGACCAGTGTGGCCTTGACCACCAGCGCGCCGGCCGCCACCGCGAGCGGGACGGCCCCAACGAGCGCGAGAGCGGCGCCGACACCGGCGGCTGCCACGGCGAACGCGCCGGCCGGGGCGCCGATATCCGTCGCCTGGATGACGCGCGGCAGCGTACCGGAAAACAAGTGGGAAAAGGATGTCGCCATCCCGCAGTTCCAAAAAGCTTTCCCCACGATCAAAGTCGAATGGCTCAATATCGCCTACGCCGACTACGTCACCAAGAGCATGGTGATGGGCGCCAGTGGCACCGCGGCCGACATCTGGGGGGCCAACGGCGGCGCCGGCACCCGCGCTTACGCAGCGGCGGGCGGCATGATCCAGAGCCTCTCCCCTTTTATTCAACGCGATAAGGTCGACCTCTCCGTCTACCCGAAGGCAGCCGTCGACTTTCTCACCCTCCAGGGCCACGTCGTCGGCCTGCCATTCACGAATAACGGCTCCTTCGTCTTCTACAACAAGGACCTGTTTCAGGCGGCGGGCGTACACTTCCCGCCATCGTCCTGGGAAGACAAGACCTGGACGGTGGACGCCCTGCGGTCGACAGCGCTGAAGCTCACCAGCAATCCCGGACAGGCGAACGCGAAGTATGGCCTCACCGTCCAAAACAACGACACCGGCTGGGGCATGGGGAGCTGGCTCTGGGGAGGCGATCCCTACTCGGTCGACGGCTACGCCACCGGCTATCCGTCACAGTGCCACTTTGACGCTCCCCCGGTGCAAAGCTCCTATACCTATTTCAGCGACCTGATCGTCAAGGATCACGTCAGCCCCAGCGCCGATGATGTGAAAAGCATGGCGTTGAGCAAGGCTCCCTTCATCGAGCAGCGCTCGGCGATGCACATGGTCGGCGGCTGGTACATCCAAAACCTGAAAGGGGTGGTCAAGTTCAATCTCGGGATCGCCGCCTTTCCACGCGCCACCACCAATGTGGCGCCGATCTGGCCCGATTCCTACGTGATGTCGGCCACCACTCGCCACCCGGACCAGGCCTGGACGCTGTTGCACTACCTGATCGGCACGGAAGGGCAACAGGGCTTCATGCAGTCCACCGGTTCGGCGCCGTCCGATCAACGGCTGTTGGATCAATGGTACAAGCTCTACACGTTCATCCCCACGGCGGAGTTGAAGCAAGCGGTGGAAGGCTCCTTCGTCAATGCACGTATCATCATCCTCAAGGAGTTAGTCGACTTTGTCCACATCGACAGTGCGCTGGAGCCCCTGCTGACGCCGATGTACCAGGGCAAGGCCACCGTGGCGACCACGCTCCAGCAGGTGCAACGTGCGATCACGACGGCGCTCGCGCCGAACGTGGGCAAGCGGCTCTGCAGCACCGGCGCCTCGTTCGGCATCTGTCAGTAGATCGCCGGCACGCCAGGAGACGGGGTGCTGTATCCTGGTGCAGCAGCGGCGACATCAACAGCATCGGAAAGGGACACATGCTCCATGGAAGAGTCAACACCGACGCAGGTCAGTGCGCCGAAAAGCATCCCACTGACGCCGGCTGCCTTCGAGCCTTCGAACCAGACGGCGCTCTACTGGCTGGGCAGCGCCGGCTTCTTCATCAATGGCCGGGGTTCCCTCCTGCTGATCGATCCGCACATCACCATGATGGCGCCGGGGCGCATCGAGGGCGGCTGGCGCCTGCTCATTGATCTGCCGATCGAGGCGGCGGCGATTCCCCGCCTGGATGCCGTGCTCTATACCCACTCCGATGGCGACCACCTGGCCCGCCG
>DHIZ01000194.1:3200-3337 GCA_002404055.1 Chloroflexi bacterium UBA4733
CCCGCTACTTCGGGCCGCCACCGGCGCTCAAAGTGCTGCGCGACCTTGGTGTGCCGGAGGAGCGGCTGCAAGCAGTGGCCTATGGCGAGCAGTTCCAGGTGGGCGCGGTCGCGGTGACGCCGACGCCGGCCGATCAC
>DHIZ01000026.1:0-18916 GCA_002404055.1 Chloroflexi bacterium UBA4733
CCGGTAACTTGGCCGGGGGCGCCCGCTGGGCCCGCAATCGCGGCCCTGTACTTCGTGTATAAACACGGTTCGCTTACTACATCCTACTGTGCGTCACGCCCACGCCGCCGCGCTTCCGCCAGACATTGACGCGCCTCAGTTCTTCTGCTAGCCTCAACGCGCCCCGCGGTCGTGTGGCGGGTTCGGGAAGGACGGAGAGCGACGTGGCGATACGGACGGCTATCATTGGGCTGGGCAACATCGGCAAGACGCACGGGCGGGTCTACAAGGCCAATCCGCTGGCCGAGTTCCTGGCGGTTTGCGACATGGATCACGCGCGCGCCGACGCGGCGGCCAAGGAGTTCGGCGTCAAAGCCTACTACGACGTCGACGACCTGTTGCGTAGCGAGCAACTCGACATGGTCTCGGTCGCCACGGCCGGCGTGGAGAACGGTTCGCACCACCATAAGCCGGCGATGCAGGCCCTGGCGGCCGGTAAGCATGTGCTGGTGGAGAAGCCGATCTCCAATAACCTGGCCGAAGCCAAAGAGATGGTGGCGGAAGCCCGGCGGCGCGGCGTTTGCCTGGCTGTGGACCTCAACCATCGCTTCACGCCGGCCACGCGGCTGGCCAAAGAGAAGATCACCTCCGGCGCGCTGGGCGAGGTGCTGTTCGTCAACATGAACCTCTGGATCCGCAACCCGAAGGACGATCCCCAATACTTCCACCTGCGCGCCTTGCACTCGCACTCGGTGGACGTGATGCGCCACCTGGCCGGCGATGTCGCCCGCGTGCAGGCGTTCTTCCTCAAAGGCCCGGGCCGGCAGATCTGGAGCAACGCCAGCATCAACATGCAGTTCACGTCGGGCGCCCTGGGCCACCTGACGGGTAGCTACGACATGCACGGCCCGGATCGGCACAGCATCGAGCGCACGGAAGTGGGCGGCAACAAGGGGCGGGTTGTCATCGACAACTCCACGGTGGACTTCCACTGGTACCCGCACAACAGCAAGGAATCGGTCCACGTCCTCAACGGCGGCGGCATGATGTCGTTCAACGAGACCTTCGCGCCGCGCATCGGGCGCTGGCTGGAGCAACTGAGTGCTAGCGCGGCGCCGGACGCTATCGAGGGTTCCGGTGAGGAGGGCCTCAAGGCGCACGCCGTGGTGGAGGCCGCCATCCTGTCCCACGAGACGGGGCGGATCGTTGATGTCGCCGAGCTATTGGCATAGGGGGAGACATGGCACTCGCAAAAATCGGCTGCAACTCCGTGCTCTTCAGCATGGTCGACCTGGAGACCGCCCTCCAGCACATTGCCTGGGCGGGCTACAATGGCGCGGAACTGGCCTACATCCCAGGCATGGTCGAGCACGTCCAGCCCGGCCAGGGCAAGGAGTACGCGGACCGCATTCGCCGCAGCGCCGCCGACCTTGGGCTGGAACTCTACGCCATCGAAGTGACGCCCAACACGCCGGAACGCGTCGAGGCAGCCTGCCGGATCGCCGCCGACCTTCAGATACCGGTGGTCGCCATCGGTTCCGGCGGCAAGACGGGGGACGAGGCCTCCCTTCGTCAGGCGATTGACCTGGCCGGGCAACTGGCGGCGATCGCCGGTCGCTCCGGCGTGAAACTGGCGCTCAAGCCGCACGTCGGCGCCGCCGTCTACAACACGCAGACGGCGTTGCTAGCCTGGCGGGAGATCAACTCCCCGCGCCTCGGTCTGAACTTCGATCCGAGCCACCTGGTGCGGGCCGGCGAGGACGTGGTTGCGGCGGCCAGGCAGTTCACGGCCGCCGGGGCGATTGTCCACTCCCACTTCCGCGACTGCCTCACCGACAAGCTCGGCGGCCCTCCCGGTCCGCCCGAGGAGCAAGTGCCTGGTCGCGGCCGGCTGGACATCCCCGGCATCCTGCGCGCGCTGGACGACGGCGGCTACCGCGGCGCGTTGGACCTGGAATGCATCGGCGCCAAGAGCTATCCCCTGTCCCGCGCTATGGGCATCGCCGCCGAAACGCGCGGCTACCTGCGCCGTTGCCAGCAGGGATTGCAGTGAGGCGAATCGGGTAGCAGCCGACGCGCTCTAGAGCGCCGGTCCACTGAACCCGACTTTGCGAGAGGCAGCAGTATTCGGCTGTCATTGCGGTCGTCGCCGGCATATGTCGGGCCGATTCACCCGGCGCTGAAGCGCCGGGCTACGTTAACAAAGGACGCTGAAGCGCCCTGGCAGCGCCGTTTACGGTGCTTTGCGGCTACCCGCTGCGATTAGTGGACCGACGCTCTTGCATACCAAGCAGGAGAGCCGCCTTCCCTAGCCCGGTGGCTCCGCCTCGGGGTCAAGCTCGTTGAGCGTTGACGCGGCGCCGATCCGGTCGACCAACTGGTCAAGCCGCAGCTCGGCGGCGGCGTCGATCTGCCGCCCCAGCGCCTCCGGCACCGTCCCGAAGCGCGCCTGGACCAACCGACGCAACACGGCCCGCTGCCCCTCTAACCGCCCTTCCCGCAGACCGATCTGTTCCCCGCGCTCCAACCCAATCTGTTCGCCGCGCTCCAACCCAATCTGTTCGCCACGCTCCAATCCGATCCGTTCCACGCTGGTAATGTACGGCATCCGTCGTTCCTCCTCAATCCGCGTAATCTCACGCCATATGACAGCCTCTTGTTCCCGCGGCAAGGCAAGCATCCAGTCGATCAGGCGAAACAACTCCAGGATCTGCGCTCGCTCATAGCCCCGCTCATACAGCCCCCGAATCAGTCCTAATTTGGCCCGTCCCCGCGCATCCATCGCCCCAGCGGTCGCCTGCGCCGCCAGGTAGGCTCGCACCACCACCGCGAAGGGGTTCGCGCTCGCCGCCAACTCATCATCGCGTTCTCGCCAGTCCAGCAGTTTGACCACCGGATAGCGCAGTTCCTCCCGACAGCCCCAGAACTCTTGAATGAAGCGGGCCGGCCGCCAATCGGGCTGCTCGTCCCCGAGGATAGCCACGCTCATGATGGGACGGTTGTAATGATCGAAGATGCGGTAGTAATACACGAACATGCGCCGGGCGAAGTCGCGTTCCGGTTGGCCCTGGACCTCGATATGGATCAGCACCCAGGCATCGCTGCCATCGCGCTGCCAGACCTGCACCAGGGTGTCGGCCAGGCGGCGGCCCAGGTCGGCGTCGCGTGTGACCCGCTGCAACTCCTTGTCCAGCAGCTCGTACTTGCGGCTCCAGTCGATCTGCGCGGCAACGTCCGGGAAGAAGAGGGCGAAGGCGTCGGGCAGGTAGCGGGCGAGCGCCTCTTTCCATGGGCTGTCATAGTCGGCTGCCGGCGCCGTTGTTTGGTCACTCATTCCTCAAGTGTAAAGCATAGAGGTGCGGGCCGCGAAGGGTTAGCGCAATAGGGGCGTCCCTCCTATTTCTTTCGCCAAGAGGGCGGTATTCCGTGAGGAGGAATTGCGGTCATCAGAAGGTGCTGCCGATGTCCCGAGGAAGAAGCAAGGTCGCACCGCAAGACGGTGAGGACACGCTGCGCTGTAGTCGCGTTCGCGCCAGTCCGGTAATAACGTCATTGCTGATCGGCAGCGTGGCCCTGTCGGCAGGCGGCTCGGCGTGGACGGCCGGACAAGACACGCCCTAACCTGCGTCGTCCCAAACAAGGTCAATACTGGACCTGCGCTCTAACTGTCCCGCCAGGGGTAGAAGCAGACTTTGATCGCCTCCTGGCGTTCCAGCAGGTCGATGCCCTCCTGGTAGCGTTCCAGGGGCAGGTGGTGTGTCACCAGGGGCGAGAGGTCGAGCAGGTCCCGACGGATCAGGTCCAGCGCGTATTCGGCGGCGGCGCGGTGGTGGCCGGGGTAGCCGCAAAGACGCAAGCCACGATAGTGGCGTGGACTAAACGTGTAGTCCTCGCGTTGCACGCCGAAGAGCGCCACCACGTCGGCGGTGTGGTCCATCAGGAACTGCGCCGAGGAGCGGCCGCCGACACAGTCGATGGCGCAGTCGATGGCGGACGCGGCGGGTCGCGCTGGGAAGACATTGGTAGTAGGCTCACGCGGGTCGGAGGCGGCATCCAGGCCAACTGTCAATGCGTACTCCCGGCGCGTGGCATTGAAGTCGAAGCCGTGGACGGTGCTGGCGCCTTCCGCGCGGGCCATCTGCAGGGCGATGAGACCAGCCGGACCGAGACCGGACACAGCAAAGCGGCGGCCTTTGACCGCGTCCATGGAACGGAGCATGAGGAAGGTTGACCCGACGCACATCGCCAGTTCCAGAGGAGCGACGGCCTCTGGCGGCAGTTTCGCCGGCACTCGAATGACGTTCTCGGCATGGTGTACCACATACTGCGCGTAGCAGCCGGGGATCGTCTGACCAGCGTCGCGCCAGGCGCTGACGCAGTCGCCGGGCTTCAGGTCCACCACGCCGGAGCCGATCGCTGCAATCTCGCCCGTCGCCTCATGGCCGGGCTGGCCGGGCGGATAGGGGAAGACGAAGCGGTGGCCGACAAACATCGGCTCGTTGTGGCGCAGGTGGAGATCCCACTGCGGGCAGGTCGTCACGGCTTCAATGCGCAGCAACACCTGACCGGGGCCAGGGTGCGGCATCGGCACATCTATAATGACGGATTGACCAGGCGCGATGATCTGCAATGCTTTCATGATCGAAGCATCCCTTTCGTATTGACACTCGCGGCGTTTATGTCCACTGCAATACCACGCCAAGCACGCCTGGTTGGTGGCCGAGGATCAGCGCAAAGGCGTCGGCGGCGCGTTCTACCGGCAGGCGGTGGCTGATCAGCGGGAGTGTCTGCAGTGGGCCGGCGGTGAGCCAGGCCAGGGTGGCATCCATGCGGGGGCGTGTCCAGCCGGCGGGGGCGTGTAGCGTCAGCTCGCGGTCGCGCAGCCGCTGGATATCGATCAGGCCATTCGTTCCGTGGAAGCCGGCGGAGACGATGTGCGCTTCGCGGCGCAGGAGCGGATAGATCGACTCAATGGTGGGCACCGAGCCGACTGTGTCGATGACGGCCTGTACTCCCTCCGGCGTCCAGGCAGCGACTGCAGCCAGGCCGTCATGACGCATCGTGTTGACACAACGATCCGCGTCGCGGCAGACGAAACGCTCCAACCGGTCGTCGTGCCGGCCGAGCAGCAGCACGCGCGCGCCGCGTTGGACCAGTGTCTGGGCCGACCAGTGGCCGACCAGGCCGTCACCGATCACCACGGCGGCATCGCCCGGCTGGACCGCCGGGCGCATCCCACAGTTGTAGCCCACCTGCGTCAGCACCATGCCGCTAGCCGCCTCCGGCGGCAGACCGAGGGGCAACTTCCAGATCTGCGAGCGGTGCGTCACGGCCGGCGAGACGTGACCACCAGTTGGCCGGGCCATGCCCAGTACCCTGGAGGTGGCCGCCATCACCACGTCGCCCACGCTGAGATCGCTCGCGTCGGCGCCGACCCATCGCAGGACACCGACCTTCTGGTAACCCAGTACCAGCGGGAAGGGTAGCGCATCACCCTCCCGCCACGGCGTATCACCGCCGATGCGTTCACCGCGCAGGAACGACCCTTCGGTGCCGTTGCTGATCCAGGAGTGCAGCACCTGCACCACCACGTCCTCCGGCCCCGGCTCAGGGACCTCAACCTCCTGGAAGACGACCTGACGGGGAGCCACCGCGACCACTGCTCGTGCTCGCACTGCGCACTCCCTTCATGCCCGCCGTAGAAAGCCTCATTGTATCTGTCCTGCAATCTGGGACACTACAGGCGGTTGGAAACGTTGCGTCCGGTCGCTGCGGGGAGGACCCCTTCCGGTGGAGCAACAGGACCTCGGACGTCTGCCCGGCGTGGATACCGACACACCGCCACTTGCCATCGCGTCACCCACGCGCTACAACAGAGCCGGCGGTCGGGACGCCTTGTGTGGCGCCCGGCGATGAAACAGGAGCGCCGAAAGGGGAGACGATGTGGCAAAGGTACTGGTAACCGGGGCAACTGGGCAGGTGGGCAGCCGGCTGGTGCGGCAACTGTTGGCGCGCAACCACGAGGTGCGCGGCACGGTCTGGGGGGCTGCGCCGGAGGCGGAGTTGCAGCGCCTGGCCGGCTTTGACATCCAACTGGAAAAAGGAGACCTGACCGATGCCGCCTTCGTGCGCGGCGCCGTGGCCGGGGTTGATGCCGTCATCCACACGGCGAACCTGGTGGGGCCGTACTTCCAGAACAACGTGGCGACCACCCTGGAGGTCGCGCGCGCCTGCGGCGCCGCGGCGAACCACCTGGATCGCCTCATTTACATTAGCTCCTCCGGCGTGTTCCCCAACGACAGCCACGTCCTCGCCTGCGCCTATCATCCGGTCGACGAGCAGCACCCGCAGCGTGTCACCAGCGAGTACAACCTCTCCAAGATCATCGGTGAGCAGATCATGGAGATGACCACGCGCGGCACGGGGCTGCGCACCGTGATCGTGCGGCCCAGTCACGTCCTCTCCGGCGAGAAGGTCCTACAGCAGTTCACGGTGAGCCGCGTCGTCGGCAACCTGAAGTCCGGCCAGGCCAATCCGGCCAGCGAGCTGTATATGGCGGATGGCACGCAGTTGTGGCATCAGGTCGAAGCCGCCGCCGAGGACGGTAACCAACCCTGCATCGTGACCGACCTGGAGGGGCGCCCCTGGTACTACCAGCCGAATGATGCGCGCGACGTCGCCCACGCCCTGGTCTGCGCGCTGGAGCGGCCGGAGGCGTTAGGTGAGGCCTTCAACCTGGGAGCGCCGCGGGTCTTCCCCTACACCGAAGGCGCCGCCTTACTGAGTGAACTGAGCGGGCGGCAGCCGCTGCGCATCGCGCTGCCGGTGCGCTGGCGCTACGACCACGACATCGCCAAGGCGCGCAGTTGGATCGGCTACGAGCCCCACGGCGACCTCGGGCCGATGCTGCGCTCCGCCTGGGCCTACAAACAGGGCGAGCACGACGGGTACACCTGGGAAGGATTCTAGCGGCACGCTACCCGGCGCCGCCGGCGACCTTCCAGACGGCGCCGGTGGCGTAGGTGCTGGCCTCCGAACAGAGGAAGTTGACAACCTCGGCGATCTCTTCTGGCGCTGCATAGCGGCCGATAGCGACGGGCGGATTGGCGAGAAACTCTTTGCTGAACCGCGGCACCACCATCTCGGTCAAGGCCCGTCCCGGCTCGACGCAGTTCGCCAGGACCCCTTGCCGAGCGTAGGCATTGGCGATCGCCCGCATGAGCGCCACCACACCGCCTTTCGACACGCCGTAGGGGGCAAGCGTCGCGGCCCCCCGGCGGGCGCCGGAGGAGATCGTCACGATGCGGCCCCAGCCCTGCTCCAGCATCGCCGGCAACGCCGTTTGGCAGGTGTGGAATACGCCAGTCAGGTTGACGCCAAGGATGCGGTCCCACTCCTCGACGGTCGTCTCCAGGAACGGCTTCTCCTTGCCGAGAACTCCGGCGCAGTTGACCAGAATGTCGAGTCGCCCCAAGTCCTTCAGCGTTCGCGCCACCATCGCCTCGACGGACGGGCGGTTGGCGACATCGGTTGGCAGGAACATCGCTCGACAGCCAAGGGCCTCGACTTCGGCGACCACTGCCGCGCTGTACTCGCCGATGTCGGCGATCACAATGTCCCGCCCGTCGCGGGCCAGCCGTAAAGCGGTGGCTCGGCCAATGCCCCGCCCGCCGCCCGTCACCACCGCAACGCGGCGCCCTTCCAGCATGTCCCTACCTCCGTACCACAATCCCCAGAGCTGCCGCGACACCGTCCAGGAACGCCTTGACCACCGGCAGGTCTGCTTTGGGCGCCCCTTCCACGATCACCGGATAGTCCGGATCCAGGGCTTCCATGCGCGCCAAAAAGGTGGAGTAGTCGAGCCAGCCCTGGCCTGCTGGGCGCTCGGTCAAATGCAGCGTCAGACGGTCCTCGACGACCAGATCTTTCGCATGCGCGCTGACCACGTGCCGTCCCAGGGTGTCGAGCATCCGCTCGACCGCCGGGCCGCTGGTATAGGCAGTGCGCAGCGTCAGCCAGTTGACCGGGTCGAAATCGGAACGGACGAACGGGGAATCGACGGCGTCCAACACCTGCCGCGTAGTCTCCGCGCTGTCGAGGGTCACGAGTTGATGCCCTTCCAGGCTCAGGAACACCCCGGCATCTTCTGCTGCTGCTGCGCACTCCCGGAGGCTGCGGATAAGCTGGTCGCGTGCACGCTCGGTCCAGTTGTCGGCGTGGGGGAACCAGGGGCCGCGTGGGTTCAGCGACCCTGGGCCGGTGTCGATGCCCCGCGCGCCGAGCCAGCCGGCCACGCGTAACGCCTGCTGGAGCGTGCGCACCGCCTGCCTGCGCTGGGCCTCCTCGGGATGAATCAGACACTGCCAGTAACCGGTGGCCTGGTACATGCGCAGGCCGGCATCGTTGAGGACCTGGCGACAGCGACCACACTGCTCCGCCGTGGTCGTGAAGGGATCGTTCGCCCGGAAGCGGGTAAAGACGCCGCTAAATCCGAGCTCCTGCACCCGCCCCGCGACTGCCGGCGTCAGGTCATCCATATTCGCCGGTAAGAGATCACCGGAAACACCAAATCGCATGCAATACCCTCTCCAACAATACCAGCGGCAGCTGCCACGCCCAACGTGGGCAGCCGAAATCTCCGCTGGGGATGTCGCCCCCGCCGGAGCGGAGGCAGGTACCATTGTACACATCCTCTGCTGCCAGGCTGTCGTTGCTGGTATGAAAGCCCGACGCTATGGTCGGATCGTCAATGTAGCGTCCATACGCCCAGTGGCTTAGGATCAATACGGTTTAGAGGAGGCCTGGCGCGAAGCCGCGTTAGTCCACTTCGAGAATCATCTCAATCTCGACCGGGATATTGCCGGGAAGGCCGACCATGCCGACGGCCGAGCGGGCGTGTCGGCCAGACTCTCCGAAGAGCTGGACAAGCAGTTCGGAGCAACCGTTGATGACCTGCGGCTGCTCGGCGAAGCCTGCGACGCAGTTCACCATGCCCAGCAGTTTCACGACGCGCCGGACGTGAGACAGTTCGCCCACAGCCGTTTTCGTCGCCGCCAGGAGGTTGACGGTGCAGTCACGCGCTGCCGCAGAGCCTTGCGCGGTGCTGTAGTCGCTACCGACCTGCCCGTTCCAATTGCGGCCCTCCGAGTTGGGGTTCGGGCCCGCGCCGGAGAGGAACAGCAAGTTCCCGGTCCGCACCCAGGGAACAAGCGGACGATCACCGATCTCCACCGTCCGCAGGGCGACGCCGAGCTGACGCAGCGTTTCCTCCGGTGTAACCATCGCCATGTGTCGCCTCCTTCACCATGGACATCCTGCCGTGCGGACACCTGTGGCCGCAGGCGTTGAAAGTATATACTGCGCGTACCGTAAGGCGAAACGGCGAAGGAGAACCGGATGCACATCAGCGAACTCGACACGCCCGTGATGCTCGTCGATCTCACGGTGTTGGAAGCCAATATCCGCCGCCTGCAAGCAGAACTCACGGCGGCGGGCGTCAACGGTCGCCCACATATCCAGAGGTGGCGTCGCCAGTGGCCCCTGTGCCGGCGAGGTCGATGCCGGAGAACCGGATACCACCCAACGCGACCGATCGGCGCAGGGGGCTGCGGCGCGCACCGCTGCGGCTGTTCGGCAGCATCAGGCGGTGAAATCGAAGAGCGTCTGAGGAACTGTCCCCAGGATCTTGCCGCGGTCCGCTTCAGTCAGACACGGCAGGTCATTCTGGACGTAGCGTAAGGCCTGCGCCAGCGGCACCAGACGTGCGCCGTTTGGATAGCCGGTTCCCCACACCATGCGATCCGCCCCGAAGGCGTCCTTCAGTGCCGCAACAAAGGGGAAGGTATCCGGCCAGGGATAGGACTGTTTGGAGGCGATCTGATAGTCGCCGATTTTCACCCAGATGAGGGGGTGACGAGCCAACCGGAGCACCGGCGCAAAGCTGGGATAAGGAGGCGCTTCGGTCACGTCGGGTTTGCCCAGGTGATCGACGATGACGCGCACCTGCGGATGGCGGGCGACCATGCGATCTAGCGCCGGCGCATGCTTTGGCCATATGTGGAACTGGAGGATAGCTTCGGTTTCGGCGGCTGCATCCCAGAGGGGATCGTTCGCAGCGCTGTCGATCCAGGACGGTTCGTCGGGGTAATAGAGCGGATGGAAACGCACGCCGGAGAGACCACGACCGATCCAATAGCGCAGGTCATCGGCGTTGGAGGCACTGAGCGGGTCCACCAGGCCAATTGCCTTTAAGCGACCGGGATAGCGCTGGACGCATTCGACCATGTAGGTGTTATCCCATCCGAAGGCGCTAGATTGAACGAGCACGCAGTGGTTGATGCGATAGGTGGCCATATCCTCCAGTAGCCACTCAACGGGAGCAGCAGCCTTCGGTGGATGTACCATTGCGCCAGGGGCCGGTTGGTGCTGCGCATCCAAAGCCCAGACGTGAACGTGCGTATCAATGATCATGCCTGATGATTCCTCCAAGGAGAAGACCGGGCGAAAGCCGGCGGTTTCTGGCCCGGGGACTTCTCGCCGACCACATACTATACTGCAGCGGCAGCGGCAATAGGCAGGTAGACCACACCACGCATCGCGATCGCGTCCCTCTATCTGGATCAGCGCCCAGCCAACGACATCGGCGAGGGCTTAGCCGCCAAACATCGATCGGTGAAAAAGAGGAGGGATGATGGCCGCCGAAACGACGCTCAATCTCTGGATGGATGTGATGCGCCACCTCGAACCGGTGATCGCGGATCACGAGCGGCTGTTCGACGCCTGGGCAGCCGGCGGCGTTGACGGGCTGGTGATCGGACCGATGGCGTTCGAGGAGAACGTGGCGACCTTCGACCCTGACGCGCGGATCTACCGGCGCCTCGGGCTCGAGCCGCCGGAGCCGCCATCCCAGTCCCTGCCGGAGAAGCGCGCGCTCCTCGATCGCGCCCTGCAAGCGGCGAAAGACCGTGGCTGGAAGGTCTGGATTTTTCAGCCGGGCAGCGGCGCTCCGCCGGTTCCGGGCGCGCACGGATCGATCATCGTCGATGATCGCGCTCGCGCGGCGTACTGCGCCCGGATCGTCGACACGATGAGCCACTACCCGATGGTCGACGGCGCCGTCCTCGACGGCCCGGAGTGGGGATACGAGATCAGCCCGGAGCACATGGTCGGTCCTGCCGGCCCCCGGTCCTACCTCTTCAGCGACCTGCCGGAGTTAGCCGCGCCTGCCTGTGCGACGCTGGGCTACGACTATCCGGCGTTGGTGCAGGTGAAAGATCGACTGTACGCGCGCTTGCACTCTCTGAGTGATCGAGAGGTGCGGCTGCACGGCGGTCGGGATGGCGGCCTCTTGGGCGCCTTCGGACTGCTGGGGGGCGATCCCGATCTCGCGCGGTGGATCGCCTTCCGGATGGACGCGCTCACCCACTGCTACGCCGCGGTCCGCGCGACCGTCGAGGCGAACAGTGCGCGAAAGTTTCTGCTGGCCGCCGGCCCGCGATCGGCCGCTTTCGCCCCGCTGTGTGGGTACGATCTCGGGCGGCTTGCCGCGATCCTTGACGTGCTCCTGCCCAAGCACTACGTCTGGCACCGCGGCTTCGACGGGATGTACGGCACAGTCGCCCGTTACGTGGCGACGCTGACGCGGTGGAACCCGGGTTTGAGCGAGGTGGCGGCGCTGGATGTCGTCGGCGCCCTGTTTGGTCTTGACCTGCCCGGCGTCACCTCCCTGGCGGATTTCGATGAAGGTTTCCCGCAAGAGTTCTTCGACCGCGTCGTGACCCGGGAGAGCGCGCGGGTGCTGGCCGCGACCGACGACCCGGACCGGGTCGTGCCCTGGGTTGACGCGGGCCGGCGGCCGCACGAGGGAGACCCGGTGAGCGCAGGAGACCTGGGACGGCTGCTGGACGCGACGGCTCGGGCCGGCCTGCGCCGCTTCATCTACCATCACCACGGCAACCTGACACCGGGCGAATGGGCGGTGATCAGCCGCCGCTGTGGGACGCCGTGGCAGACGATGGCGCAGCCGCCGTTGCACCCGAATCTGGCCAGGAACTCCCAGGCGATGACCGGTTACTACCCGCCCGACCTCCCGGCGCTCTAACCCGAGGAGGGCAAAACGTCGCTGGGCGCCTTATGACTATTTTTCGACAGACTTGCCAGACCGCCATCGCGTCAGCTCACGTCACGCCGAAGCGACCGGTTCCGCTGCGACCGCGGAAATGGCGGGCAGGCGCGTGACGAGGTCGAGCCAGGAGTGTACCGCAAGGTCGTGCGTCGCCGACGGCCTACGACGCGTAACGCCGCGTCACAACCATCGAGCGCCGTCCCCCCGTCCCCTTTGACAATGCGTCATCCTTCCTGTATAGTACTATGGAGGAAGTACGCTTCCTGTCCCTATCCCCGTCATCGTCGCTGTGCAGCTGGTCTGCGCGGCATTAAGCCGGGACCAGAGCGGACCCGGAAGGAGTTAGGAACGGGAGTTGCACTGCATGCCACGCCTTTTGTCCCGACGGCAGACCCTCAGCCTCGGTCTTGGCCTCGGCATTGGTCTTCCCTTGCTGACCGCCTGTGGCGCCGGCGCCAGCGTCACGACGCAGGCGAGCGCGCCAGCTCCAACCACGGCCAGCGCGGCCGCCCCGACCACGACCAATCAAAGCGCAGCGAGCCGGATTGCCACCAGCCAAGCAACGTCGCAGCAGGCCTCTGCCAGCGCTGCTCCGAGTAGCGCCGCTCCATCGGTGGCCGCGGCCAAGACGCAACTGACCTTCATGCGCTTCCCTGGATCCGGCTGGGAGCAAGACGTGAAGTTCGTGGATGACTTTAACAAGGCCAACCCAAACATTGTGGTCCAGCCGCAGGACGTTCCCTATGGCGACATGTTCCAGAAGTGCCTCACCTTGGCGGCAGGCGGCACGCTGGCGGACGTCTTTTCCGGCCACAATAAGTGGATGCCCTCGCTGGCCTTCAAGGGCGTGACCTATCAGATTGATTCTCTGGTCAACCAGCAGCGCCAGCAGATCCAGTTCGACGACTTCTTCCCTTCAGTCATCGCCGATGCCCGGGGCATCGGCACCGATGGCAAGCTTTTCTGGCTCCCGACCGTTGTACACCCCGGCGGCAACGCCATCGTGATCTTTAACCTGGACCTGCTGAAGAAGGTCGGGGTCGAGCCGCCGACGAGTTCCGACTGGACGCTCACCCAGCTCGATGAAATTGCCCGGAAGGCCGCGAACCCCTCCCAAGGGATCTGGGGCTACCAGATGGCCGGACCGGGTAGCCCACTGTACGTCCAGCAGTTCACGCGATCCTGGGGCCTCGACCCCAACAAGGGGTCGGAAGATGCCTGGCTTCTCTCGGCGGACGGCAAGAAGGAGCAACTGACCTCGCCCCCGGTACAGGACGCGCTGGATTGGTACTGGAAGCTGGTCCGCGACGGCTTCGTGCCCAAGTCGGACTCGCCGCCAGCCCCGAAGGGCTTCGATTACTTCACCGCCGGGCAGATGATCGCTATCTCCGGGGAGATCGGCCGGCCCCAGGCCTACCACACCATCATCAAGGATAAGTTCGCGACCAAGGTGGTGCTCTGGCCGAAGGGACCGCACGGCTACCGCGGCTCCTGCCTTTCGTACAACACGCAGGCGATGTGGGCGCAAACGAAGCATGCCGACGAGGCATTCAGGCTCCTCAACCAGCTCACAGGGCCCGAGATCGGCTTCTGGGCCGGCTACGAAGGCTACGCCAATCCCTTTGCTCGCCATTCGGTCTGGTTCAACCCGAAGCTCTGGGAGAAGTACCCGATCGATAAGGAAGGGGCAAACTGGTTCGCGTCGGGCATCGATCCCTTCCCGCAACCCTGGAACCTGCACTTCCAGGAGTGGCTGGACGCCTGGCCAAAGCTGACGGCAGACTACTTCAACGCCAAAGAGAACTACAACGCCATGTCCTCGAAGACGCAGCCGGTCTGCCAGGCGATCCTCGACGAGCCGAGGTAGCACACAGGCGACGACCGTACCCGATGCCACATGCCTGACGCGTCGCCAGTTTCTCTCCACGCTGTCCCTGACGGGTGGCGGAGCAGTTCTGCTGGCAGCCTGCGGCGCGGCCGCGATGGCGACCACTGCCTCCACGGTGACGGCGACGGTGAGGGGAAGGCAACGGCCTATGCCTACTGGCCCACTCCGGGGTCGGCCGACGTCTCCGCAGCGCTTGGGAAGCCCTGGAGCGATATGCTTACCGGCAAAGCCGATCCCAAGACGACCCTCACCCAACTCAAGCAGGCGGCGCAGACGGTGATGGACAAATACAAGTAGGCCAGGAGGAGGAGACCATGCGCATTACCGGCGTTGAGCGGTTCTTGGTGGACGTGCCCTTCTACGAGGTTCCCGACCGCAACACGGCGCGCGACATCTCGGGCTGGCACATCAGCGAGGTCTGCCGGATCACGACCGACAGCGATCTCGTCGGCTATGGCGAGACGCTGCCCAACTACACCTGGGGCCGCGTGACGGACGCGGCGGTCGCGCGGGTGCAGGGGAAAGCCCCCGCCGAGTGCATGTGGGACGACAGCCTCGGCGCCGGTCTGCAGATGGCGCTGTTCGACCTGGCCGGCAAGGCGGCGGGCGTGCCGGAGGGGCCGGGGCTGGGCATTGAGGTCGACGAAGTCGCATTGCGGGACTTCAAGACCACCAGCACCCAGCACGACCACCCCAGGGCGATTTACGCCGTCGGGCGCGCCAACGGCGACGTCATCTACTTCTGTGGGGGACTGGTGGACAGCCTGCCCGGGGTACCGCGCGGCTGATGCGGCAGGGGAGTTGCCCGAAGCCCGGTTCGCGCCGTTCTTTGGCGGGTAAGCCATCGGGTTAGGAGACGCGGCGGGCCGGCAGGCTCACCATGCAGGTGGGGCAGGCTACCCAATCCGACTGCACCGGCCGGCCGCAGCCGGGGCAGCGTTGCAGGAGGGCGATCGGCGCAGCGTTGCTCGCGGCAGCGCGGGGCGCCTGAAAGGTCGTCACGCTGCCCCGGAGTGTTGGGCGGGGGCGGCGGATCGCCACCAGGAGCGCGAGGACAGCCACCAGCGCCAGGGCGGCCACGGCAATCTGGAGGATTGTCACCAGCAAAGCGCCCAGTTGCAGCGCCAGCGCGGTTACGTCCTGCCCCAGGTTGGCAACGGCCGATTGGATGGCAGGCGGGATCGCTCCGGTAAGAAACGCCGGCAGGAAGGGCGCTCCCAGCGCTTCCAGGCGACCGAGGCACCAGACAAGGCCGACGAACGCCAACGTCGCCACCAGCAGAGCACGGAGTCGGCGACCGATCACTGTAGTACCTCATTCCATCCAGCGCGTCACGCCATCGTCAGCCTTGAGACTACGTGCCCCGGCTGAACTGCGGGGCGGCCAAACTAAAGTTTTGCTGAAGGATCACTGGTACCGGCGGAAACCGTCCTTGGTACACTGGACATGTCCGGTCGGCTTGGACGTGATCCTGATGGAGATGCAGCGTGACCACACCAGCGCCAACCTATGTAACGCGACGCCTGGCGGGCCGGCTGGGCCGGCGGGAGTTGCTCGGCCTCCTGGCGCTCGGCAGCACAGCCCTTTCCCTGGCGGCCTGTGCCGGCGGCGTCGGGCTGAAGGCAGACACGGCGACCGTCGGGCAGAATGCCGCCAGCGCTACGCCAGCGGTACCCACTCCTGTGCCGGCGACAGTGACTCCGGTACCACCCACGCCGACCCCCTTGCCCACGAACACCCCCCAGGGGGCGACGACAGCCTTCCTGACCGCCTGGGCGGCGCAGGACTACCCGACAATGTACACCCTCCTGAGTCAGGAGGCGCAGGCTACAATCACCAAGGACGCCTTTGTCACGCGCTACACCGCCATCTGGGATGTCGCCAGCATCATCAGCCTGGTTGCCAAGGTCCTGCCGACCGAGGATGTCCATAGCCCGACGCAGCGTTACCACGTCACCATGCAAACGGCGCTGGTGGGCACGATCGAGGAAGACAACACGGCGGCGCTAATCCAGGAAGGCGACCGCTGGCTGGTCCAGTGGCTCCCCTCGCTGATCTTCAAAGACCTGGCCGGGGCGAACCTGATCCACATGACGCCGGAGAGCCTGCCGCGCGGCGAGATTGTGGACCGCAACGGCGTCAAGGTGGCGACCCAGACGACCTATACCAACCTGGGACTGGCGCCGGGCAAGATGCAGGACGTGCCCGGCACGCTGGCCGCCGTCAGCAAGGCCCTGAACTATCCGCTGCCCAAGCTGCAAGCGCTGTACGACAAGGCCAAGGCGAACCCGACCTGGCTGCAGCCGGTGCAGGTCGTGCCGCCCGACCAGCTTACTGCCATCCAGACCACGCTGAAGAACACGCCGGGCATCCTCTTCTCCGACGAACCGTTGCGGGGCTATCCGCTGAAGGACCTGGCCGCGCAGTCCGTCGGCTACCTGGGCGAGATCAGCGCCGACGAGCTCACGACGAAGTGGCAGGACGGCTACCTGAGCGGCGACTGGATCGGACGCACCGGCCTGGAGCACTGGGGCGAGGCGACGCTGGCCGGCAAACGCGGCGGCGAACTGGCGGTGGTGACGCCGGACGGCACAGTGTTCACGGTGATCGCCCAGCGCGCGCCGCTGCGCGGCAGCAACATCGTGCTGACCCTGGACATGGCGCTGCAGAAGGTGGCGCAGGATGCCCTCGGCAAGCTTAACGGCAGTGTGGCCGTCATGCGGATCAGCGACGGCTCGCTGCTGGCGCTCGCCAGCGCGCCGAGCTTCGACGCCAACAGCTTCATCCTGGGGCTGTCCCAGGCGCAGGCGCAGGCGCTCTTCCAGAATGCCAACCAGCCGCTGAACAACCGGCCAACGCTAGGCGCCTACCCGGCCGGCTCGACCTTCAAGACCGTCACCATGTCCTCCGCCCTGGGCAGTTCCATGTTCAGCCCGAGTTCCATGTTCACCTGCACCGGTGTCTGGAACGCCCTCGGCATTGAAATGCACTGCTGGAAGATCAGCGGGCACGGCCACATCAATCTTACCGAGGGACTGGCGCAGTCCTGCGACATCGTCTTTTACGAGGTCGGCCATACCCTGGACGGCAAGGGGCACACCGTCTTCCCCGACCTCGCCAAGGGCTTCGGCGTCGGGGAGACGACCGGCATCGTCGGCCTGGTAGAGGCGGCCGGCCTCCTGCCCAGTCCGGCCTGGAAGCAGCAGACGCAACACGAACCCTGGTATCCGGGTGATCCGGTGAACCTGGCCATTGGGCAGGGATCGCTGCTGGTGACGCCGCTGCAGATGGTGAGTTGGATTGCTGCCATCGCCAACGGCGGCACGCTCTGGACGCCGCGCGTCGTCGACAAGGTGCTGGCCCCCACCGGCGAGCAGAGCATGCCGGCGCCGGTCAAGCAGCGGGGCACGTTGCCGGTGAGCGCCGATGAACTGGCGTCCGTGCGGGCGGCCATGCGCCGCGTGATCGACGAGACCGATAACTGGCTCGGCACCGGCTCCTGGGCCTTCCGCGACTTCCCGATCGCCGTGGCCGGCAAGACCGGGACTGCGCAGAGTGGCCAGGCGCAGCCGCACGCCTGGTTCGCCAGCTTCGCGCCGGCCGACAAGCCGGAGATCGCCATCGTGGCGATGGCGGAACATGCAGGTGAAGGGGCCGATGTCGCTGGGCCCATCAGCCGCGCCATCTACGAGGCCTATTTCAAGACACCGTGGCAGCCCCACGTCCAGCCGGGTGTCCACCAGTCTTGCACCACCACCGAGTACCTCTGCCCGGCCGCCTGGCCCCGCGTCGTTTCCAGCGTCGGCAACGAGACGTACCGCCCGACGTGATACCAGGGTCTTTGCATTACCCGAAGGTTCGGCTTGACAACCGGCATTGACACCTGGTACTAGTAAGCGACGTTTTCCTTCCCGTCCTTTCCACCATCGGCGCTCCCCACGGGCAGCGAGTCACCCGGATCCGCCGGCGCGGTTCCTCTTTAGCGCCATGCAGCCGGGACGGGCGGACGCTTCGTCGTAGGTAACAATCAGGAAGGAGACTAGACCGTGCAGCCTCGTGCCTTTTCCCGGCGACAGTTGCTCCTGACGATCGGTCAGGGGAGCGCCGCCACCGCCGCGCTTTCGGTGCTGGCCGCCTGCGGAGGCGCCGCTGCATCCTCGGCGGCGGTAACGGCGGCGCAAGCCACCTCCGCAGCGGCAGGTCCGGCCACCAGTGCCGTCGCGAGCACTCAGGCAGCAGCGACAACGGCGGCTGCGACCACCCGTATTGCCGCGACATCCGCCGGTCCGGCCACGGCGTCGGTCGCCGCGACCGCCCTGCCGGTAGCCAAAGGCACTCCCACCCTGGTCTATCAGACCTGGTGGGCGGAGATGATGACCAACCTGAAGCCCCTCTTCCCCTCGTTTGAACAGCAGTTCGGCGCAAAGCTCGACGTACAAGTCTTCGCCTACAACGACTGGACTGCCAAGCTGCCGGTGGAGTTCGCCAGCAACACCCCGCCAGACACGATGAACGCCAACAACTTCGGCCACGTCAAGCTGTTCGATCAAGGCGTCTTCCTCGAGCTTGGTAGTCGGCTCAAGGTTGATAAGATTGATCTCGCCCACGACTACGGCCTCATCGGCCTGGAGTCCTGGTGCGGCAAGAACTACGCCATGCCCTTCGACAACGACCCCCGTCAGGTGTACTTCAACAAGACCCTCATCAAGGCGGCCGGCGCCAAAGACCCGTGGGATGACCTCAAGGGCCAGTGGACGTTGGACGACATGGCGGAGATCGCTGTCAAGACGACCAAGCGCGGCCTCGATAACAAGGCGACGCAATGGGGTCTGCAGATGGGATACACGGGCATGAGCGAGAGCAACGGCATGTTCGTCTGGACCTTCGGTGGGCAGTGGGCTGACTTCCAGAAGATGCAGTTCACA
>DHIZ01000026.1:19048-20021 GCA_002404055.1 Chloroflexi bacterium UBA4733
AAACAGTGCGTCCTGACCACCGCCGACAGCGATGCGCTCACCAAGGCCGGCGTGACGGATGCGTTTCGCGCAGGGAAGACCGCGCTCTACATCCGCGCCTCCGCCAACGTTGAACAGAACATCAAGCAGATGCAAGGGGAATTCGACTGGGATATTGCGCCTTTCCCCGGCCGGACGCAGGGCGTGATGGGCGTGCCTATCGTGTCCGGCAACCCCAACGAGGCCGCCGTCGCCTCGAAACAGCCGGACCTAGCCTACAGCTTCATCAAGTGGCTGGCCAGCACCGACGTGCAGACGTACTTCGCCCAGAATAAAGTGGAAGTGCCGAGTCTGAACGCGCTGAAGCCCAAGTATGGCTCCAACCCACCGCCGGCCCACATCAAGGTCATGTCTGATACCTACAACCACCCTTACGGCATTCACTTCCGGCAGTACCGGACGCTGGACGCCTATAACGAGTACGCCAAGGAAATCGCTCCCGTCTTCACCGGCCAGGCGACGATGGAGACGACGCTGCGCTCGCTGAATAAGCTGCTCAACGATTCGTTCGTGCAGTACGGTTCCTGTAATCCCTACGCCGGTATGCAGGTGCCGATCAAGCCGTAGCGCGCCCGCTCCTCTGGCCTCTTCGAATGGTTGAATTGAGGAACCAGTTCAGGCGGTGAAACCGAAGAGTGTCTTGGGGACTGTGCCCAGGATCTTGGCACGGTCCTCCTCGGTCAGACCCGGCAGGTCATGCTGGACATAGCGTAAGGCCTGCGCCAGGGGCCGGTTGCTGCTGCGCATCCAGTTCCCAGACGTGAACGTGTGTATCAATGATCATGCCTGATGACTTCTCCTGCCTGCGATTTTTCCGTAGATGATAGCAGGTGCAGCGAACCTCGCCTTTCGGCCCTGACTTAATTCCGACCGGCATTGTCATTCTGCCAGGAGTATGGTACGCTCAGGTTGTAAGAAAGGAGGTGGTGTGTAG
>DHIZ01000025.1:0-5713 GCA_002404055.1 Chloroflexi bacterium UBA4733
TGCAACTCGCCTTCCTGCCGCCCGATCTGTTCGCCGCGTTGCAGCCCGATCTGTTCGCCGCGTTGCAGCCCGATCTGTTCGCCGCGTTGCAGCCCGATCCGTTCCACGCTGGTAATGTAAGGCATCCGTCGTTCCTCCTCAATCCGCGCAATCTCGCGCCACAGGACATCATCTTGCTCCGGTGGTAAGGCCAGCATCCAGTCGATCAGCCGGAATAGTTCCAGGATCTGCTTGCGCGCGTAGCCCCGCTCGTACAGCCCGCGGATCAGGCCCAGCTTGGCCCGCCCTCGCGCCTCCAGCGACCCAGCGGTGGCCTGCGCCGCCAGATAGGCTCGCACCACCACGGCGAAGGGGTTCGCGCTCGCCGCCAACTCGTCATCTCGCTCCCGCCAGTCCAGCAGTTTGACCACCGGATAGCGCAGCTCCTCCCGACAGCCCCAGAGTTCCTGCGTGAAGCGGGTCGGCCGCCAGTCGGGCTGTTCGTCGCCCAGGATGGCCACGCTCATGATGGGGCGCTGGTGGCGGTCGAAGATGCGGTAGTAATACACAAACATGCGTTGCGCGAAGTCACGGTCCGGCTGGCCCTGGACTTCGATATGGATGAGCACCCAGGCGTCGGTCCCGTCACGCCGCCAGACCTGGAACAGGGTGTCGGCCAGGCGACGGCCCAGATTCGCATCGCGTGTAACCTGTTGCAACTCTTTGTCCAGGGGCTGGTACTGGCGACTCCAGTCGATCTCGGCATGCACCGCAGGGAAGAACAGGGCGAAGGCGTCGGGCAGGTAGCGGGCGAGCGCCTCTTTCCAGGGGCTGTCGTAGTCGGCTGTTGGCGTCGTCTCGTTACTCATAGTGTTGATTGTAAAGCATGGGCGCGCAGTCCGCAAAGGGCTGGCACGATAGTCAAGGTGGAGACGCTCGCTGCCGACGCATGCGGTACACTAGGGCCAGCGCCACGCGGCCCGTCGAGGCGAAGCGTCCCGGGTAGCCGGGGCCTGCCGGGTTTGGGGTAGACCGGTCTCCGGCCGAACCCTATGAAAGAACCCCCTGGCTAGCCTCGCGGGCCGCGTGGTGTTTCCCGGGGCAGTTCGAGCACTTCCAACTTCTGGTGCAGGAGTTGGCGATACCGATTGTCCCCCCGCTCATAGCCCCGTGCTACCGCGCCGGCCACCATGTCGGCAACCTGGATCAGGTTGTCGCTGTGCGAGCGGTGCTGGACGACCCTGGCCACCGGCTGTGGGTCGGAACTTCGCAGGGCGTGCCGGAGCGCGGTGGCAAACCTGGCCTGGCGTTCCCCGCTCTGAACCGCTTCGTCCATGACCAGGAGTACGTCCTGCAGCCGCTCGCCGACGAAGGCGAGCAGGAACTGCACCATCTCCGGGTAGAGTTGTCGCCGGTGACGCGGGTAGGCGGCTGGCCAGCGCCGCCGTGTCCGCCAGTGACGGACAGCACCATACAAGCAACGAGGCGACCCCGTCGGAACGCCCATGCCCCATGGACTTTCCGCGCTGCCCGCGCCGCCCAGCTCACCCCCTTCGGCCGCATTTTCGTTGCCGCGCAACAATGACGAGACCGAACCACTTCCCGCGCTTGCAAGCGCAGCCGCCCTCCGCAGGGGGTAGCGGGCTAGCTGAGGCGCCGGAGCATCGCCACGTGGACGATCCCGTTGTCGTCTTTGCTGGTCAACTCCGGCGCCATCTCAAAATTGTGCCGCTGATAGAGCTTGATCGCCCCGTGATTTTCAAGGTCTACGTACAAGCCCACAACAGGAAGACGTTCCCTACGCCGGCCGGCTTCGGGCCTGTGCGATGGGACGTGGTCGCCTGATCCACGTTGCAGCGGTTCGACACCAGCGATCATCGCCACAGTAAAACTTCTGAATATCGCGCTCGCTGAGATGCCGATCCTCAAAGGGGATTCGGAGGAGGTCACTGGACATGTGCGTCCGTTACCATTTGGTTCCCTGTTACCGGCCTCAAATTCAACACGAACGGACGCAGGCATTGCCTCAGGGGCGGCTCCTAGGGCCGAGATCGGTACGCGCTAAAGGGACAGCGGTCGGCTCTACGGGATGGGGTGTTGCGTTCTCGTACCACTGCTGGAAGACCGCCGACTCTTCCGGGGTAAGCGTCATCTTCTTAAACGCGACAGGCTCGACGATATCGTCATCGGGCGCTGATGCGGGCAACTGCGTCGAAGAAGCTCGTTCGTGGACATCGGGGGGAACTGTGCGATCAGCACGTGCTACCGTCCCCCGGCGATGGTGATTACCAACCATGAGGCCCTCCATCCCGTGCGCAGGTATCGCTCATTCTGTGCGTATCGTACCATCCGAAGTGGACGCAGCCATTATTCCATCGGCATCGGGCACGTCCGGCGAGCGGTTCGTACCTTCGCGCACCCGCATTTTGCGCTTGATACGGACCACGGCAAGTGCTAAACGGGCGAGCGGCGGCATCAAGCGTGATCCAGGCTCGTTCCTGACGCTTGGCGGGTCCCCGCCGCAGCGGGTGCTAACCCGACGATGCATCGTCGGGTACCCCCCCATTTTGGCTATATATCACTGCGCCTTACGAACGTTGCGCTATAGTACTCGCAGGTTCTTCGCAATGGCGAGCGGGGATGGTGCGGCACGTGATCCGCCTGGCGAAGGAATAGGCGAATGCTCCTGGTGCGCGCTCCTGTTCGTATCAGCTTTGCCGGCGGCGGCACCGACCTCCCGTCATATTACGAGACCTACGGCGGCATGGTCGTCAGCACGACCATCGATCGTTACTTCTACGCCATCGTGGAAGCCGACGGCGTGCGGCCGTTACAGATCACCTCGGCCGACTACAGCACCTTTTACCACCACATGGACGGCGGCGACCTGCCCTGGGAGGACGGCGACTTGCGCCTGCCGCGCGCCGTGCTCAACCACTTCGGCATCCGCCACGGCCTCTCGCTCTTTCTCGCTTCAGAGGTGCCCGGCGGCACGGGGCTCGGCTCTTCCAGCAGCGTCACCGTGGCCCTCTGCAAGGCCATGGGGGCGCTCTGCGGCATCAGCTTCACACCGGGCGAACTGGCGGAGGTCGCCAGCTATATCGAGCTCGTCAAGCTCGGCTCGCCCATCGGCAAGCAGGACCAGTATGCGGCGGCCTACGGCGGCTTCCACAGCTACCGCTTCCACGCCGGCGGGGTCGAAGCGGAGCCGCTGCTGCTCGCCCTCGACGTGCGCTTAGCGCTGGAGGAACGCCTCTGCCTCTTCTTCACCGGCGGCTCACGCGAGGCCAACAGCATCCTGCGCGAGCAGCGCGCCGGCACCCTCTCCGGCCAGAACGTCGAGGGGCTGCACGCCATCAAGGCGATGGCGGAGGATGCCCGGCGCTCCCTCACCACCGGGCGACTCGGCGACCTGGCCGACCTGCTGCACGAAGGGTGGATGCAGAAACGTCGCCTGGCCGCCGGCATCTCGACAGACAGGATCGACGACCTGTATGAACTGGCTCGCCGCAAGGGCGCGCGCGGTGGTAAGCTGGCAGGCGCGGGTGGTGGCGGGTTCCTGCTGCTCTACTGTGAACCGGAGGCGCAGCCAGCGATGACCGCAGCCTTGCAGGCCGCCGGGCTGCAGCGGCTCGACTTCCGCTTTGCCGACGCCGGGGCGACGGTGCTGCTCAACAGCGGCTTGCGCCTGCGTTCCCTCTCGCGCCGCGACCTGGGGGAGATCCATGCGACGGCATAAGGGTGTGCTCTTCGTCACCGTGTTGGCCGACCTGCTGGCCCTGACAGCGTCCTTCCTGCTGGCCTTCCACCTGCACTTCCTCGATAAGGTGCTCGTTCTGTCGGCAGCACCCGCCGATTTCGCGCGCTACGTTCTGGCCATGGCGGTGTTGGCGCCACTCTGGCTGCTGGTGTTCGCCGCCCGCGGCATGTATGCCGGCGAACTGCTGTTGCACGGCATCAGGCTCACCGGGCGGGTGCTGGAGACCACGGCCATCGCCGGCTTCGCTTCCTTGAGCGGCGTCTATCTCACTGGCGGCATGTGGCTCTCGCGCGGCTGGTTCGTCGCCACTACCGTGCTCTCTGTGGGGCTGGTCATCGTTGGGCGCCGGCTGGTGCTGCTGGGGTTGTTGCACCAGCGGCGGCGGCGGCCCTGGCGCTTGCTGCTCCTCGGCGCATCGCAGATTGGCGAGAGCGCCGCTCGCATGCTGGCCCGCCGTTCTGATGTGGCAGTCGTCGGCTTCCTGGACGACTACCTGCCGCTGGGCATCCACGTTGGCGGCACGCACCGCGTGCTGGGGCGGCCGGCCGACGTGGAACAGGTCGCCCTGGCCGAGCGCGTGGACGAACTGCTGGTGGTGGAGGGCGCCCTGGCCCAGGAGAGCTACGATCGCCTGCTGCGCGATGCCTATACCAGCCCGGCCCTGCCGCCGCTGCGCCTGATCCCCAGCGTGGCCGGGGAGTTGGTCGCCCGCCTGCAGCCCGCCTACCGCGGCCGCGTCCCCATCTTGATCCCCGACCTCGGCGGCGTCGGCGCTCCCGGCATGTTGAGCAAGGTGCTGCTGGACCGCAGTCTGGCGCTGCTGCTGCTGCTGGTCGCGTCGCCACTGCTGCTGGCGCTCTGGCTGGGGGCGCGCCTGCACGGTCTCACGCTCTTGCAGTACACGTCGATGGTCGGCAGGCAAGGCCGGCCCTTTGCGCGCCTGTCGCTGCAAGCCTGGTGGCGACCCGGGCAGTTTGCCGACAGGACCTTGCGCCTGAGCACCTTCCCGCAGCGCTTCCGCCTGACCTACCTGCTGACCAAGCTGCCGCGCCTGATCAACGTGCTGCGCGGTGACCTCAGCATCGTCGGCCCGCGCGCCATCAGCAAGGCGGAGTTGACGCTCTACAGCGAGTGGGTCGGCGTACTGCTGGCGATGCAGCCCGGTCTGATCGGCCCCTGGCTGTTACACGGCAAGAGCGCCCTCAGCGTGGAAGAGGAGGTGCAGGCCGATCTGGCCTACGTCCGCGACTACACCTTGCTGCAGGACCTGGCGATCATGGCCCGTACCAGCCGCCAAATCGCCGCGCTACTCTGGCGCCGCACGCGCCGAGTGGCGGTGGTTGACGGGGCGGGGGCGGAGGAACAGCGGCCTGCGGTGGCGTCCGGGGTGAAGCGGTGAGGGGGGTGGCAGGGCCGCAGACCGCAGTCGCGGCCCTGCTTTTCGCAAAGATAGGTACTCCAATATGCACGTCCTCGTCACCGGCGGCGCCGGCTTCATTGGCTCGCATACCGTTGATCTGCTGCTGGCGCGTGGCCACCAGGTGCGGGTCCTTGATCTGCTCACGCCACCGGTACATCTGCCCGGTTGCTGGCCGGAGTGGCTGGATGGGCGTGCGGAACGCCTGCTGGGCGATGTGAGTGACCGGGCGACGCTGCGCGCGGCCCTGGACGGCGTGGATGCCGTGGTCCATCTGGCGGCTTACCAGGACCATTTGACGGACTTCTCGCGCTTCTTTCATGTCAACGCGGTCGGCACTGCGCTGTTGTACGAGTTGATCGTGCGTGAGCGGTTGCCGGTGCAGCGGGTGGTGGTGGCTTCCAGCCAGGCGGTGGCGGGCGAGGGCCTGCACCAGTGTGATGAGCACGGGCGGGTCGTGCCGGAGCAGCGCGACGAAGCGCAGTTGCGCGCGCAGGAGTGGGAGGCGCGCTGCCCGCTTTGCCGTCGGCCTGTGCTGCCGCTGGCGACGCCGGAAA
>DHIZ01000025.1:5761-6094 GCA_002404055.1 Chloroflexi bacterium UBA4733
CGGCAACTGCGCGACTTCGTGAGCGTCCACGATGTTGCGGCGGCCACGCTGCTGGCCCTGGAAGATCGGCGCACCGATTGGCTGGCGCTCAACGTGGGCGGCGATCGGCGGGTGGCCGTCCTGGAGTTGGCTACCATGGTTCTGGCGGCAACTGGATTGGCCGGCGAACCGGCTGTGCCGGGACTCTTCCGCTTTGGCGACACGCGCCACGCGCTTTCCGACGTCGGCCGCCTGCGCGCCTTCGGCTGGGCGCCGCAGCGGGAGCAAGTGGCGATGGTGGCGGAGTACGTGGCCTGGGCGCGGCAACAGCCCGGTCTGGCCGACACGGCGGCC
>DHIZ01000068.1:0-3571 GCA_002404055.1 Chloroflexi bacterium UBA4733
TATAAAGGAGATGTTGATTGGCGCCCGGAACAGGGCGGACATTGTCGTAGGAAGAGTACAAAGGAGTGTCTAGATGGCAGGTCTACGTCGATTCGTCACGCTTGCGTCCGTTATCGCAGTGGCAAGCGCTGCTCTGACTGCAGCAGGGCCGCCGGCCCCAGCTACGGCGTCGAGTGCGCCGCTGGTCAGCGATCCGGCGTCCATGGTCAATACACTCGTCGGTACGACCGGGGGCGGTAACGTCTTCCCCGGGCCGGACATGCCCTTCGGCATGGTTCAGTGGAGTCCCGATAGCTCGCCCGACCGGAGCGATGGCGGTGGTTACGAGTACAACGACACCATGTTCCGCGGCTTCAGTCTGACTCACATCAGCGGTCCTGGTTGTGGCGCGTTTGGCGATGTTCCCATCGAGCCCCTTACCGGTGGAATTCCAGCGGGAACGGATCCAGGATCTTTCGATCAGCGTCTTAGCCACGGCGGCGAGGTCGGGACCGCCGGCTACTACAAGGTCAACACCGGCATCCCGACCATTACGACCGAGCTGACCGCAACCACCCGCAGCGCAATGGCGCGATTCACGTATCCGCAGACCACGCAGGCAAATCTGCTGTTCAAACTGCTCGACAGCCAGGACGGCACAGCGGCCAGCAGCGCCAACATCGTTAGCTCAACCGAGGTGCAGGGTTCGGCTACCAGCGGCTACTTCTGCGGCGCGTCGGAAAGCTATACGGTCCACTTTGACATCACCTTCAATAGGCCGTTCACGGCCTCGAAGGTAATCACCGAGCAAGGTCAGGCGGGGCCGAATTCCATCTTGCTCACATTCGACACCACCACCAATCCCGTCCTGCTCGCCAAGGTCGGGATCTCCTTCGTCAGCGCGGACAACGCCAAGCTGAACTGGCAGACGGACAATCCGGGCTGGAACTTCGACGCGGTTCGCGCCGCCGCGCACACGGCATGGAACGATCTGCTGGGCAAGATCCAGATTGGTGGCTCCAGCAAAGATCGTGAGGAATTGTTCTATACGTCGCTCTATCACACCGTGCTCCATCCCAATATCTGGAGCGACGTCAACGGGCAGTACATGGGGTTCGACCAGCAGGTTCACACCATGCCGGCCGGCCACGCTCAATACGCCAACTATTCAGGCTGGGACACGTATCACAGCCAGTCGCAGCTGGCCGCGTTAGTGGCGCCACAGCAGGCCAGCGACCAGGTGACCTCGCTGCTCAACGACTTCGACCAGTCGGGAGTGATGCCGCAGTGGGGCTTTGCCAACAGCAATAACTACGTGATGATCGGCGATCCTGCTCAGAGCATCATCGCCGACACGTACGCCTTCGGGGCGCGCAATTTCGATACCTCTACCGCGCTCCAGGACATGCTGCATCAGGCGACCACGGTCAATGACGTTCGGCCCGGAACGTCCCTCGAGGACCAGTACGGATACTTGCCGGAGGACGGCAGCTACGGCTGTTGCAATGCTCACGGGTTTGCCGCGTCGTTGCTCGAGTACAACCAGGCCGACTATTCACTGGCTCAATACGCGGCCAGCCTGGGCGACACCACCGATGCGACCATGCTGACCCAGCGAGCGCAGAACTGGCAGAACATATTCAACCCCGCCGACAATTTCATGGAGACCAAGTACGCGAGCGGGCAGTTCGCCGGAGGCTACTCCTTGACGAGCAGCACTGGGCTGGTCGAGGGCAGCGCCTCTCAGTACCGCTGGATCGTGCCCTACAACCATCAGAGCCTCATCGCGGCTATGGGCGGCCAGCAACAGGTCAACTTGATGCTCGACTCGTTCTTCACGAAGCTCGACGACGGGAGCGGGGTTGGGGCGTTGCTGGTCAACGAGTTCGAGCTCGGCGTCCAGTACTTCTATGACTACACGCAGGAGCCGTGGAAGACGCAGGAGGTAGTCAACCGCCTACGCACTCAGGTCTTCCACGACGCCCCCATGTTCACCGTCAACAACGACGATCTGGGCGCGCTGTCCTCTCAGCTGGCGTGGAGCATGCTTGGCTTCTACCCGGAGGTCCCCGGCAGCGCCCAGCTCGTCCTCAACGGCCCTGAGTTCCCGGCGGAAGTTATTCACCTTTCCAGCGGACACACCATTACCGTGAACGCGCCGGGCGCTTCGACGAAGAACTTCTACATTCAGTCGCTGAGCGTGAACGGACAGCCCCAGCGACAAGCTGTGGCTGGATCCCTCCCTGATCAGCGAGGGCGGCACGCTCGACTTCGTCATGGGCTCGTCTCCGAACACCAGCTGGGGAGCCGCCTCTCAGGACGCGCCGCCATCGTACGGCACGCAGTACGTCTCGGCGATCGGCTTCGCGACTCCTGCAGGTCAAATGATCGTGAAGCCGGGCGACTCGGGGTCGGCGTCCATTGGAGCCCAGTCGACGTGGACCTCCGCGCAGACCATCAATTGGACGGCGACGGCCTCCAGCGGGGTGACGGTCAGTCCCAGCAGCGGCTCCTTCAGCCTGGGTGCAGGCGGCAGACAGAGCGCGCCGGTGTCCATCACTGCCGGGTCAACCGAGGGGCGCTACACGGTGACCTTCAATCTCACCTCATCCACCGGCTTGCCGATGTCCAAGGCGGTTCTGGGGGTGGCGGTTGCACAGCCCGGAGAGTTGTGGCCGTACTTCAACAATGTCGGCATCGCGGACGACAGCAACACCGGTGGGGCCAACTACGACGGAGACGGTTTTTCGCACTCAGCCCAGGCCCTTGCAAGCGGCACCCCCAGTGGTGTGACGCCGGGGAGCTCAATTAGCACTTCTGACGGGTTCACGTACACGTGGCCAAACGCGCCGGCCGCCCAGCTGGACAACATCCAGGCGGCGGGCCAGACCATCCCGTTCAACCCGACGTCGGGTAAGACACAGATTGGGTTGTTGGGCAGCGCCACCAACGTCGGCAGCGGCGGTTCAGTTGGAAACCTTACCGTCAACTACAACGACGGCACGAGCCAGCAGATCTCTGTCGGACTCAGCGACTGGACGCTCGGCGCCGGAGGATTCGGGCCGCTCGCCGGCAATGTGAAGGCAGTCAGGACGGCGTATCGGGATTGCATCTACGGACAGCCTTGCATGGACGGCGTAACCACGTACGTCTACTCGGAGTCTGCGGCCCTCGCGGCCGGGAAGACCATAGTGAGCGTCACGCTGCCTTCCACGGTAAGCGGGGGACAGTTCCACGTGTTCGACATCGCGTTCAAGTGAGCAGCTACGCTCGCCTGTAGAACTAGAGAGCGGCCTCGCCTGGAATGGCGGGGCTGCTCTCTTAATCTTGGCCCGACCGTAGGGTATTGTGTTTTGGACATCCATAGTAGGACAATGTGTCTACTACACCACCTCAGGAGGTTGCCGGCGCTGTTACGTTCTTCCTCTGGCGTCCGTTGACCCAAGAGGAGGACGAACTGCATGGCAGTGGCATTGGAAGCCGCACTCGTCGAGCAACTTCGGCGACAGGAAGATGACGCCTTCACGTTCATCTACGAACGTCACAGGGCGCAGATCTACAACTACCTGTACCGTTTGAGCGGCAGCCGCGA
>DHIZ01000068.1:3764-6693 GCA_002404055.1 Chloroflexi bacterium UBA4733
TGGGGCGACTCGCCTCGAACCGAGGCCTGTCTGTCTTGTGAAGGGGGCGAAGGCGCCCTACCGGAACAAGAAGTCGTACAAGCGGCTCTGAAGACCATGAAGCCGGAGTACTCCCTCTGTCTCGTGCTGCGGCTGGCCGAAGGCTTTTCCTCGGAGGAGACGTCTCAGATCCTGGGTATCTCTCCGGAGGCGGTGCGCATGCGCCTCTCCCGAGCCAGGCAAATGTTCAAGGTTGCATACCGGCAGGTCGACACCGGGGTGACACAATGAACGCCTGCGATCTCGATATCCTCTCCCGCTATCTTGACGGTGATCTGTCGCTACCGGCGCGTCGCGACATGGACCGGCATCTGGCGTCATGCCGGGACTGCGCGGGCGAGCTGGATGCTCTGCGGCGTAACGATCACATGCTCTGGAGCTGGGGTCTGCGCAGGGCGCAGCTTCCGGCTTCGGTAGACCAGAGGATTACCCGAAACGTCAAGAAGCGAAGACGCCTTGGACCGCTCGTCGCCGTTAGTCGCATGATGCCCGCGGCAGTGGGCACCACGGTGGCAGCCCTGCTCGTGGTGGTCAGCGTTACCCTGACCGGTCAGTATTCGCAGCGAACCGGCAATGTTGCCCTGCCGTCCCCGAACACGGAACAGCGCGCCATCATGAAGCAATCAAAGCCGCTGATCCATAACCGACGAACTCAGGCAATCGTGGGCGCCGGCACCCCGCAGCTCTTGATCCGCGCGCCGATGCACCACCTACAGTTTGACCAGAATTAGCCGCCCGACGGGCGAGCCGGCCGCGTCAGAGCTCGGGAGAAGTTGGATGACGCCACGGCGGTTCAGGCTCTCCATTGCGGTGATGGTCATGCTTGGGTGCCTGGTCCCCGCGTTGGCTGCAGCCAGCGGCAAGGCCGGGACTGAGAAGACGCCACCCAAGCCCCCTACACCCACCACCGTCCAAGAACTTCGGCTGGCAATGCCCGACTCGGCTCCCACCGTCGACCCTGCGCTGGTGGCGGACGAAGAGAACGTCCAGCTTGCCAACCTTTTGTATATCGGGCTGGTCCGGCTAGATGCGAAATACCACGTGCGGCTCGCCGCGGCGCAGCACATCGATGTCTCACCCGATCATCGTCACTACACCTTCCACATTCGCCCGGGACTTCGGTTCAGCAACGGAGATCCAATCACCTCGTATGATTTCCAATTCGCGCTAACGCGCAGCTTGAATCCGGCGCTCAAATCCCCCTCGGCGCCGTTCTACTTACTAGACATCGAGGGAGCAGATGCCACGCTCGAGGGAAAAGCTCAGACCGTGAGCGGCATCGAGGCTCCCAACTCACACATCCTGAAGATCACCACCCGCTGGCCGGTCGCTTATTTCTTGATGGAGCTGACCTACCCGACGAGCTTCGCACTCGACAAGAAGGCCGTTACCAAGCTCGGCTCGCCGCTGAACACCAGCTGGTACCTGAAACCAATCACCAGCGGACCTTTTCGCCTGAAGAGCCTGGTCGCCAACGACAAAATGGTTCTCGTTCCGAACAAGTACTATGCCGGAGCCAAATCGAGCATCACCCAGGTGAGCATCTCGCTGAGCCCGCTCCCCGTGACCGATCTCTATTCCTATATCTCGCACAACCTCGATATCGTGTCGTTGCGCGCGTACGATGCTTCACTGCTTCATCAGCCGGGAGTTCATGCCACGAAGGCGCTTTCCATTGACGGCCTGTACATGGATTTCAGCGCTAAGCCGTTCAACAACCGCTCGGTTCGCCTGGCCCTGGCCATGGCGCTTCCGCGGCAGAAGCTGACCCAGGACGCGATGGGTAAAACCATCACGCCATTCTTTGGCTACGTGCCTCCGGGACAGAATGGCTATGATCCGGGGCTGAAGTCACCGGCATACGACCCGAAGGGCGCACGCGCGCAGCTCAAGAAGGCCGGCTACTCGAGCACCAAGACCTTTCCAAGCATCACGCTGTCGTACGTTGCCAACCCCGCCCTCGATCGTCTCGTGGCCGGCATCGTTCAGGCCTGGCACACCAATCTCAAAATCACCGTCGCCACACAAGCGCTGACCGACAGCACCCTGTTCACCCGAGTGCAGTCGGGCTCCTTGCCCCTCTATCTCTATGGCTGGTCGGCCGATTATCCGGATCCACACGATTGGCTCTCACTTCAGTGGAAGACGGGCGCGCCAAACAACAACACGCACTACCACAACAAGCGCTTTGACGATCTAGTCTCCTCGGCGGATGTGACCTGGCACGCCGGCAAAAGGTTGCAGCTCTATAACTCGGCGCAGAGCGTGCTGGTTCACGACCTGGCCTGGCTGCCTCTGTACATCCCTCATCGCATCGCTTACGTACGACCAGGTGTGACGAATGTTACCGTCACCGGCTACGGCATCATCCCGCAGGCGGGATCGTGGTCGATGGTCAAGGTGCGATCCTCGTTGCCCGGATCCCGCGGCTTCAGATGAGGCACGCGGTCCGCATTCGGTAAAATCGGTCGCCCGACGGGCAGCGCTCTACTGGGAAGGTAATTTACAGATGATTTGGTTGCCCGCCTCGCAGACCTGGGACAGAGCCTAGCCCAGCGATGGCGAAGCCTGGGACTGCACCCCGCCGGAAGCCGCGCTTCAAAGAGCGGAACGCGGCAACTACCACCCGCCCGAAGCCGAAGACGGAGGGCACTCCGCCTCCGACTCCGCCGCCTACTCCGACACCCCGGAGGGAAATCCGTTCGGTTCGGCGAGGCGTGCGGCTCCCACGCATCACCACGGAGTTCGCGCTCTACGCGGCGATATTCATCCTCGCGTTTACTCTGCGTTTTTGGGACGACGGAAGCCGGGCGATGCACGGCGACGAATCCGTGCACGCCTGGATAGCCTGGAACCTATTTCGCGGAATCGGGTACCAGTACGATCCCGT
>DHIZ01000004.1:0-10160 GCA_002404055.1 Chloroflexi bacterium UBA4733
GGACCAGCGGCGTCTTGGCCGCCACCAGTTGCTGCCACTCCGCCTCGCTCACCGGCTCACCGCCGATGGCCAACTGGTACTCGTAGGCGACGACGTTGTCGAGGCTGAGGTAGCTGTGCGGTGTGGCCGTTCCCGAAGCGCTGCGCCGCAGTGCCGTCTTCAGGCGCACCTTGGCCCGCCGCCGGCCTTCCGGCGTGTACCAGGAGGGTACCAGCACGGCAAAACCGGCATCCTGGAGCACCCAGGCGCTCTCGCGCAGGAAGGCGAAGGCCTCCGCCAGCGTGAGCGCGAAACCGGCCGGCTGCGCGCTGCGCAGACCATCCCAGATCTTGGGGTAGATGCGGGCGGCGGCGCCCAGCGCCAGCAGGAGGTGCTGCTGCACGTCGGCGCCGAAGTGGCGTTCCAGGCCGGCGCGGCTGGCGGCATCCATGCTCCAGTAGTCGTCCAGGCTCAGCTTGAGCGAAGGATCCTGCCTGGACGCGGCGAGGAACTGCATCTGCCAGGCGTCGGCGGCGTCGGGTGGCGCCGCAATCAAACGGAAGCAGAGCACAAAGCCGGCCTCGATCTGGCGGGCGGCCAGCCGCTGCCGCCAGGCCGCCCAGTGCCGGTAGTCCTCCCACTCCTGCGCCGTCGGCGGCACGCTGGTTACGCCAGTCGGCGCCAGGCAGCGCTGGAGCAGGGAGCCGGCGATCTGCTGGTCGAGGCGGGCGACGCGGGGTGTCCCGCTGACGGTGTCGTGGAGGATGCCTTCGGCGGCGTGGCGCAGCAGCGGCTCCCGCGCGTAGAGCTGCCGGCGCTCCGCGCTCCCCGAGCCGGCGGCGGCGATGGCAGGCATGGCGGCGGCGTAGGCGGCGATCGTCGCTTCGTAGTCTTCGGAGCGCCATTGCCAGCCGTAGTACAGTTCGCCGGTCGGCCCAACTGGGCGCTTCCGGCGTTTGGGGACGGCCGCAGCGCTTTGGCGGTAGGTAATCGCTGGAATATACTGGTCCCGGACGAGTATGCCCTTGAGTTCCTGCGTGAACTGGCGCCAGAACAGGAAGTCGCGACCCAACTGGAAGTCCTCGGCGCCTTGCACGGCGAGAAAGTGAATGTCGTTCAAGGTGGCGATGGGGGTGGCAACGGGGCAGCAGCAGACCTGCCAGGGGACTAGTTCCGTCTCGCCCAGCGTGTCCTCCTCAATATAGTGCAGCAGTTCGTAGGAGGGCAGCGGCTTCCCATCGGCGCTGGGCAGCAGGAAGTATTTGTTGGTCAGTACACGCTGGAGCGTGCCGGGGAGCGTCTCCACCAGGCCCAGCTTCTCCGTCAGGAAGGCGGCCAGCGCCGTGTCGCCAAGCTGCCGCGGGTGGGGCGCACCGGGGTCATGCCGAGGCAGCGCGGGGGCGTCGGTCTCCACCCAAAGGTAGAAGGCGCCGCGCCGGACGAACTCGCCGCCGTCGTCCGGGATCCAACTGCCGTGGACGATCTGCATCACGCGCTCCTGGCGTGCGTAGTCACAAACCGGTGGGCAGAAGTTCCCCAGCCGGGTCGATCAAAACGCCTTACTGTACCCCGTGGGCAGTGGGGAGAGCAAGGCAATCGGCACGTTGCCATATCCTATAGTGTGTCACACCATATTTCGAAAAGGGAGACGCCTGATGATCGCCACGGCCCCGACCCGCCATGACGTGGAGCGCTACCTGGCGCTCCCCTACCGGATCGAACTGACGCCCGACGACAGCGAGTGGGTGGTCAGCATGCCGGAGCTTCCGGGCTGCCTGAGTCAGGGTGAGACGGTGGAGGAAGCATTGGCGATGATCCGGGAGGCGCAACGCCTTTGGATCGAAGTCGCCCTGGAGGATGGTATTCCCATCCCACAGCCGGGTCCAGACGACCACCACTATACGGGCAAGTTCATGGTGCGCGTGCCGCGCGATCTGCACCGGGCGCTCGTCGTGGCGGCGGAGACGCAGGACGTGAGCCTCAACTTATTCATCGCGACGGCGCTGGCGCGTGCCGTTGGGCAAGCGAACCCGAGAGACGGGCGTTAGCGCCCGCCACAGGCCGATGTGTGTCCAGACGTTGGTCATGACGCCGGGAACGTGTTCGGGGATACCGCTCTACCAGAGGAAAACTGAGTGAGCCGCCCGGGACTCGGACCCGGAACCAGCTGATTATGAGTCGCCAACTGCCGCTGTCAGCCGTGCCCCGCCAGCGGCGAATCGGCGGAGGTCCGGCACGTCAGCCATGGTGAGCACCGGGAGCTGGACGTTGATGCCGGGGATCATCGCCCGGTTCTCCTTGTGACTTCAGCGCGGCTATATCCCTTAGGCAGCCTCTGGAGCCGAACCGCCTTGATCGTCTTTCGCCCGAGCGCCCGGGCCTTTGCGAGCCGGAGTACTCCATCAAACAGACTCTTGTCCGGCCCGAGTACAATGGGCTAGTCAAGCTGGGCTGCTGTGGTGCGCCTCTGGTGTTGCTGCTCCTTCGCTACCCTGCGAGCGTCGTCACCGCCCTGCAGCACATACGCATACTCGGCCAAGGGTACCCGGATGGGCTTCTGTTTGGCTGCCAATCTGATCAGCGCCCGGCCGTCGTAGTAGCGGCCCTGGTATCTGGCGCTCGTCTGCGTTGCCACGCCATAGACGCCGGTACGCTATACTGATCCGTCTATGCTAGTAGACAGGGACCTTGTGTGACCGGCGCTGATGTGCTACGCCGACTACGGGCGAGAGGGTGCGATGTGGTGAGCCAACGCAGTTCGCACGTCAAGGTGCGCTGCGGCGACTGTTACACCACGGTTCCGGTGCACGCCGGTCGTCAGATTCCTGCGGGCACACTTGGGGCCATTGCGCGGGATCTTGCGCCGTGCATCGGGAGGGAGTGGCGTCAATGAGCACGAAACGATACGAGGCGACGTTTCAAAGTAGTGATGGCCAATGGCTGGTCGATGTCCCGGCGATTCCCGGTTGCCATACCTATGGGAGAAGCCTAGCCGAGGCACGGCGCAATCTTCGGGATGCGCTGGGTCTTTGGGTTGAGAGCGCGGATACCGCTGAAATTGACGAGACCTTTATGATGCCGGATGAGGGATGGGACGTGATTGGGTTGGCTTCGGTCGCCCGCGCGTCAGCAGAGACCGCCGAACGCCTTAAACAGGAGGCAACCGCCCAGGCCGCTCGGACGCTGACTCGGCACATCGGGCTGAGTGTCCGGGACGCTGCAGTGTTGCTGGGAATCTCTCACCAAAGAGTCCATCAACTCATTGGGCCGCGCCCAATAGGTCCGCAGGGCATTGTTGTCGACGGTGGCGGCGAAACGGAGAACGTCTCAGAAGCGGACCATGAACGGCGGCGGCCGGCGCTCCGTGCCCAATAGCAAAGGGCGCCGGCCGATCCCGGGCGAAGGGGCCGAGCCACGTCAGCGGCACGCGCAAGCGCAAGTACGTGTACGGAGTGAGCCGCCCGGGACTCGGACCCGGAACCAGCTGATTAAGAGTCAGCTGCTCTACCAATTGAGCTAACGGCCCATTGCGCCAGTATACCCGCGAGGGGGGCAGCGTGCCACCTTGCGGACTGCGCGCCGGTGGTGTAGAACATGATGAAGGCACGAGCGCTGTTGTTGCGTCCGACGAATGATCCACGCGTCTCGTTGGGATCCAACCCCTGCGCGAACGCCAACCACGCGTATGGAATAGAAAGGTTGCCGCATGCTTCAGCCCGCTATCACCCGTCGCCACCTCCTGCGCGGCATCGGCGCGCTGGGCCTGGCATTGCCTGCCGTTGGTCTCGCCGGCTGTGGAGGCATGGCCACTGTTGCTACCTCTTCCGCCTCCAGTCCGGCGACTACGACGGCGACCCAAACAGCAACCGCGCAGCGCGCAGCGACCAGCGGGAGCGCCAGTACGAGCCAGGCGACGAAGCCGGCTGCTGCTACGAGTGTGGCGCCGGGGACTGTTCAGTTGGTCTTCATGTGCGACATCGGTGCACCCTACACGACGGTGGCCCAGCATTGGGCGGACACCTTCCCGCAGACGCACGCCGGCGTCACCGTGCAGTACCAGCCAATAGTGAGCAACTACAACGACAAGCTGACCGCCGCCTACGCCGCCGGCACGCCGCCCGACGTCTACCGCTACCTTCAAGCTAACACGCCGATCGACGCGGCGGTCAAGGACAACCTCTTGCTCAGCCTGAGCAGCTACGCCGACCGCGATAAGTATGACTTTAGCGATTTCCTGCCGCAGGCCATCGGCCTCTACCAGTGGCAAGGCAAGCTCTACGCGCTGCCGCGCGATTACGGCGCGCAGTTCATCTTCTATAACGTCGACCTGTTTCAAAAGATGGGCGTCGCCCTGCCTCCCACAAAGTGGGACGACAAGACCTGGACGTTTACCAAATTCATCGACACCGCCAAACAGCTCACGGCGAGCCAGGGCGGCACGACGACGCAGTGGGGCTGCCTGGTCAACACCGGTTTCCGTCCCTGGGCGAGCTTCGTCTACAGCAACGGGGCCACAATCGTGCAGAACAACAGCAATGGCGAATCGACGCAAATCACCCTGGCCGACGACAACGGGGTTGCCGGCTTACAGTTCATGCAGGACCTGATGTACAAGTATCACGTCGCGCCAACTGCCAAGGAGAAGAAGCCGGCGTTCTCTACGGGTACGGTCGCGATGGTGATTGACAACCCGGGCGCTGTCAAGACCAACCGCCAGGTGAAGGGCTTCACCTGGGATGTCGCGGCGTTACCCATTGGTGATGCCTCGCCCAGGCGTGGTACGGGCGGCGGCGGCACCGGCTGGGGCGCAGCGGCGGCAACGAAGTATGCCAACCAGGCCTGGCAGTTCATCACCTTCATCGCCAGTCAGCAGGCCGAGTTCGATGAGGTGGCGATCGGCGGCACGACACCCTCGCGCAAATCGGTGATCAACTCCTCGCAGTTTCTGGAACCCAGCCAGCCGCCCAAGGGATCAACGACGTTCCCGGATGGCCAGCAGTACGTCGTCGCTGATCCTGTCAACATCAACTGGCCGTCAATCAGCACGCAGATCGTCAACGCGCAGATGGCGCACCTGTGGGACGGCACGCAGCCGGCCAAGCAGATCGCCGCCACCATCAAACAGCTCGCTGACCCACAGCTCGCCACCGGGTTGACATCTTAGCCTTCGGGCAAGCGCGCCTTGATCTCAGTCGCGTCGCGTTCGAGTGCGACGAGCCCGTCCCGCTCCAGGCGGTCGAGTATCCCCTCCAGCCAGCCGGCGTCGTAGGCGGCGTAATCTTCCTTGATCTGCTTGCCAAGGGTGGGTAAAGGTAAGTCCTGGCCGGGGTCGAGGGCCGTGAGTACACGCAGCACTCGACCTCGGTAGTAGCGCGTCGAGCCGACGAAGCGCGCGGTTGCACGGGCCGGCGCCGGTAGGGATGCCACGTCGGCAGTGCCTGCCTCCCGGACCTGCTGGCGATAGCGGCAGACCGCCTCAACGGGGCAACGCGCACAGGCCGGCGATCGCACGCTGCAAATGGTGGCGCCAAGGTCCATGAGCGCCTGGTTCCAGTCACCGGCACGGCCTGCGGGCAATACCTGAGCAGCCAGTTCCCAGATGGCGCGTGGCGTTAGAGCCTTGCTTCCCTCGGCGCCAATGATGATGCGCCGCAGCACTCGCCGGATGTTGGTGTCGACCGTCGCCACCTGTGCGCCGAAGGCGAAGCAGGCAATAGCGGCGGCCGTATATTGACCGATGCCCGGCAGTTGCTGGAGGGAGGCGACGCCGGACGGTAAATCGCCACCGTGCTGGGTCATCACCTCGCGAGCGATTGCCTGGAGCCGTAGCGCACGTTGGTTGTAGCCGAGCCCCGACCAGGCCCGCAGCACGTCCGCCGTCGTCGCGGCGGCCAGGGCAGCAAACGAAGGGAACTGGTCGAGAAAGGCTGTAAAGCGCGGCGCCACCCGTTCTGCCTGCGTCTGCTGCAACATGAACTCCGAGACCAGCACACGGTAGGGGTCAGGAGCCTGCCGCCAGGGCAGGTCACGGCGGTGCAGGGCATACCAATCGAGCAGCGGACGGATGAGGGAATGAGGAGATACGGAGATGAGGGGTGACGTGGTCGGTGCGGGGTGATGCTTCTCTCCCGTTCTCTTCATCCCCGTCACTCCTCATCCCCTCGCATGGTACGTTGTGCTGAGGTCTAGCTCCGGGGAGATGGCGGGATGATTAGCGAACAGATCGCGCGCGGCGGTAGTCGGTGGGCGTCGGCGACGGCGGGTAGCAGTCGCATGCAGGCGCTTGTCTACACGGGAACTCATCGCCTGGAGGTGCAGGAGGTACCGGCGCCGGCGCCCGGCCCGAACGAACTGCTGATCCGCGTCCATTACGCGGGGATCTGCGGTTCCGATTTGCACGGTTTTGAGGGACGTTCCACGAACCGCCGGCCGCCGCTGGTGATGGGCCACGAGTTCTCCGGCACCGTGCTGGCGACCGGCGACGATGTGGAAGGCTTCGCTGAGGGCGAATACGTCACGGTCAACCCGTTGCTCTCCTGCGGACGCTGCATCCCCTGCCGCGCCGGCCGCGCCAACGTCTGCACGCGCCGCAAGTTGATCGGCATCGATTACCCCGGCGGCTTCGCCGAGTTGGTCACCGCGCCGGTGGACAACGTCTTCGCCCTGCCGCTCGGTATGCCATTGCGGTTGGGAGCCCTGGCCGAGCCGCTGGCCAACGCCGTCCACGTGGCCTCGCTGGGACCGAAGAACAAGTTTGGGGCCTGCCTGATCATCGGCGCCGGGGCGATTGGCCTGCTCTGCCTGCAGGTCGCCCGCCTGGCCGGAGCTTCGCCGCTGCTAATCGCCGACCGCAACCCGCATCGCCTGCGGGTGGCGCGCGACCTGGGGGCCGACGTCACCATCGACGTTGCCCAGGAAGACCCGGTCGAACGCGTGCGGGCGGAAACGCGCTCGGGTGCGGTGTGGACGATCGACGCGGTCGGCACGCCGTCCACACGGCAACAGGCAGTGTCGGCCCTTGCCAACGGTGGCAATGCCGTCTTCATTGGCCTGGAGAAAGGCAGCGGCGAGATCGACCTGCGCGAGGCCATCCTGCGCGAGTTGTCGCTGCACGGTTCTTACGCGTACACGCCGGACGAGTTCGCCACTGCCATCGAGCTCCTGGCCCGCGGTCGCATCAACCCGGCCGGCTGGCTCTCCAGCGGTGTACTGGCCGATGGTCAGGCGCTCTTCGCTGAGTTGGTCACGTCGCACACCCCTCGCGTGAAGGCCATGTTTGATCTGGTCTAACGCGCGCGCACTGCACGTTGGGAGTATCTGATCGTCCATGGTTGATATCGCCGTTTCTTCGGAGCAACCGACGCGCTACGTCATCATCGGGAACGGCGCCGCCGGCACCACGGCCGCCGAGACACTGCGCAAGCAGGATGCCTCGTCGCACGTCACCTTGATCGCCGGGGAGCCCTACGCGCTCTATAACCGGGTCTCCCTGCCGCCCTTCCTGAAACTGCTGGCAACTGAGCAAAAAGTCATGATGCGCAGCCCCGAACAGCAAGAAAAGCTCGGTATTGATCTGCGGCTCTCCACTTGGGTCACCAGCGTCGATGTCGAAGCGAAGACCGTGACGACCGATCGCGCCGGGACCCTTCGCTATGACAAGCTGCTGATTGCCACCGGCGGCACGCCGCGCCAATCGACCCTGCCGGGCGCTCAGGATTGCGCCCATGTCCACTACTTCCAGACCCTCGACGACTCCAAGGCCATCTCCGATGAAGCCCATCGGGCGAAGTCGGTAGTGACGGTGGGCGGCAGCTACATTTCCTATGAACTGACCGATGCCTTCGCCATCCGCAAGGTGCCCTGCACCTGGATCATGCGCGGTCCGCACTTTTTGCACCGTACCTTCGATCCAGAAGCAGGCGCACTGGTCGATGAGATTGCGCGTTCCCACGGCGTGACGGTCATCCACGGTCAGGAGTTGCAGGAAATTTCGCGCAGCAATGGCGCGGTCACCGGCGTCGTCTTGCAGGATGGTCGCTCGGTGGAAGCAGACATGGTCGGCTGCGGTCTGGGCCTGAACATGTACGTCGGCTTCCTGAAGGACACGCCGCTGCAGATTCGCGCCGGTATCGTCACCAACGAGTTCCTGGAGACGAATGTCCCCGATGTCTACGCTGCCGGCGACGTGGCGGAGTTCTACGACGTCAGCATCGGGCAGTATCACCGCCTGGGCACGTGGGCCAACGCCATCGCCCATGGCCGCCGCGCCGCTCTCAACATGCTGGGCCGGCGGGAGCAGTTCGTCGATGTGCCGATCTATACCAGCACGCTCTTTGAGTCGAAGATGAGCGTGATGGGCATGACGACGGAAGAGCGGACTACGCTGGAAACAGTGCAGCGCTGCAATCGCCAGCAGCGCACCTACCGCCGGCTCTTCTTCGAGGAGGACCGCCTGGTCGGCGGCGCCTTCATCGGTGAGATGAAAGGCCGCGCCAGGCTCATGAACCTGATCAAGAGCAAGCAACACATCGACGGGCCAAAGGAGGCTTTGCTGGAGATAAGCTGAAGGTTGCAGGCCGCGATAGCCCTGCCAAGTGGACCTTCTACCAAAGCCGATTGGTATCGCCAACGCACGCCCGGCGACTAAAGTCGCGGCTATACTGGGCGAAGTCCGCCTGCGCGGACTAGGTCAGCCCGCGAAGGCGGGCTTCGCATGTATTAGGCGCGACTTTAGTCGCCGGCCATCTACACAGGAACTGAGCGAGACTTGTCGGATACACCACTACATCACCGCGCTGCCCTGCCTCAGTATCACCGCAGCTCCGCCGCTGACGTCGACGATGGTCGAGGCGACACCGATGGCGCAGTCTCCGCCGTCCAGGGCTAGCGCTACCCAGTCCCCGACCTCCCGAACAGCCTCCTCGAACGTGATGGCGGCCGCCTCGCCGGAGCGGTTGGCGCTGGTGACGGCTAGCGGCCGGCCGAGTTGGGCGGCGACGGCTTGCACCAGTGAATCAGCGGGGACGCGCACACCCACGGCGCCGCCGGACACGACGCCGCTGGCGAGGGGGACCAGCGCGCGGCTGACAAGTGTCACGGCGCCCGGCCACCAGCGGGCGGCGAGTTGTTGGGCCTGCGGGGAGGCCAGGTCGGCCACGTCTGCCGCCTGCTCGGTCGAAGCGGCGAGCAAGAGCACCGCCTTATCCGGCGGGCGGTTCTTGGCCAGGAACAGACGGGCCACCGCCTCCGCGTTGCTAGCGTCGGCGGCGATGCCGTAGACCGTATCGGTGGGCAGAATCACCAGGTCGCCGGCGCGTAAGGCCGTCACGGCAGCGGCAACGCTGGACGCGTCCGGCTCCCCGTCGAGCTTACGCGCGGGCAGCCGTTGCATTGGGCGTCTTCGTCAGGACACGCTGTTCAATAGCGACGGCCACACCGTCGTCAGCCTGCGACGGGCAGACCCAGCCGGCGGCCTGCCGCACCGCCGGCGCGCCGTTGCCCATGGCGATGCCCAACCCGGCGTACTGAATCATGTCGAGGTCGTTCAGGTTGTCGCCGATGGCCACGACCTCCTCCCGGGCGATGCCGAGGCGCTCGGCCAGGCGCGCCAGGGCTCGCCCCTTGGAGACATCGGCGTGGATGATCTCGGTGAACAATGGGTAGGACTTGGTGACGTTGATCCGGTTGCCGAAGACCTCCCGAAAGTGGGCAACGTTGGCGTCGGTCTGCTCGGCGGTGCTGACGATCACGAGCTTGGTAGGCGGCGTGTCCAGCCAGTCGAGCAACTCACCGACAAAGCGTGGCTTGATGCGGGAATGACGGGCGTAGAACTGGGCCTCCGGGCTGTCTTTGCCGGCATAGCACCAGTCGTTGACGTAACTCAAGGCCACCAGCCCGCAGGCCTCTGCTTCGGCAATCGCGTCGCGGGCGGCGTCCAGGGGTACCGCCTGCTCATAGATGATGCCGTCACCCTCGATCTCGTGTACCATCGCACCCTGGTAGCAGATCGCCGGCGTCGTGATCCTCAGAGCCCTGGCGAAGGGCAGGGTCGCGCGGAACATGCGGCCGGTGGCCAGGGCGGCCCGCACCCCCGCCGCCTCGGCGGCCGCCACCGCTCGTATCACACGCTCCGAAAGCAACAGGTCGTTGCCGATCAACGTGCCGTCCAGGTCCATGGCCAA
>DHIZ01000004.1:10177-29087 GCA_002404055.1 Chloroflexi bacterium UBA4733
CCCCCCCCCCCGGGCCCCCCCCCCCCCGCCGCCTCGGCGGCCGCCACCGCTCGTATCACACGCTCCGAAAGCAACAGGTCGTTGCCGATCAACGTGCCGTCCAGGTCCATGGCCAACAACTTATACACCACCCGGTAGTACCTCCGGGCTGATTGTAGCGCACGGCGCTAGCGCAACCGCAGACTCCTGCCGGTACAATCAAGGTAATAGCGGCGTGGCCCCGGATTACCGGACGGCGGTGCGCCCATTGGCAAGGCCACCGCGCACTGGACGAGGCAAGAGACATGGCAGCAGTTGCCCCAATCGCCGGCCGCTATGAGCCGCGGCTGCTGTTGCTGGATGACGGCGTCAAACAGACCTGGAGTGCCTACGATCGCCAACTCGACCGCGATGTCAGCGTCGAACTCGTCACCAGCGCCGACCCGGAACTGCAGAACCGCTTTCTGGCGCGCGCACGCCTGCTGGCCGGGGAGAACCACCCGCACCTGGCGACCGTGTACGACACCGGCCTTCAGGACGGGCAGCCCTACGCGGTGCTGGAGCCGCAGGCGGACGGCACCCTGGCCCAACGCTTGGAGCACGGACCGCCATTTAGCCTGACGCAGGTCGTGGAGCTCGGTATCGCGCTCACCGTCGCCACTGCCGCCGCCTTACAGCGGGACCTGGACGTGGAGCCGTTGGACCCGGCCGATGTGCTGCTGCGTGACGGCGACCACGTCAAGTTGGCGAACATTCTCTTGCGCCCGACCGCGGCGTCGGCGACGCTCGTGCCTTCGGAACAGCCGCTCGTCACGCAGATCGCCGCGCTGCTCGTCGCGGCGATGCAACCGTCTGGCGCCGCCGTGGCGCCGTTGACGCGCGCTGCCGATCTGCCCTCCGGCCTGCCGGCGACGTTGCGCACGATCGTGCTGGCAGCCATCGCCTCGCGCGGCGCCTCGATTCGCACGCTGGCCGAGCTGCGGCAGGCGTTGACCGAGTATCGGGGCACAGCGCTCTCCACAACTCGCGCCTTTGCGCCGCTGACCGCTGGGAATGCCGCCGAAAGCGCGGCCAGTGCGTTCACCGGTGGCGTAGCTATGCCGGTCACGCGGGCCATGCCGCCGGCCGGGCGGCGCGGCGGCCCGCCCGTAATGAGCAGGGGCGGTCGAGAACGCCGCCGCGCCTCGCCGTGGCTCTCGATCATTGGCTTGCTCGTCGTGCTCTTGCTCATCGGCGGCGCCATTGCCTTCGCCCAGTGGCTGGGCTCGGTGGACACGGTGGCGGCAACGGTCCCCAATGTCGCAGCCGGGGGGGCTCCGTCCACGCCGGCGCCGCGCGGCGCCGGCTTCCCCACTATCTTTCCACGCTCCGCCGCGACGCCAACCGGCGTCGCCAGACCCACTGCCACGCCCGTACACGCAACGCAAGGCCAACAGGGAGGCAACCTGGAGTCGCCCACACCGTCGCCGACCGTCGGTGGCGCGCGGGCTACCGAGACAGCCCTGGCCGCGGCCAGCGGCACCGCCGGCCTGTTCGCCACCGAAACCGCTACTGCCGGACCGAGCCCGTCACCGACGGGCTCGCCAAGCCCGTCGACGAGCCCTACACCAACAGATACCCCCGTGCCCACCGATACGCCCGCGCCGCCGACGGCCACGCCGGTGACCACCGCTGCCGTGCCGAGCGTGATTGGGCGGCCGGTGGCCGACGCGGAGCTGGTGCTTGGCCAGGCCGGCTTTCACTATGCGCTGGGCCCCAGCCAGTCCAGCACCGGCGTCCTCGCCGGGGAGGTACTGGCCGAGGATCCGCCAGCGACGTCTATCGTGCCGCTGGGCACGACGATCCGCTTGACCGTCAGCAGCGGTCCACCGGCGTCGACGGTACCGAAAGTGATCGGCATGTCCCTCCAACAGGCCCAGACGGCGATCGGCACTGTCGGGCTGAATGTCACGGTGACCTCTACACCGAGCGCCACGGCGCCTGAAGGGATAGTGATTGCCCAGAACCCGTCGCCGGGCACGACGATGCAACCCGGCAGTCAGGTCGTACTCACCGTCAGTGCCGGTAACAGGATCGCCGTGCCGAACGTCGTCGGCTTCCCGGAGGCGCAGGCACAGGCTGCCATTCGCTCCGCCGGCCTGGCCACCACCTTTGCTAATCGCAGCGGCACGAGCCAGACGGTCCAGGTCGGCCAGGTTGAGAGTCAAAATCCCCAACCGGGCGCACTCGTTCCAGCGGGAACTGTCGTATATGTCAACGTGCGGTCATCTTGAGCGGCAGGGGCCTGCCTACCCCCTGGTACACTTTTGGGAGATTGGTTCGTCACGAAAGCAGCGGCAGAGGTCAGCATGCTCCGACGGCTCGCGCCGCTCCTGGCGGCGTGTGTCCTGCTCAGCGCCTGCAGCCCCGTCATGACGTCGATTCCGCGCTACGGCAGTGCGCCGGCTGAGGCGCAACTCATCCAGAGCGAATACGATGCCCTGCTCAGTGGCTACGTGCTGCCCCTTGATCCGTCGGTACTTGGGCTGGCCGCCGCCACCGGCATGCAGGACGCTGTGGCCCAACAACTGGGTGTTACGGCTGCGGAACGCTTCCCCTACGCCACCTTTGCCGACGATAGCTCGTCGGTTCGCCTCCAGATTGCCCAGGAGTATGGAGCAGCCCGGAAGCAGTATCCGCAAATTGATAGTTCCACGCTCGCCCACGATGCCATGGCGAGGATGGCGCAGAGCATCAACGATTGCCACACCAACTTCTTTACCCCGGAGCAATACAAACAGCAACAGGCGGAACTGGCCGGGAGCGTCCAGTTCGGCGGCATCGGCGCCTCGCTCAAGGACCGCCCCGGCAGCACGCCGCTCGTCGGTGAAGTGTTTGCCGGCCTGCCGGCGGCTCAGGCCGGCCTGCAGCGGGGCGATGCCATCATGGCGGTCAACGGCCAGAGCGTCCAGGGCCTCAGTGCCGGCGCCGTGGTCGCGCTCATTCGGGGCCCCGTGGGCAGCGTCGTGCAGCTCGATGTGGAGCGCTACGGGCAGGGTACCAGGCACTTCTCCATCACGCGCCAGGATGTCGCGCCGCCCGCCTTGAGCAGCGGTTCAGTTTCCACCGGGGTCGGCGCGCCGATTGGCTATGTCCACATCTATAGCTTCACCGCAGCAATGCCGGCGCAGTTACAGCAGGTCCTCCAGCAATTCGCCCAGCAGGGCATCAACGAGTGGATCGTTGACCTACGCGACAACTCCGGGGGAACGTTACAGGCGTTAGTGCAGACAGCGAGCCTCTTCATTGCCCAGGGGCCGATCGCCAGTTTCGAGGATCGGTCGGGCCAGGCCCAGGAGTTGACGGCCACAGGTCAGGGGACGCTGTCGCCGCAGAAGGTGGTGCTGTTAGTCAACCATGAGAGTGCCTCGGCCAGCGAAATTCTGGCGGCGGCGCTGCAAGAACGTGCTGCCATACCGGTGGTCGGGTCGACGACCGCAGGCTGTGTCGCCGTCGGCAAGTTTCAATCACTGTCCGATGGTTCTGCCGTCGAGTATGCGGTGGACAAGGTGACGACACCGGTACAACACCGCGTGCTCAACGGCGCCGGTGTGATACCGGACACTCCCGTGGCCATGACACTGGACGATCTCGCCGCCAACAAGGATCCCCAACTGACCGCTAGCGTGGCGGTGCTGGAAGGACGCACCGTGCCCACGGGCCAGGCGCCGGTTCCTACACCAACGGCCGCCGGCGCCAGCCAGAAGCTCATTCCGGGCGCCTCATCGCCTGCGGGGACCTGATGATACCTGCAGGAAAGGGCCGCCTCTGCTCCGCTAGCGGCATAGCCCTTCGCTGATGCGCATCGCCGTCATCTCCGATATCCACGGCAACCTTCCCGCGTTGCGGGCGGTGGTCGCCGATGCAGACGCCCCCGACGCCTGGTGGTGTTTGGGCGATGTGATTGGTTACGGCGCCGAACCGAATGCCTGTGTCCGTTGGGTGCGTGACGCCTGCCAGGTTGTGCTGGTGGGGAACCACGACCTCGGCTCCATCGGGCTGGAGGACATACGGCGCTTCAACAACCAGGCGGGTCGGTGCCTGAAGTGGACGGCTGCAATGCTGGAGCCGGAACTCCGAGACTATCTGCGCAGCCTTGCCGCTCACCCCATCCATGTCGAAGCCGACCGTTATACCCTTGTGCATGCCAGTCCGCGGGACCCGGTCTGGGAGTACGTGGATAGCGGTAGAACGGCGCGGGTCTGCTTCGCCGCTTTCGCCACGCCCTACTGCCTCCTCGGTCACACCCACGTGCCAGCGGCCTTTGACGAACGTGGACTGGACTGTCGAAAGGCGTTCAGCGGGCCGGCCGCCGAAGCGCGCAGCCGTCGCCTGATTGCGAATCCTGGCGCGGTGGGCCAGCCCCGCGACGGCGACTGGCGGGCCAGCTATTTGCTCATCAATGAGGAGACGCAACGGTGGGAGTGGCGACGGGTGCCCTATGACGTCGAGGAAGCGGCGGCAGGCATCCGTCAGGCCGGTTTGCCCGAGATCGAAGCAGTACGCCTGGCGATGGGGCGGTAACCAGGAGGGGGCGGCTTGACGTGCTTCCCCCTACTTGAGCGACGAAAGCCAGGCGGTGATATCGGCGCGCTGCTGGGCACTGAGGCTGTTCGTCGTCATCACGGTGCCGGCCTGGATCGGCGGGGCATAGGGAGCAGGCCGCTGTTTCGGGTCGGCGACCTGGGTGTAAATCTGGTCCGCCGTGAGTAGTGTCCCGACGTGGGTCAGGTCCGGTCCGAGCTTGGCGGCCGCCGCCGTGCCGGTGACGGTATGGCAGACAACGCAACCTCCGGTGCCGAGGAAGAGCGTCTGGCCATTCGCCGCGTTACCGTTGCCAGGGTAGGCTTGTCCGCCGCCACCGCCGGTAGTGGCAGTGCCGCCGCTGTTCCCGCAAGCGGCCAGACCGACCGCCATGAGGGCAGCCAGCGAGGCGCCGGCCAGAGTTCGTCGTATCATGCTGAGACCCCCTCGATTGCTCATCCGCCTACCGCCAGAAGCGGTACGCACGTCGCGTGCCACGCCGCCTGCACACTGCGGCAAGCCCCACTCCACCCGAAGTCGAGTCGAACACCTGCGAGTATACCCAGCCCCGCGCGTAGATGCCAACGTTTTGCATGGATGAGGCGCTGCCGCTCAGGCGCGCCGTGTCACGCCAAGCCCCATTGCCGTTTTGTAGCCGGTACCGGAGAAGGTGGCGAAGGCTGCCAGTAGGCACAGCCGCTGGGCAACATCGGCGGGAACGCCCGGTTGCCAGGCAAACTCCACCCAACCGGCAAAGCCCTTCTGGCGGAAGTTACCGAGATCGAGCGTCTGCGTCGCTAACTGGTATGACGACACGAGCAACCAGCGCTCCGCCTCTTGCGCGGCGACGTCCAGACCGGGAAGCGCCGGCCCGAAGTGCTGCCATTTCCGCGACCAGCTCTCCCAGAGCCAGCCCGGCTGCGGGAAGAGCGCCAGCCGTTTCCGCTCTCCGGGAATATCCTGACTGAAGCAGGTCGGCGTGACAAACACCAGGCGGATGTCCGGTTGGATACCGGCCATTGCAGTGAGTTCCTCCCATGTTGCGCTGCGTGACCAGCCGTCCAGATGCACCGCGGTGAGCAGGCAGTCGGACGACGCCAGTCGGAGGCGCAGCGTCCCCTGTGAGGCAGCCAGTTGGGCGCGGATCAGTGTGATAAGGCGACGATCCAGGAGGGTGCAGCGAACTGCGCTTCCGTCAACGGCGCTCGCTGGCAGCAACGCCACCGTGAACGGCCGCTGCTGGCCGGGCCGGTGGAGTTCCGTCGCCAGGCCGGCGTCGCGTTCGGCAACCCAGGCGAGGAAGGCGGCATGCAGGTGGCGGCCATGCATCGGAGCGGGTGGCCGGCCTGGTCTCCAGCGAAACAGCAGGCTGCAGAGGTCGACGTCGGGCCGCACAACATCAGGCGACACTAGCGGTCGCGCCGGTTCAGTTCGCGATCCAGGTCACGTTTGGCGTCGCGTTCGGCGATGGCGTCGCGTTTGTCGTACTGCTTCTTGCCTTTGGCCAGACCCAGTTCCAGTTTGGCGCGGCCGTGCTTGAGGTACAGTCGTAAAGGCACCAACGTCAGGCCGTTGCGCTGTACCTTGACCATCAAGTCGGTGATTTGCCGGCGGTGGAGCAGCAGTTTGCGGTCCCGCGTCGGTTCGTGGTTATAGCGGTTGCCTTGCTCGTATGGCGATATGTGTACATTGAGCAGCCAGATCTCGCCCTGGCGGGGGCGCGCGTAGCCTTCGCGCAGGTTCGCCTTGCCGCTGCGCAGTGACTTGATTTCCGTGCCGGTCAGGACGAGACCGGCCTCATAGGTTTCCTCGATGAAATAGTCGTGATAGGCCCGGCGGTTGACGGCGAGTGTCGCGTCGTTGTCGACAGGGGCCTTGGCGGTTGCCATCGCCGGCTATTCGATTCCGTTGAGGCGCATACGCCGGGCCCGTCGGCGCTCGGCGACGCTGGGCTGAACCGTCGGCGCGGCAGGAACTGCCGGCCTGGCAACTCGCGGGAGTCGGCCAGGTTGCGCGCTCGCCAACAGGACGTGCAGATCGGACGGCTCAGCGGTTGCGGCGCCTTCGGCCCGCAAGAGCGCGGCCTCCGGCCAGTCGGCGGCGTCCACGGCAACGACGCGCTGGAAGAGGCGACCGTGCAACTCCAGCCCGCCGGCATCCAAACCGTACAGGAGGACGCGGGGGCAGGAGGTCAGACGATGGACGATGGCCTCCGGGGCAATGTCGCCGGGTATCGCCACCAGCGTGGCATCGCGGGCGATGTGGGAGTAGAGCGGAGCACTCTTGACGAGCGCGGTCACCACAGCGTCCACACCTGTGGCGAGCAGATACTCGGTGACCAGACGCCGTTCGACATAGTCGTGTACGTCGCCTACGCCAGGCTCCGCGGCGTAGCCAAGGAGACGTTGGCGAGCCGTTGCCGACCCGGGCAGTTGCGCCTCGCTGGCCGCAAGCTGCCCCAGCATTTCCAGCTCGACGGCCAGCAGGGCCTGGGAGTCGGCCAGGCAGAGCTCGGTGAGGGTGACCAGACCGTGCTCCACCAGTTCGGCCAGATTGAGCGGGCCGCGCGTGGTAACTGCCGGCCTCCCCGTGCGTTGCATCCCTGTCCTCCGCTCCTACACCATCTCTGCCTGTTCTGACGACGCGCATGCTCTAGCCAGGATACCAGCGGACTGGCGCCCACGGCTTCGGCGCGCCTCTGTCGTTCCGGCATTGAAATTGCGCCCGCCTGTTTACACTGGCTTCGTTCAGGGAGGGTATGTCCTGCTCGCCGCCGTTGCAGTCGGGAACGAGTCTCCAGCGAAAGTGTCTACAATATGTTCCTGGCGGTGAATCTGCCGGGGAGGGCGTGACCGAGGCCAGGACGGTCGCCTGTTCGGCGTGCCACAGGCGGTACCGCGGCTGCGGTGACTGCGACGAAAGGGTGATATGGCAACGTCTCGACCGGTTCTGGTGGTAGACGATGATGAAAGCATCCGAGAGTTTGTCAGCGTTGCGTTGGTCGACGAAGGATACTCCGTCGTCACGGCCGGTGATGGCGCCCAGGCGCTGGAAAGCATCCAGCGCGAACGGCCCGGCGTGATTCTGCTCGATATGCGGATGCCGGTGATGGATGGCTGGGAGTTCTCACGCGCCTATCACGCGACGCCCGCCCCCCACGCCCCCATCATCGTCGTGACTGCCGCGCGCGACGCCGCCGAGCGCGCCTCGCAGATCCAGGCCGAGGGGTATCTGGCGAAGCCGTTCGACCTGGAGGAGCTATTGATTCTGGTCAGCCGCTTCGCTGAGTGCTGACTATTTCGGCGCGACACTACCTGCTGCTACGCCAGCAGCACGCCCGCCACCGATACCAGTGACCCGAAGGTGGCGTCGGCCGGGTACTGGCGGTAGCTGGTCACGTTGCCACGCGCGCCTGCCAGGTAACGCAGCGCCAGGTACACGGGCGGCAGGCCGCAGATACGGCGCGCGTCGTGGTCGGCTTGCAGTGGCTGCAAGAACGCTGTTGGGTCGCCGGTACACAGAGCGTCGAGCAGCACCTTGTCGTCAGCAGCGATGCGCCGCCTGGCCGATTCATTCAGCGGCACACGGTCGCCGAAAGCCGGGCCCATGTGGGCGAGGTCCGCAGCGGCGACCACCAGCACGCGCCTTCCCTGTGTGACGTCCTGCAGGGCGTTGATCGCCTGGCGAAACGGTGCGAAGCGGGCAGCATCGTCCGCGCCCTGGGTAAAGGGGTGGAAGGAGCCGGTAAGGATCGGCGCCACCGGCGTGGTGCGGCCTGCCAGCAGATATTGTAGCCAGACAACTGCCAGTTCGATGGAGTGCTCGTCGCGATGGTGCAACTCCTCGGCAAAGGCGGCCTCCTCGCCCAGCGCGTCCACGAGGGCGTCCAGCACCGCTGTATCGTTGGGAACAATCCCCAGGGGTGTGGCGTAGCGCTGGTAGGTCGGCGTGATACTGCCGGCGCTGCCACGGTGATCGGTACCGAAGACAATGATCAGGTCAGCCTCCTGCACTGCTGTCGCCGCAGGCAACCAGACATCGGCATAAATCTCTGCGCCCCGGCCGTAGTCGATATGCGGGCACACGACGCCCTTGAGCGGACCGGCGACCGTCGGCTCCGGGAGGCGCTGCAGCGCATCCGTCAGCCAGCCATCCAGTTGGGCAGCGAGGGCTTCCCGCTCTGCCGGGTAAACCCGGCCGGCGAGCGCGGGCGGGCGAAAGGGCGCCGCCCGGTACGCCGCCAGGGCTGCATGATAGGCGGCGGCTGATCGCGGGCTATGCCGTAGAGTGTATGACACGTTGCTGCCCTTCGTTTGTCTGGCCGTCGCACCAACGGGAACTTTTGGCTCGCCGCGACCGTTTCGTCAGTAACGGCCAGCGTCGGATGCGCCGGCCAGCCGCGCGGCTCCGGTGCATAGTAGAACATTGGAGGATAACGATGCGCTTCAGGAATTCTCTGCTTATTCCCGTGGTGGGTGTAGCGGTCCTGCTTGGCGGTGTAGCAGCGCGAAGCGGCATGGGTGCACCGCTCGTGCCGGTAGCGGCGGCCCAGAGTGTCACGCCGGGAACGGCCACCAATCCGTTTGCCGGTATCGTGGTGTCCGGCAGCGGCACGGTCACAGCAGCGCCGGATGTTGCCTACGTATCTGCCGGTGTGACCACGCAGGCGGCGACGGCCAGGCAGGCGTCAGACGCCAACAGCACGACGATGACGGCCGTTATCGCCGCCATCAAGGCGGCGGGAGTCGCCGACAAGGACGTCCAGACCACCAACTTTTCGATCAGCCCGGTCTATTCGCAGGTGCGCAGCGACACCGGGAGCTCCACGATCACCGGCTATCGCGTCGATAACTCGGTAAGGGTGACGGTCAACGTCGTCGGTGATGCCGCCAAGGTGTTGGATGCGGTGGTGGGGGCCGGCGCCAACAGCAATGTCAACATCAGCTTTGGCATCAAGGATACGACTGCCCTGCAGGAGCAAGCCCTGGCAGCGGCGGTCCAACAGGCGGCCGGCAAAGCAGGCGCCATTGCCCAGGCGACCGGGGTGAAGCTGGCAGGCGCGTACAGCGTGACCGAGCAGAGTAGCGGCGGTCCGGTGACGTCCGGCCCGCAGCCGCAGGCCGCTGCCGCCAGCGTGGCAGTGCCGATCCAGCAGGGGCAACTGAGCGTGCGGGCGACGGTGCAAGTCACGTATGCGTACTCCCGGTAGCCGCGACTGTGCCAGGGTTCCTTCAGGGTAAAGGACTGCTGACGATGATGCCTGGATGATCGGAGAGTTGGCGTATTCGCAACCGCGCCGGCCAGCGCGGGAGAGACTGGATGCCACGATGGCCATACGCTTCGTTAATGAGGCGAATCACGTCTCTGAATAACTGTCGCTCCCGGGGCGAAAGGTGCCCGTAGTCGGCCTCAAAGCTGGCATCAATCTCGTACTTCAGTTACCGCTCCCTCTCGAGATAGGCCAGCAGCGACTCGGCATCATCAAAATATGTGAGACGGCCGGCAGCTATGTCCTCGTCGGCCTCACGTTCCCTCTGCTGCCACTCCGGCGTCCAGAACCATGCCTGCGCGGGTTCTGTCCCCTGTGCGGCGATGGGACGAATAGTAACCGTGAGGTGCTCGCTTACCAGCGCGCGCAGGCGACGAGTCTCCGCTACTAACATCCGGGCGCTCTCGGGATCAAGAGTGTTGCCGGCTTCAAGCAACGCTTGAAGCCTGGATAGGTCTGCATCGCTCATAGCATCGCTCCTTCGTTCCCCAACGTGCTCGCCGCCCTGTTCCTGCGGGACCACCGGGGAAGGTTGCCCGTGGCGCCAACTGTGGGTACATACAATCGTAACTGACCGATGCCGATGCCAGGCGGCGTCAGCGAGTTTCCGGCGCGCAGGTACCCGATCACAATGCTTGGCTGTGATGAGGTTCAGGCGAACAGGCTGGCGACGGGGTAGCGAAACCCCGGTACCACGTCCTCTCCGTTGAGCGTGTCGTCGAGGGAAAGTGTCGTCGATGCGGTGTCGCCCGGATGCCAGATATCGACCGTTTGGTGGCGCGGCCAGATCACCCACACCAGCCGTGTACCGAAGCGGAGATAGCGGCGGGCCTTCTCGTCCAGGCCCGGCTGATATTGGTACTCCGACGCGACTTCTACGGCGAGGTCAGGGGCGAGTTGTAGGGCCTTGCGGTACTCGGGAGAGTGACGCGGTTGGGATATGCGCCTGGGCGAGAGGCCTCCAAACATCTCCAGCGGCCACGCCGAGGTGCAGATGGGGGGCAACGATTGATCCCCTCCCGAGCGGGTCCCAGTGGAAGGCAATGACCTCTCGTCCGGACTGGTCCGTCAGTGTGTACTCATAGCTCGCGACGCGAACGCCCCAGTTGTGTCTGGAACTCACTTCGTTCCAGAGCCGGTAGCGCACGACGACGACCAAGCCAAGCGGGGAACCACGACCGATGGGAACAAAGCGGCCACCATTGATGTCCGCTCGGTATGGGAGGTCAATGGGCCGATAGCCCTCAACATTCAGCCGGGCTCGGACAAGGCAGCCAATCGCCTGTTGATAGGCAGTGGCAAACGCGTCCACGGCGTCTTTCGGCGTCCTAGCGACCAATTGGACGAAGCATGGCCACGCGCGAGACCTCGAGGCGTTCCGGGTCGTGGTCAAATTCCCCCGAGTCGTAGGCTCTGATGAATTCCTGTCCACTCATCTGCACGTAATACTGCGCGGCTGAATCGAAACTCGACCATGCTTCCTCGGCAGTCATGAAGTGAACAGAGACGTCTTCGTCCGCGCCAGTGCAATCCTCGACCCCAATCCTTCGGTCGGCGCTCATCGCTAGCATCCCTCACAGCTGGTCGGTACCGCTTCTGCACACGTTGACGAGCGCGCTACTCTCGAGCGCGCTACTCTCAAGATAGAGCATCGCCACGATCACCACGTTGGTCGAGCAGGATGTTTGCTACGGGAGGTCCAGGTGCGATAGCCACAGCTTCGAGGGGTTCTAAGGGTTGCCCCCCCCAGGTTGCTCGCCCTGACTCAAGGAGACGGCGTACTTCCGGCGGCGCAACGGGCTGCACAGGCCCGATTTTGGCCATCGGCTGCCCGGCTTTCGTCACAACCACAACCTCACCTGCTTCCACGTCGGCAAGCACCTGGCTCAGGTGCTCCCGCAACGTTCTCACCCCTACGTGCCGCACATCGAACTCCAATTTGTGTGTACGCCGATGATACCACGGGACCGGATACTACTTGCTCTTATGGGGTAAGTCCTACCAGCGCGCCGGTGGCGCTTCCTGCCACTTGCCCTCCGTTCCAATTCCGGGCATGATAGAGGCGCTATGTATGATCCAAACAACCCGCTCATCGTCCAGAGTGACAAAACTGTGCTGCTGGAGGTCAATAACCCGCGCTATGAAGAGGCGCGGGATGCCCTGGCGCGCTTCGCGGAGTTGGAGAAGAGCCCGGAACATATCCACACCTACCGCATCACACCGCTGTCGCTCTGGAACGCCGCGGCGGCCGGCATGGACGCGCCGGCCATCGTGGAGGCGCTGGAACGGTTCGGCAAGTACGATCTGACCGGCAACGTGCGGGCGGACATCGCCGACTACGTCTCCCGCTATGGCCGGGTCAAGCTGATCAAGGTCGAGGACGAGTTGCGGCTGGTCTCCGACGACGCAGCGCTGCTCATGGAGATCGTCCACCACAAGCGCCTGGCGCCGCTGCTCAAAGGGCGCTATCTCGACGGCAGTCTGATCATCGATCCGGCGCAGCGCGGGCCGGTGAAGCAGGCGCTGGTGCAGTTCGGCTACCCGGCGGAAGACCTGGCCGGCTACGTCAGTGGCGCGCCGCTGGAAATCGTCCTGCGCAAGCACGGCTTCTACACGGAATTGCCCTTCGCCTTGCGCCACTACCAGCAGGAGGCGGCCGACATCTTCTACGCCGCAGGCTCGGCGCGCGGCGGCAGCGGTGTGATCGTGCTACCGTGTGGCGCCGGCAAGACGATGGTTGGCCTGGGCATCATGGCCGAGTTGCAGTGTCACACGCTGATTCTCACGCTGTCGATCGTGGCCGCGCGCCAGTGGATGCGGGAGATCGTCGACAAGACCGGGGTGCCGGAGGACCAGATCGGCGAGTACAGCGGCGAACGCAAAGAGATCAGGCCGATCACCGTCACCACCTACCAGGTGCTCACCTACCGTCCCAACCGGCGGGCCGAATTCCCCCACTTCGCGCTGTTCAATGAGCACGATTGGGGACTAATCATCTACGACGAGGTCCACCTCCTGCCGGCGCCGGTCTTTCGTGTCACCGCCGACATCCAGGCCCGCCGTCGCCTGGGGCTGACCGCCACCCTGGTGCGCGAAGATGGCCACGAGACCGACGTGTTCTCCCTGATCGGCCCCAAAAAGTACGACGTGCCCTGGAAAGACCTGGAGCGGCAGGGCTGGATCGCCACCGCCGAGTGCCACGAGGTGCGGCTCAAACTCGTGGAAGAGTTGCGGCTGGAGTACGCCATCGCCGAGGAACGCGAGAAGTACCGCATCGCCGCCGAGAACCCGGCCAAACTGCCGGCGCTTGATCAGGTGCTGGCGAAGCACCGTGACGATCAGGTGCTGGTGATTGGCCAGTACCTCGACCAGTTGGACAAGGTGGCGGCGCGCTTGCAGGCGCCCTTGATCACCGGCAAAACGCCCACGCTGGAGCGGGAGAAGCTCTACGACGCCTTCCGAACCGGCAAGATTGGCCTGCTCATCGTCTCCAAAGTGGCGAACTTCGCCATCGATCTGCCCGATGCCAATGTCGCCATCCAACTGTCGGGCACCTTCGGCTCGCGGCAGGAAGAGGCGCAGCGGCTGGGCCGCATCCTGCGCCCGAAAACGGATGGACTGCTGGCCCACTTCTACTCCCTGGTGACGCGCGACACGCGCGATCAGGACTTTGCGGCGAATCGCCAGATGTTCCTCACCGAGCAGGGCTACCGCTACGAGATCCTGTACGAGGATGAGTTGCCCGCCTATGTGCCAACGCGACGCATTGCCCAGGCGCCGGACGAACCGGAGAGCGAAGCGGCATCGCCGGAGGGTCAGCTCGGCAAGCTGCTGGCCTTCCCGACGCGCCGCGTGGCCGGCTAGTGGCCTCCCGACTCTTCCCGCTGCAGTTGGACGAAGGGGACGTGCAGCAGTTCTGCGGCGCCGCCGCGTTCACACGCGCCGACAACTGGCAGCGCTCCGGCCACGTCATCAAGTCGGTGGCTGGTCTGAGCACGCTGACCGGCGCGGTGCGGGGCGCCTGGCAGCGGATCGACGAGCCCAGCATCACGGCCCCAGGCGGGAAGGTGCAATGCACCTGCAGTTGTCGGCAGCCGACCCTTTGTACACACGGAGCCGCGCTACTGTTGCACTGGCTGCGCCAGCCGGCTGCCTTTACCCAGGAAGTGCCGCCGGCGCAAGCAGCGGTTGGCAAACGTCAACCGGAACCGGCGTTCGACCTCGACGACTTCGCTGATGACGATGACGCTGATGCCTCTGGTTTGCCGGACGAGCCGAGGACTGCCGATGACCTGGCGAAGTTGCTCAACCTCTTCAGCATGACGGACCTGCGTGACGTCGCGCGCCGTCGGGGTGTGCGTCCCACCGGGCGCACCAAGGCCGACCTGAGCCGGCAGCTTGCCGAAGCGCTGGCCACGCCGGAAAACATTGATGCCACCCTGGCCCGCCTGAGTCCCGACGAACTGCTTACCCTGCTGTGCATCGACGTACTGGGCCCGGACCTCGCTACCACTGAGACCGTGAAAACGGCGGTCCAAGTCCTTGGCGGCGCGGCGACCTCCACATCGGTGGCAGCGCTCCTGGCGCAGGCCCTGGTCGGCATCGTGCAGTATTACGGCTCGCCGACGGCAACCTTCGCGATCCCCGTGGCCGTCACCGCGCGGCTCGGCAGGTTGCCCGCTCTGGCCCGGCCGCTGGACGGGGACCCGCCGCTCGCGCCGCCATCGGGCACGGGGTTGGACCTGTTGCAAGGGCTGCTGGTGCTGGCCCATGAGGCGCAGGCGAGGACCGTTCCAACGCGGCCGGACCCGGAGGCGCCGAATGCCGACCGGGGCGCTGTACCGGCGTTCTGGTCGGTGGTGATTCCTCAGCAGGCCGGCGCAGCGAAGGCCGCGTATGCGACGCCCTACCGGAAGGTGCGCCTGGCGCCGATCCCGCCCATGCTAGGCCAGGAGGAACGGCAACGCCAGGCGCAGCGCATGGGACGCAGTCCCGATTTTGTCACACTGGCCTTGCACATGGCCCTGACCCTGGAGATCATCGACGTGGACGACCACCTGACAGCGGAGTCGGAGCGCGTGCTCAACCTCTGCACACTGTCGCCGGTGGTGCGGCGGCAGGTCTACGTGGCCTGTCTCGCTGCGCCCCACTTCCTCAGCGAACTGCGGCGCCTGCTGGGTGAGGGGGGGCCGCTCGAACTGCACTGTCACCTTGGTTACTTCGGGCAGACCACGCCGCTCCTCAACCAGGCCGCGCAATTGCGCATGCTCCTGCTGCGCGCGGTCGACAGGCTGCCACGCGATGTTTGGTATGACTATCGCGCCTTTCGGGAATCGCTCCGTCTGTGGGCGCCATTTCACGTGCAGGCTCTATCCTTTGCCCAGGTTGGCGGAGGCGATCGCCCCACCTGGTGGATATCCGATCATCAGCAGCCTGACCAGCCGCTTGACCTGACCACACCCGCCGGCTGGCAACACCTCTACGGCCGGTTCGTCGACGCCGTCTTTGCCGGCGTCCTGTCCTGGGTCGGCATGATCGACCTCGCCGGCAACGCGGACGGTCCGCACGCCTTCCGGGTGCGCTCGCTCGATGCGGTGGCCGGCGCCGGCGTTCGGGTGCAGTTGGGGGATGACCTGACCATCCAGGTTCCGGCGGGGCTGTCCGATGGCGGAGCATATACCCTCTTTCAGCGAGGCGCTGAACTGATGCACGTCTCGCCGGAGGGCTTGCGCTATCGCCTGAGACCGGAACGGGTGCGGGACTTGTTTGCGCAGGGTGTCGACGGCCCGCTGCTGGTGCGTCTCCTGGAGGGTCACGCCGGGCAGTCCCTGCCGGCGACCATGCAATCGACGCTTGATCGCTGGTGGACAGGCTATGGAAAGGTGCGACTCTACGACGATCTCACCTTGATCGAACTAGACGACGACTACCTTTTGCCCGAGTTGTTGCGCACCACCTCGCTCGGCTCAGCGATCATCTACACGTTCTCTCCCCGCCTGATCGCTGTCGAGCCGGGGGCGGTGGAGCGGCTGACAACGGAGATGACGCGCGCTGGACACCCGCCCAGCTTTTCCGAGGGACGCTGATGGATATCAGCGCCGAGGGTGTCCTACGGTCCTACGCGCATTCCGCCCGCCAGCAGATGGCGCGCTCCCGCGGCCTTGATCACAAAGGCAAGGGCTCCGAGGCGCTGCTGACCGTGCTGACGCCGGTGCTGTTCAGCGCGGTCAGCATCAGGCAGGCGCTCGAGGAGCTATCGCCGGCAGAGCGAGCGCTAGTCGACCAGCTGGTGTTGCTCGGCGGGACCGCGCCAACGGCGCACCTGCAGCGACAACTCGTTCAGGAAGGGTTGATCGACGCGCCGACGCGGCCGCGCGACACCTGGGGTGGCCGTCAGGAGGTGAAGGGGTCGCCCTGGAGCCGCGACTCGCGCAACTTTGCCGATCTTGTGGCCCGTCTGGGTGTGCTTGGCCTGGCCTACAGCAGCAACCCCGGCATTAGTGGTGGCATGGAACTGAGCCAGCCCGGTTACCGCCTGTATATCCCCGATGCCGTCCTGGAGCATCTCCCCACTGTCGAATTGCCGGTGGTAACGACGCAGCCGCCGGCGCTGGCGTATCCGGCCGAGCCGACGGCTGTCCTGCGCGACGTCTACGTGCTGCTCAGCCTGGCGGGCGAGGGGGGCATTCCGGTCACAAAGGCCGGGCAGATCGTCAAGCGGTCGCTCCTCCAGATCAACAGCCTGCTGCGGGTCCAGGAGGACGTGGCGGCGGCGCGTTCGGAAAGCGACCTTGGCTACCTCCCCTGGCTGCGCGCGCTGGCCGAGGAACTCCGCTTGCTGGTGGTGCGACCGGGCGAGTTGCGGCTGACTGGGGGCGCCGCGGATTTTCTCGCGCAGCCGCGGGCGGCGCGCCGGCGGCAACTCTTCGATGCCTACTGCCGCACGCCACTCTGGGGCGAGGTGTTCACCATCCCGGGCCTCACCGTCAGGACGCCCGGCGGGCGGCGGCCGGCGCCACCGCTGGTGGCCACGGCACGCCAACGCATCATTGCCGAAGTCGCCGCACTGCCGGCGGAGCGCTGGATCAGCCTCGATCATCTGGTGGACCGCCTCCGCCGCAGCGCCTACGAGTTCCTCCTGCCGCGAAGCTGGCACAGCACGAAATACGCCTACGGCTACGCGCAGGATCCGAATCCCTACGCTGGTGAAAATGAGCCGGGCTGGATTTTTGAGCAGACCTCCGCCGAAGCCGCGGGTTGGGAGCGCGTGGAGGCCGGCTTCATCCGCATTGTCGCCACCCAGGCGCTGCGCTGGCTGGGCGTCGTCGATCTTGGCTACCGGGACGAGCGGCCCATCGCCCTCCGCATCACGGCCGATGGCGCCCAACTCGTGCGGGGCGGGACTTTGGAAGAGGCCACACCGGCCACACCCAACGTGGTCATCCAGCCCAACTTCCAACTGTTCGCCTTCGAACCGACGGAAGAAAGCGTGCTCTTCCGTTTGGACCAGGTCGCTGACCGCGTGCGCCTGGAGCAGGCGGGAGAGTACCGTTTGAGCCGGGATTCCCTGTATCGGGCGCGCCGCGCCGGCTGGGATACGGCTGGCGTCCTGCAGTTCTTGCAGGAAATCAGCACGGCGCCGCTGCCCCAGAACGTGCGCCGCTCCATCGAGGAGTGGGGGGCCGAGCAAGAGCGCGTGGTGATCCGCCGGGGGATGGCCCTCCTTCAGACCGCCGACGTCCCGACGCTGGATGCCCTCGTTGCCGACCCGGCGCTCGTACCGCTGCTGGGGCGGCGCGTCACGCCCACCGCCGCCATCATCGCTGCGCCTGCCCTCGCGACGATCGAGCGCACCTTACTGGAACGCGACAAGCTTGCAGCCATCAGCGAAGGTCCAAACGAGCAGGCCCATCCCGCCTTCACTATCGACGCGAGCGGCCGGATTACGCTGCAGGAACAGGCGCCCAGCATCTTTGTCCTGCGCGCCTTGCAGCCCTTCGTGGAAGGGGAGCCGCCGGCTCCGTTGCGCGTGACGCCGGAGAGCCTGCGCCGCGCCGCGCGAGCCGGGTTGACGAAGGAAGACGTGCTGGCCGTGTTCCTCGCGTATGGGCGCGATCCGCTGCCGCCGGAGCTCACGACCCTCATCCAGCGCTGGGCCAAGGACTGGGGCCGTAGCGCGCTGGTTGGCGCGACCATACTGCAGGTCGAACAGCCGGCCACGCTGGTCGATCTGCTCGCGGACGCGACGGTTCGGCATCTCATAACGCCCGTGCCGGAGATAGCGACGCTGGCGATCGTGCAGAGCGACGGTGTCGCCGCCGTCCGCGAGGCCCTGGCAGCGCGTGGCGTCACGTTGAGCGATCAACTGCTGAGCTAGTTGCAGCCGTGAAGGGACGCCATGGTCCATGATCACGTCACTATCCACGACAGCGGCACGCTGAAGCTGGTGGGGAATCTGCTCTGTGCGGCTCTGGCGCGCAGCACGCCGCAGTAGGCGGTCCCGGTGGTCAGGCAGGTGTGCTAGCTGACGTCGTGCCCGGCCAGCAATGCCTGCGTGGCATGCATCTCGCCGTTGCAGGCGGCCTCGTCTTCCGTATTCAGGTACAGGTGCGCGGCTTCGTGAACGAGGACGGCGGCGTAGCGGCGCAGCGCCGCGTCGTCATTCGGCGCCAGTTGCCAGACCGACGGCGCGACAAAGCAGTGGCGCTGCCGCCGGTCCACCCAGGCGAAATCGACGGGCCGGGTCAGCGCCTGCCAGTCACGCCCGTAGAGGGTGGTGCGGCCCAGACGCCAGAACTCTCGCCGGCCCAAACCGGTAACGGTCTGGATGTGGTCCAGGACTAAGGTCGCTCGTTCTGGATCGGAGGCGTGCAGCAAGGCCAGCGCCGCCTGCGTATTGCGCACGAACTCGGCGGTTCCCTCCAGGATGGGTGTCGCCATGCTGCCGCACCCTCCACGCTGTTGCCATTATTAGCTTTTGAACCTCAGTATAGCGGGATGGGAACGCTGGCCTCCCCGCGCGATGGCTGTGCCGTAGCGCTCCGCAAGCGATCGAGCGCCGTAGGGGCGGGTACCCTATCTGTCATGCTGCGGGTGTTG
>DHIZ01000003.1:0-6731 GCA_002404055.1 Chloroflexi bacterium UBA4733
TTGCCGCCAGGGCGGACGCCTGCGCCGCATCGAGCGCATCCCAGCGCTCCCGGAGACGGGACGGGCGCTGGTCGTCGGTGGCGGGCGCATACGGCAGGAACGCCGGCGCCGTGTCCTGCAGGGCCAACGCGGCCTGATAGGCGGCGTCGGGGTAGGCAGCGTCCCGATGAATGCCGACGCCGTAGGCGATGACCGGCAGGCCGCTACGCGTCGCGCCGGGTGGAGCCAGCCGGCGTACGGACCCGACGCCGTCTCGCCAGCGGTGGGGAGCGGGCTCGAGTGGGGGCCACTCACCCGGGGGGAACCAGGCTCCCACGAGGCGGCTCCGCACCTGCTGATCGCGCACCGCGATCGCCCCCCCGGACCAGGCCTGGACGATGGACGACGGTTCACCGAGCAGGGGGCCCGAGAGGAAGGCGGCGCGCTCCTCAGGTCGCAGGTCGCCACCTGGCGGCGGACTCAACCTCCCCACCCCGGCCGGCCCGAAGGCGGCGCCGTAGTCGGCCAGCGCTGTCACCGCCGCTGGCTGATCGAGCTGCACCTGCCGTTGGCCTACGTCGGCCAGCGCGGCACCGTGCGGCCAGAGCCACGACTCCAACGGCGGCGCCTCGGGGAGCAGTTGCATGGGCCACGCTCCCGCCCCGGTCGGGATGGCGGCCGCGTCCTCCCAGGTCCACCGCATCGGCGGTGCCGGCAGGCTGGCGTCGGTAGCGAGCAGCGCCGGCCAGAGCGCAACCGGCAATCCGGCGAGCGTACCCTGCCAGCGCAGACAATCGAGCGCGTTGGGATGGAGCCGGTCGGTGTACCGCTTCTCACGGCCCACCTGCGCCTGCAGGTCCGCTAGCACTGCCCCGGCGCGCAGCCGCCACAGGATCGGGTGGGTGCCGAAATAGAGGGCTTGGTCGGCCGCCCTGGCGGCCGTGGTTTGCGTGGCATAGCTCCACACCGACAGCCGCAGGTCGACGGCCCGAACCGGCATCCGGATGCGCGCGTGATCGGCCAGTGTCGCCTCGGCCGCCGCTGCCCACTTTCGAACCTCGTCGTGCACCACGGTGGCACCGACGCCGGCCGGCTGAAAGGTGAGGTAACTGCCGGCGACCACAAGGGGCAGCGTCACCGGTGCCGGCCGGGACATGGCAAGGCGCAACCCTAAAGGCGCCGCACAACCACCGAGCGAGGCCGCAGCGAATCCGCCGAGCAGGGCGCTCAAGACACGGCGACGTGGCAGCGGGTGGCTACGGGAATGACCGCCGAGCAACGCGTCCAAGGCCGATGGCGCTAGGAGTCTGTCTGAGTTGCACGGAATCCTCATTACTTCTTCAATCCTGACAAGCAACAAACGCAACGATCATAAGTGCCAGCTTGAGAATCGCATAGCTTGGCGGAAGATAATTGGCAACTCAGACAGACTCCTAGCGCCATCAGCTCGGACGCGTTGAGGGACACCAGCCTGCTAACAGGTGTTGGGGCACGCCGCGCTTGGGCACGTGCCGAGGTTGTAGGAGCAGCACCAGGTATTCGTCCCGTCAAAGCAGGTAAACGTGCACCCGGAACAATCCGCATGCGCGATACCTGGGGATCGCAGTGTCACACCGGCCGCCGCCAGCGTTGCCAGGAGCAGTGCCGTGCCTAACTCGACGAACGGGAGCATCCGTCCATACAGGCGCGCCAGCGAGCCACGCAACAGCGCGTAGGCGAGAACGCCCCGGACGAAGCGGCTGGGATCTCGCAGCTTTGCCGCGGCAGAGACAAGGAAAATCAGCCCGAGCGCCACCCGGACCACAGTTTGGAGTTGGGGGCCAACCTCGGACGCCATCGTCACTCCCCTCGGCACTGTGAGCGGAAACTGATCGACAGATGAATAGCAGGAGAATACCAGCCGTTCACTTGTTTTTCAACGAGCGGGCCGCGTCCCCAGGGCCATTTCATCACTTCAGGGTTGGCCGCGGGCGAGGACAAGGTAGACAGCGCGGTGGGGCGGCCGGCATTCGTGCGAAGGGCGGCGGCAATGTTGGTGGCGTGGCAACTGGAGCAGCCAGTGGCGGCTCAGGTACGTAACCGCCAACTTCGACCAGCACCTGGCATGTAGCGGAATCAATCTTGAGCGTGACTTGCGCCTTGGAGGCGTGGGGCTTGCCGGGGTCAGGTGGCAAGCGCATGCGGCCGTAGGCGCACTTGCCGGTCGCCAGCCGAACCCCCTGGGCGATGTAACGCTGGGGGTTTCTCAGGCGAGGCGCCATGCGGGCACACGCCTGCTCAAGGGCGGCAGGAATGGTGGAGGCGCCGGCTGGCAGCGGGCAGGGCAAGACCGCCCCACGGCCATCCCACCCGGCGACGGAGGGCGAACCAGAACGAAGGGCCGCGGTCACGCTGAACTCCTCCCATGCTGTCCTGTATCGTACACGGCGTGGCTCGCGGCGACATGAGCGAGGGACGATACTGGCTACCGGCTATCACCGGGTCCCATAGGCTGGCGCAGCGCTTCCAGGCACAACCGAAAGGCCACAGAGGTTCAGCGAGAATGGCGGTCATCACACCGCCCGGGGCCTGTCCTCCATCGAATTAATCTACCCTTCCCAGAGGGAAATAGGGTGAGCCACCCGGGACTCGGACCCGGAACCAGCTGATTAAGAGATGGTTGCGAGACGTCCCGAACCGTGGCATGTGTTCCCATTCCCTCTGGGAGAGCACCTCGCCCGTCCCGCCACGGCTCGCAGTTTTCCACCGGTTCCCACAGTGAATCCCACACCTGTTCCCACACCCGATGAGACATGGCCGTGGGTGGTCGGGTACCCTGAGACGTGTGCTCAGGAATGGCCCCCTCGCCCGGCCACTGTGACGATAGCTGCCCCTGAAAGGAGCCGACTCGTGCGAGCCGACCTCGCCCTCTCCCGTCGCGACCTCTTGCTGCTTGGTGGCGCGACCGCCCGAACGCTGCTGCTGCCTGGGACGGCGAGTGCCGCCGGCATAACGATCAACCCCTACGTTGACCCGCTGCCCCTCGTCTTCCCCCTGGTGGACGGTAGCTTCGAGACCCCCTTGCAGGACAACTGGCATGGCCTGCGCGAAGGGCAACTCTACCCCTGGAATCATCGCGGCAGCACGGCGCTGCGCGCTCACGATGGTGTTGATCTCTATCCGAGCGACAACGCCAGCCTGCCCACGGTGTTTGCGCCCCTGCACGGCACGATCGCCGCCGTGTGTACGCGCTCGGACAATACCCTGCAGGCCCAGGTGACCTACCGCGCCAGCGCCAACACCCCACCACCCTGGGACTACCACGACGCCAGCGACAACGTGGCCCAACTGCCGCTCTACGGCAACTTCGTCTGGCTCCTCAGCAGTGATCCGGCCAGCGCCGGCTATTACGTGTTCTTCTGCCATTTGCAGCACGACGCCATCGTGCAAGCGCTGCGTCCCGATCAACTCGTCGCCAGCACCACGCCCCTCGGCGTCATGGGCGACACCGGCAACGCCGCCGGCTATCCCCAGTTACACGTCGAGATCCACTATCCCGCCGGCAGCAGCTTCATGTGCGCCGAGTGCTCGCCGGAGAAGCAACTGACAGCCATCGATCCCTATGCTTCCCTGCTGCGAGCCGCGCCCCGTGCCGCCGCTCCCACCGCGCCAGTGGCGATCACTGCCGGTCAGCCCCAGAGCGGCACGCTCGCCGGCCAGAGTGGCGGCGCTTTCGCCAGCTATCTGCTGGCCAGTGCTGGTGCTGGGCCGCGCACGGTCACGCTCACCTATCAGCCGTTTGATGCCGGGCAAGCCCATGCCATCGGCTGCAATGTCTACCAGGGTGGCATCAAGCTGGGAAGCGCGACGGGGCAGGCCACCGGCCTCGGTGACACGACGAACAGCAGCGCTTTGCAGTTGTCGGTACACAGCAGTTCGACGACGGAACCGCTGCTGCTCCAGGTCTTCAACTACAGCAGCCAAGTCGTGACCTACACGGTCGCAATCGCCTGATACCGAATCAGGGGGCAATGAGCGATCGGCGACATGACGACGAGACTTCTCAGGTCTTGACCGTCTTGCCAGGTAGCATATTCATCCAGCCCACGTCATCCTATGCTACGCGCAGCGGTGTGCCACTGGTGAGACCAAGCAGCTCAGCGGCCATCGCGCAGCAGCAGCGCCTCAAGCCTGAGCGCCTCCCTCCACCGGACCACCGAATGAACCAGTGTCCAGCTATGCGCTACATTGATGGTCAGTATCGCCGGTACCGGGGCTTCTGCCCGGCGCTCGCTTCCGAAGTCGTCCGGTAGACGATACTGTACGGGAACAAACGGGGCCTGGCCAGCGCCAACGGTAGGTGCAGGGAGGTGGCATGCGGCGAGTCACCATCCGGCTTCCTCTGCTGCTCGTCCTCCTCGCTGTGATCACTGCTGGCTGCCGTCGTTCCGTGTTGCCGACTGGTCTGACCGTCGGACCGGAAGCTGGGCAGGCAACCCGCATGCAAGCAGCCACGCCCGCCGCGACCGGCATGGTGTCGGCCTCTCCGGCAGCATCCGCTTCCACCGCCAGCGCGGGACACCCCCAACCGACTGCCCCTGCACCCTTGCTCCCAGCGGTAACGGACATCCCACAGCCAGCCCCCACCGCAGCGGCGGCCACGACGAGCGACACATCGGCAGCGACCGCGGCGACTTCCCCGTCGCGCGGCGGCATCGTCCTCGTCTCCCTGCACATGTTCGATCGCCAGACGGGGTTCGCCATCGACAGCACCGGGCGGCCGCTGTTCACTACCGACGGCGCTGACTCGTGGCAACCAAGCGGGGTGACCGTTGTACCACATTCCGCCTCGGTCGTCACCGTCGTTCCCGGTACGCACACCGCCTATGTCGCTGACGAGGGCGCCCTGCTGCAAACGGCGGACGGCGGACGGACGTACCGTCGTCTGGCGTTGCCATCTGCCATCAGCGAGGTCGATGGCTTGAGCTTCCCGGATGCGCACCACGGTTGGATCATGGCGAACGTCCACGGCTTCCTGGGCTCGGAGACGCTCGACCTCTTCGGCACCACGGATGGCGGCCTGACCTGGACACGGCTGGCAAGCGCCGAGACGCCGACCGGTACGCCGGGGCCGCTGCCTTTCGCCGGCGACAAGTTCGGCATCGCCTTCCGCGACGACCACACCGGCTGGCTGGCCTGCACCTGCGGCCTGTTACGGACCGATGATGGCGGACGCACCTGGCAGGGCCAGGCGTTACCGTTGCTGCCAATGGTGGCGGAGGCTCGCGGCCTCGAATTCTTCCCCGCGCAATTCTTCGGGCCAGGTAACGGCCTCTTCGTGCTGCTCCGTGAGACGTTACAGGGCGATCTTCTGGTGTACCGGACACACGACGGCGGCAGCACCTGGCAACGGGGAGCAGTCCTGCCCTTCGCGCAGGTAGCCACCTCACCGACGACGTACGGCGGCTTCGTCTGGGGCTTCGCCGACGCGGCGCACGGCTGGGTGATCGAGCAGGGGCAGTTCTCCAGCACGGCCGATGGTGGTGCGTCCTGGCAGACCGTGGTCCCGAACGCCTCCCTGCTGGATGTGTGGCAACTCGATGTGCTCACCCCAGCGGTCGGCTGGGCGGTACAACACGACGTCTCTCTCACCAGCGGCCAACTGCTCCGCACGCTCGATGGGGGACGAACCTGGACGCCGCTGGTCATCCACGTGGTGACTGGCGCGCACGCAGCGCCGGTTGCTGTCCCACTGCGCGCCGGAGTGATCGTGACGACGCCGTCGGTCAGCCAGCAGACCATCGCCGGGAGGTGGGTCTCCGCCACACTGGCCACAACCTCCTCTATCACCGGTACCGCATCGGTGCTGGCGACCTCAGTCGGCGCGTCGACGGAGTTCGTGCTGACGGCGCCACTGGGCGGGACGGTCACGATCAGTCAGGCGACGGTGCAAGGCGCCAGCGTTGGGGCGTTGACGCGCGTTGAGGTGACGGGGACGAACGGGGAGCGGCTCGCCCTGTGCTTTACGACAGTGGGTCAGGTTGGGGCTATCCCGATTCCAGCCGCCTGCCAGCGGCCCGGAGCGACGGTGTCCCTGGGCGTCGCCGTTCCGACGCGTGGCATGGTCGGGCCGGCCGCCGTAGCCACGGCCGAAGCGCAGAACGGGTTGCCCGCGACGCTGCCGGCCGCAGGCGATGGCGGCGCGGCGCGGTGGCAAGTAAAGCAACCCCGCCGGATCGCCAGTCATCTCGGGCTGACATCGTGACCGTCACGCAACGAGCGCCTGGCGACTCTGGCGCGATCTCGTCGAGTTCGGCGGGCCGGGCCTCCGCCGTCATGACGATGATGTGGGCATGAGCATCGTCTCTGGCTCGGTAGGCACGAGCGAAGGCATGCCCATCCAGCACCGGCATGCGCAAGTCGAGAAGGATCAGGCAAGGACCGGCTGCGGGGAGGAGTTGGAGCGCATAGGGCCCGTGGACGGCAGCATGCACCGTGTAGCCTGCTTCGGTCAACACGAGCACCAGGAGGTGGCGCAGCACTGGCGCGTCTTCCACCACGAGGACGCGCCTGGCTTGACACATGGCCAGCTTCCCTTCGCTCATTGCCTGATTGGAACGTAAGGGCATAGCGCGGGCCGTAACCTGGTGGGACGCAGCAATGCTACAGAGTGTGTAGTCCCTGCCGGCCCGGGTCGCGTGCGGTCCAGCGGGCCGCACGCGACCTTTCCCACTCGCGCCGCGACGATCGGTAGCACCCCACGCAACCGTGGT
>DHIZ01000003.1:6884-7205 GCA_002404055.1 Chloroflexi bacterium UBA4733
CACCCCACGCAACCGTGGTCATGCGGCCAGCTCGCCCACAGGCTCCGGTTTGGGCTTGGGGGGGCGTCCGCGGCGCTTGGCAGCCACCCAAGCGGGGAGCGGGATCTGGTAGTGCAGCAGTTCTTCCATCGTCCAGCAGTGGTCAGTGAGGCCTGCGGCCATCGCCGGGGTCCGTGCTTGCCACTTGCGTTCCTGTCTGGATGGGGCCAGCAGTCGGAGGCTGTCGTGCGGCCAGCAGAAGTTGTAGGCGCAACCCACCAAGAACATGCCGGCGACGAGGCTGACTTCGGTCCGGGCGAGGGCCACGGCCGCCCTACGGGC
>DHIZ01000207.1:0-8899 GCA_002404055.1 Chloroflexi bacterium UBA4733
ACCGATGCCGTCGTGAACGGCAACTTCCTTCGTGTCCCATGAGCTGCGTACACCGCTCACCTCCATCAAGGGCTTCGTGGAACTCCTCCTGGATGGCGCCGCCGGTGAGCTTTCAACGCAGCAGCGAGACTTTCTGAACATCATCCTGCACAATGCGGAACGCGAAGTGACCGTGGTCAATGACCTGCTGGACCTCTCCCGCCTCGACGCCGGCAAGGTCGACTTGCGCCTCGCGCCGCTGCAGGTTGCCTCGCTGTTGCGCCAGGTGGTTCGATCTTTGACCCCGGCGTTGGGAGCGAAAGATCAACTCCTGGAACTGCAACTGGCCGACGAGTTGCCGCCACTGCGGGCCGATCCGGTCCGACTCTCCCAGGTGTTCACCAACCTGATCTCGAATGCGCACAAGTACACCCCCGCCGGCGGGCGTATCACCGTCGTTGCCGAAAGCAATGGCGCCACATTGCGTGTTTCGGTTGCCGATACCGGCATTGGTATGACGCCGGAGGAACAGGCCTTTCTTTTCACCAAGTTTTTTCGGGCGCGCAACCGGGTCACCAGTTCCGTCGATGGCACCGGTCTCGGACTCGCCATTACGCGAGCGCTTGTCGAGCAGCACGGTGGCAGTATCACCGTGGTCAGCGCGCCGGGTCAGGGCAGCACGTTCACCGTCGAGTTGCCGGCGCTAGTCGGCGCGGCTACCGTAACGGCTAGCCTTACGAGGGCGGTGGGTAAGTCCCCCACCTGACCCCCCCACCTGTGACCAGACCGGGCTATGGCAGGGCGCCCGTGGCGAGCGTACACTGGTGGTAGCGTTAGCAAGGGAAAGGAACGGCGTATGGTGCTTGATGCGGTCCGCGCTGCGACGAACGGTAACGAACGAGGGCAGGGCCTTGTCGAGTACTCGCTTGTTCTCACCTTCGTGTCCATAGCGCTCGTCGGCGCACTTATAGTGTTCGGAAACCAGAGTAACGGCCTCTACGGGCACATCCTGACAGCGCTTGCGGCAGTGACGGCCTCGCTCTGAGCCGTGCATACGTCGCGTTGGCGGCGCGGGCCTGGCGACTGAAGTCGCGACTACCATGGCAAAGCCCGCCTTCGCGGGCTGACCTAGTCCGCGCAGGCGGACTTCGCCTGGTATAGCCGCGACTTCAGTCGCCAGGCCCCCGTCACTGCCAGCCTGAACCGTGCCAGCAGCTTGAGCGCATCCGCTGCCGACATGCGCCGGTTGTAGCAGGCGGCGTAGAAGCGCAGCAGCTCGACCAACGTAAGGCGCTCGAACAGCGAGGTCGACTGCAACGCCACGCCGATGCGCTTACGCACTTCGCCGGCCTGGTCGGCAATGCGCAACCCCAGAATGGACACCTGACTGCCGACCTCCGGCACGCATCCTGCCTCACGGGCTGGATGCTCCGGCTGCACAGTCATTGGGATGTGCGTAGGGCGGAAACGAGGACGCGACAGTGCCATTATTTGGGGTGTTAGGGCGATTGGCAGCGCGCCGGTTTGGCGCGGTCGTCTCGTCGGCTGACGCACGACGACATCAACGGCGGGAGCCGGCGCGTCAGCAGGCGCCGGTCGATGCCTGGTGGGGCGGTGAGGCTCGCTGGTTTCCAGGGGACACGCCGCCCCGCCAACACAACCGGGTGACGGCGCTGGTCGATGGCGAGTGCTACTTTGCCGAACTGTGCGCCGCAATTCGCCAGGCTGAACACTATGTCTACGTTGCCGGCTGGTGTCTGACGCCGAACATGCCGTTGCAGCGCGCGGACCGGCAGGAACTGGTCGAGCATCAGATCGTCGCGGTACTCTCGGCGGCGGCGCAGCGCGTGCCCGTGCGTGTCTTGCTCTGGGCCGGGGCACGAGCGCTCTTCCAGCCGGAAACGCTCACGATGCTTGAGGTTCAGAAAGAGATGCAGGAACAGGGGAGCGGCGACCTGCAGTGTCGCCTCGACTACAGCGCCATCGCCAGTCATTGTCACCACCAGAAGGCTGTGGTGATCGACGGCCAGGTGGCCTTTGTCGGCGGACTGGACCTGACAATGCTGGCGGCCGACCGCTGGGACACGCCACAGCACCCGTTGCGGGTTGGGCCCAACTGGCACGACGTCCAGGTGTGCATCGAAGGGGAGGCCGTGGCCGACGTGGAAGCCAATTTTCGCCAGCGCTGGGAAGCGACGACCGGCGACAAGGGGCTGCCGCACCGCGAGCCACGAGCAGAGCCGGACTGGCAGACGCCGCTGCAGATCGTGCGTACCCTCCACTCCAACACCTACGCCTTCGCGCCGGACGGCATGCGGGGAATCGAGCATGCCTACCGACAGGTGATCCGCGGCGCTCGGCGGTTGATCTACCTGGAGAACCAGTACCTCTGGTCCGATGAGATCGTTGATGACCTGATTGCTCTGGTGCAGCATCCGCCGACACCAGAATTTCGCATCGTGATCGTGTTGCCGCTGCGGGCCGCCGACGGCAAATGGGACAACGATCAGCGCGTCGAAACACTGCGGGCAGCGGACCGAGCGGGCCGTGTGGTGTCGATCTATAGCCTCTATGCTTCCGGGCCGTCCTCCGGCAAGAAGGCCTTTCATTACCGGCCCATCTACGTGCATGCCAAGGTCGCGGTGGTCGACGACGAGTGGGTGCTCGTCGGTTCGGCCAACATCAACCTGCGCGGCTTTGAGACCGACAGCGAACTGGACGCCTTCATCCACGACGCGGAGTTTGCGAGGGCGTTGCGCGTGCGCCTGTGGGCGGAGCACCTGGCGCGGGCCGAAGAGCAAGTGGCGGCGCTGCCTCCTGCCCATGTGGTGGATGCTCTCTGGAAGAGCCAGGCCGAGGAGAACGCGCGCCTCATGGCCGAAGAGCGCCGTCCGCTCAATGGCTCGGTGATGCAGTATCAGGTTGGCCACATACCCGGCGCCTGGCTGTTGGAGGCGTTCCAGGCGTTGACGCTGGAACGTTAACGCTGAAGAGGGCTATCCTGCCCATCGTCAATAGCGTCATTACTGGACCGGCCCGCTTGGCACGCTGCTGACAGGCGGGCGGGCGAGCGCGTATCATGCGGGGTGATGGAGAACTGCGAATCAGCGTCTGCCGGCATCGGCCGTGTGCCGTGGCATAATCGAGCTACCCTCGGTCGTTATCACATCGGTCAGTATGCCGCGGCTTAGCGCCACCGGCCCAGCGTTGAGCGATGCGGCGGCTACCGAGAACAAGTTACTGGCGGTCCACCGTTGGGTGCCCTGGATAGCGGGGTATTCTGCCGACTTCGTGCGCGATGCACTCGATGCCTATCTCCCAGAGCGCTTGCGCCGGGAGGCGTTGGTGCTGGACCCGTTTGCCGGGGTGGCGACCACGCTGATCGAGGCGTTGAAGGGCGGTTGCGACGCCGTTGGCTACGACGTGAACGCCTGGGCCATCCTGGCGGCGCGAGCCAAGTTGCAGTGCGTTGACGTGCCGCCCGACCGGTTCGCTGCAGAGATTGCCGAGTTCCGCACGGCGGTAGCCCAGTTCGAGGTCGAGGTTGATCGCTGCTGGTCGGTAGGCGGCGACGAGGCCATCGCCGACCTGATGCGCCAGCACCGCCTGGCCCGACCGGCCGCGTTTCGCAGTCGCATTCCGCTTTTGGGCGCACCAGTGGAGGCCAAGTTTCTCTTCGCTTTAGGGCGAGTCGCGGCGCTGCCCCAGCCCGACCAGTTGCTCTTTCGGGCCGCCCTCGGCGCGACGCTGATCGTCGTGTCCAACTACAGTTACGAACCAAGCCTGAGCACCCGTCCCAGCGCCGGAAAAGCGTTGGTGCGCAACGCCTCCGTGGTGTTACCACTTGGTCGGAAGCTGATGGACATGCTGGAGGACACGATCTGGGCGAGCCAGCGCTACGGTGAGGTCTGGCGTCACCGGCGGCGCGAGGTACTCCATGGCTCCTATTTTGACAGCACGGTCGCGCCGGGCAGCGTGTCGTTGCTTTTGACCTCGCCCCCCTACATGAACAACTACCATTACGTGCGCAACACGCGCCCCCAACTGCACTGGCTGGAACTGCTCAGCCGGCCGGGTGAACTGCGCGAGTACGAGGCCGCCAACTTCGGCAAGTTCTGGCAGACGGTACGGCAAAGCCCGCCCGTTGCAGCGTGCTTCGACCTTCCTCCCTTGCAGGCAACGATCGAGCAACTGCGTGGCCTCAGCATAGAAAAGGGCCAGTACGGCGGGCCGGGCTGGGCCAACTATGTCATGACCTACTTCAACGACGTCAGCCGACTGCTCGCAAAGATGCACCCACAACTCGCGCCAGGGGCCGCCGCCATCATCGTGGTCGGCAACTCGATTATCCAGGGGCTGGAGTTCCAGGTGGACCAACTGCTGGCGGAACTGGCGCCGGCGCACGGTCTGCGGGTAGAGGAGGTCCGCATCGTTCGCACCAAGCGTGTCGGCAACAGCATCATCGGCTCCTCCGTCCGCAACGGCGCCAGTCCGGGGCCGAAGATGCAGCTCTACGACGCCGCAGTGATCCTGCGGCGGTAAGTTCGCGCACGGGCAGCCGCGCCGGGGTTGCACGATTCGCGTGGATGGAGGATAATGGACCGATGAGTATCGTAGCGAATCGAGCAGCGCCTCCTTTGGCGCCCTGGGCCGAAATCGTGCCCAACATGCCGCCGATGACGGTGGACGACCTGCACGCCATCCCAGATGACGGCTTCGTCTATGAGCTGGTTCAGGGGGTGCTTTTTCGTATGCCATTGAGCGGCCTTCGGGCCTCCAGTACCGGGTATCGCCTGGGTATGCGCCTAGGCGTGTATGTTGAAGATAACGGACTGGGTATCATCACCGGCGAGCAGGGGGGCTACCGTCTCGATCCCGCCCACCCGCGCGATACGGAGCTCGCCCCCGATGTGGCGTTTGTGCGCGCCGATCGTCTGCCGTCGCCCACCTCGCCGGACTACGACAAGGCGCCCCAACTGGCTCCTGATCTTGCAATCGAGGTGGCGTCGGTGAACCAGTTTGCACCCGGACTGGCTGCCAAGGCGCAAGCGTACCTGGGTTTTGGCACCCGGCTCGTGTGGGTCATCTGGCCGCGCTATAAGCGGGTAGACGTGTGGCGCCCAGGCGACACGACGCCGACTGCCTTCGGTGTTGAGGACACCCTGGACGGCGAGGACGTAGTACCCGGTTTTACCTATCCCGTTGGCCGCCTCTTTGCCTAGCCTGCCGGTGTGAACGATCCTCGCCCAGCGGACGAGGACAGCTCGCCGCGTCAGTGGTGTAACTCCTCGCGCAGCCGTGTGACTTCCGCCGTCCGCGCCGACCCAGGTCACCACCCAACGTCCAGCGTGTGCTGGACCATGCGGGCGATGGCTTCGGGCTGCGTTTCGCGGAGGCGGAAGAACTCGCGGACACGGTCGATGGCTTGTTCGCGGGAGCGCGTCGGCTGTAGGCGGCGGGCCCAATCGCGGCCGGGGTGGAGGGCATCCCACCAGGAGACCTCACCGGCAGGACGGCCGCTGCCGGGCGGGTGGTTGCCGAAGCCATCCATGCGCACGTTCCAGAGCGGTTGATAGTGCTCGATCAGGAAGCGTTCGGCCATCGTGATCCAGAGAGGCGTGACGACGAGGTAGCGACAGGCAAAATCGGCGAGGTTCAGGTGGACGGCGGCATCAATGGAGCGGCCGTGCTCGGTCAGGCGCTGAAAGAGGGGGCGGCCCAACTGTTTGCCGGAGGTCCCCTTGCGGGCGCCGGCGGGCACGGCCTTGCCGACGTAGATCGGCGTTTCCAGGCCGGCTGAGGCGATTGGGGCATAGAACTCCAGGTCGCCGGTGTAGAAGAGCGCATAGACGCCGGCGCCGAGGAACTGGCGCAGGGGAGGCAGGTCCGTGGGGTCGCGGCGCATCAGTTCTTCCACCACGTTGCGCGTCAGGTTCTTGTAGTCGAGCGGGTTGTACTCCTCTTCCCGCACGTACCAGCCCTCAAGCATCGGGGCGTCGCCCGCCGCTTCGGCGGCGTGTCCTCACGGCTGCTCGCCTTGTCGCACCGGCACGTCGTCGCGGTTGCCCCATTCATTCCAGGAACCGTCGTAGTTGGCCAGTCGCTCCAGGGGGTAGCCGCGTAGCGCGAGAGCGAACAGCACGCCGGTGGCAGCAACGCCACCGTTGCAGTAGGCAACGAGCCGTTCGTCGCTGTCCTTACCGACTTCCGGCAACACCGCCGAAAGCGCCGGGTCGTCGCGGAAGGTACCGTCCGTGGGATCCATGAGTCGTTCACGCGGAATGCTGATCGCGCCCGGGATATGGCCGCCGCGCTTGCCGCGGCGTAGGGCACCCGTGTACTGCCGCTCATCTCGCGCATCCAGGAGGCGCACTCCCGGCTTGCCGATGAGTTGCAGCACTTCGCTTGCTTCCACGCGCAGCCCTGGCTGCAAGTGCGGGGTGAACGTCGCTTTGGGAAAATGGGGAATGTCCGCCGTCAGTGGGCGCCCCTCGCGCTGCCATTTGGGCAGCCCGCCGTCCAGCACCAGCACACGGTCGTGGCCGTACAGGTGGAGCAGCCACCAGAGGCGGGTGGCGAACTGCGACGTCGGGGCGTCGTCATAGGCAACGACGGTATGCTGGTCACCGATGCCACGGGTCCCCAGCGTGGCGGCCAACTGGTCGGCACGGGCCGCTTGCGCCGGCACCGGATCATCGGAGTCAACCAGGTCGCGCGTCCAGTCCAGATAGATAGCGCCGGGGATGTGGGCTTCCGCGTAATCCGCCGGTCGCCCGCGATAGATTGCCTCCTGCACGCCGGGCTCCGGCTCGCTGGTTGCCACCTGGCCGCGCATATCCACGATGCGCACGGTAGGATCGTCCAGATGCGCCGCCAGCCAGCCCGTCGACGCCAGCATCCCCGCGCGGATGCCTGATTCTACATTCACCGTTGCCTCCAATCTGCGTCCCCTGCGCCGCCGGCTCGCGTGATTGCCGGATATGCAAAGCATTGTAGGGTCTCGATTGCCTACAATACACGGGGGCGGTCGGTGTCCAACGTTGCTCGCCATGCGCGGGCGCATGGCCGGGGTGAGGGCAACGGAATTCGGAGATAAACAGAAGAATGGCGGTGAGTCATGACGAAGTCACTTGAACTGGCTTTCGCGGAGGCGGCCAAGTTGCCGGAGCGCGAACAAGACTCTGTGGCTGGGTGGATACTGTCTGAACTTGCATCCGAGCGCCGTTGGGATGAAGCCTTCGCCACCTCGGCGGACGCCCTGGCTGTGCTTGCTGACGAGGCACTTGTCGAACACCGCGCCGGCAAGACGAAGCGTCTGGTACCGGAGCGCATGTGATCTCGCATACGACGCCACGCTTCTGGGCCGCGTTTGAGCGATTACCGGAACGCGTCCGCCGTCACGCTCGGCAAGCCTATCACCTGTTCCAACAGAATCCGCAACACCCGAGTCTGCACTTCAAGCCGGTTCATCCGAACAGGCCTGTGTACTCGGTGAGAATAGGCAGTGACTATCGCGCGTTGGGTGTATTGGACGGTGACGAAATCCTTTGGTTCTGGATCGGCACGCACACTGACTATGATCATGTAATAGCGGCGCGCTGAATCGTTATAAAGAGACAGGGAGCAACTACGGCAATGGAGCAAGGAACTGCTGTCGAATTACTGGGTAGCGAGAGCGCCGGCGCCGACGCACGGGTGCGGCAACTGGCGGATGACGATCTCCTGGGCCAGTTGCTGGAGCGGCGGGGCCGCATGCGGGAGCTGGGCGATGAGGGCGGGGACATCAAGCTGGACTGGGTGGATGCCGTCGAGCAGGCGCTGGAGCACCCCGAATGGCTGGAGGACCTGGCAAACGAGGCGCGCGATATCCTGGCGGCCGGCATCCGGCACATCATCTGGTCCGCCATGGGTGGCTCCGTCCAGACGGTCTATTGCCTCAAGCGCATGGGCTACCTCGACCTGCCGGGCTTGACGATTCATCCGCTGGATAGCACCGATCCGGCCTCACTCAATCGCACGCTTGAGGAGATCGCGGCTGCGGAGGGTATCGACTTGGGTGCGCTGGAGGGGCAGACGGAGCTACTGCGTGCCGCCATTCGGCAGGTGTTGGCGACCACCATGATTACCGGTGTGAGCATGGGCATGACCAGCGAAGAGCCGATCACGCACTTGCAATGGTTTGATGGCCTGTTGCAGGAGTACGCCATCCCCCAGCCGGAGCAGCATCTGCAAGTGATGACGCTGCCCGATTCCTACCTCGACCGCTTTGCCCGCGAGCGTCAGGCCCGCATGGTACCGATCCAACTGGACGGCGAGAGCCACACGCCGGGGCGCATGAGTGCGCCGGCAACGCGCGTCTTCCTGCGTCCCGTGGCGTTAGCCCTGGCGGCCGGCGCCACAGCCGACAGCGCCAACGTGGCCGGCCAACTGCGGGACCTCTTGCTGCGCTGCCAGGCAAGATACGGCGTCTCCCATGGCGAGAATGCCGAACAACGCCGCTTGAGAACAGCAGGCGACCCGTTTATCCGGCTGGGCGCTTTTATGGCTGACGAAGCGATTGTGCGGAGGCGTAACAAGCTGGTGCTGGTACTGCCGGCGGAGTGGCGCGGCCTCGGCCCCTGGATCGAGCAACTAGTCGAAGAGAGCCTGGGCAAGGGCGGCAAAGGCTGGCTCGTCTTCTACGACCAGGACCTGGCGTCTCTCCGTGACAGCGGGGATTGCGTGTTCCTGGCCCTGCAGCCGGCCGGTGAGCCTGAGCCACAGGCAGGAGATCTGGCGATGCTGCGACGGGCAGGGCGCCCGGTGCTGACCATGCAGGTAGCCCAGGAGGCGAGCAGTTCCCTGCCGGCCCGTTTGCCCGAACTGGCCGGCCTCTTCGCCTCCTGGAAGCTGGCGGTGACGGCGTTTGGCTACCTGAACG
>DHIZ01000207.1:9091-29379 GCA_002404055.1 Chloroflexi bacterium UBA4733
TTCGCCTGGCCCGGCAGGCGGGCTGGCTGCGCTACCTTGACGTGACCTACAACGGCGAGGTGACGCCCGAAATCGGCGCGTCACTGGAAACGGCGCGGACCGGCATCGGCGTCGGCATCCTGCGCCTACCGGTCAAGCTGCGCACAGGGCCGAGCGACTACCACTCCACCGAGCAGAGCGAAACAGACGGGCCGCCGGAGTTGGTGAGCATTCGCATCGTGGCGCTGCAGCATGCCCGTCCGATCGTCGGCGCGTATACCGATCGCTTTCTCCTGGCCCAGGCGCGCGGCACCTGGCAAGCGATGCAGGATGCGGGGCGCTGGGTGGTGATGGTGACGCTGCCCGATAGCAGGAGCGCGGCGGTGAGACTTCAGGAGTTCTTCGGGGCGGTGGCGGAGCAACTGTGAGGCCACCCTACGATGAAGCGTAGGGCTAACAGAACCGAGCCTGCATTAGCAGGCTGAGGGTATCGCTGACAAAGGGCCAGGGGACCATGCCGTATTCCGATGCATCGCCTGAGGTATCCGTCGGTGACGCAGCGGCGAGGCGACGGACCGAAATCTTACTTGATTACCTCTTGGCGGAGTCGTCCCTGGGCGAATCCCCCCCTGCTCAACCGAACCTATGACGGCGCCCTGACACCGGAGGAGATAAAGATTCGAGAGTTGCTGTAGGAGCTCCAATCCAAGGCGCTAGAGCGAGGCGTTCGGGAGGCGGCGGATCGAGCGGCTCTTGGACGAGTTTCGCGCCGCGCCCGCGGACAACAGCGCCGGTGTAGGCTCGCGTCGCGAAGGCTCAGGCGAGACACGATAAGCGTTGGGGAAGGCCCGCGCCCGTTTATCCGCTCCTCTCGAAAGGGACAACCGCGATTGGGTCGGCGGTCAGCCGCATCCGGCGGGCCGCCCACGGGCAAGGCTGCCGGTGGGAGTTCCGCGCGGCATGCCCGCCTTCCTACTGGCCGCTCCAACTCTGGTTGGCGGAACTGGTGATGTGCAGCCAGTAACCTTGATTTGGCTGCAAGGTTGCGAGGTTGTTGAACGGTTGCATGCTCTGCGCAGTGAAGTAGCTCAAAGCGCCGCCCTGGCCGGCATCGAAGCCGAGGACGATGTCGGCCTGATTGGACACGTGGCCGAGCGCCGTCGTCACCGGTTCGGGGCCACTGCCGCTGTAGCCGACGAGATTCCCGCCACTGACTTCGCCGCGCTCGGTCGATTAGGGACCCAGCGGCGCTCAAATGGTGGCGAAGCTGCCACGATATGGCCCGGAACGAGTGGGGATTCGTTGCTGAACACCGCGCGATACTGGTGGCCGCTCATCGCATTGGTGACGTTGGCCAAGCTGGGCGTTGCGGCGGTGGCTCCACGGATGTTGCTGTTGATCATACCGTCATCGGTGCTCTGCTGCCATTGCACGGTGGGCGCTGGTGAGCCGCTGGCGGCTGGCGCTGAAGCTGGCCGTGCCGCCGCCATGGCGGCCCTCCGCGGAACCTGCGGTCGTCAGCACACCGGAACATGGTCGGCGGACCGCACGTGTCTAGCTCAGGCAAGACCCAACCGCACGCGCACCTGTTCCCGTGAGTCGGTGGCGATATGCGTCGCCAGCATGCGTAACTGCGGCTCTACCACCGTCTGCAGCGCCGCCACTTCCGCGGCGTCCAACTGCCCAAACCGACTCTCCAAGATCGTTTGCACCAAGGTACGCTGGCCCTCAGCCAGCCCCCTGGCCAGCCCCTTGGCCTCACCTTCGGCCAGCCCCTTGGCTTCGCCCTCCTCGCGCCAGATCTCAGCAACACTGGACTCTCGTAACAACTCACGAAGCATCGGGTTCCTCCTCAACATCTGTTCTACTATCGGACGCGGCAGGCGCAGCCCCGCCAACACCGCCAGCATGCCCGTCAACACCTCGCGTTCGCTGTACGGCAGCGGCGCCTGGGCAAGCCGCTCCGCCACCGTCTCCAGCGTCGTGAGCGCCTCGCCTTGCATCAGCGTCGCCAACGGCCACGCCCCCGGCTCCGCCATCGCCAGCACCTGCTCCGCCGGCTCCTCCCAGAGCCGGATCACCGTGTACTCGTAGCGCAGCCCTTCCCGCCCACCACCGCGTTCGAGCACGAAGGGACTCGCGGGAATGCCGCCGCTCTCTCGCAGGTAGATAACCACCGAATGCACGGGCAGGCGCAAGTTCCGCCAGAATCGCAAACCATACTCGGCCACGCGCTCGCCAATCAAGTGGTCCGGGCTGGTCTGGAGCTCGATGTGCAACAGCAGGCGTTCCCCGCCGGCCAGCGCCACGTCCCAGACCAGGTCGGCCTGGCGCAGCTCCGGCGTCAGTTCCGTGATGCGTTCGCCCAGCCAGTGCGCGCCGGGCAGCAGCAAGGCCAGCATGCCTTCGTGCGCGCGGGCGAACAGCCGCTTCAGCGTCAGGTCGTAGTTCTGTCGGTTGCTGGTCGGCGCCATCGTGTCCTGTCCTCCGAGCACTCCAGTGTAAGGCATGACCGGCTTGCACTACCAACCGTGTGCGTCGCCCCGGCGGTCCCGTTCCGGTCCGAGTCGTTGGGCAGGCTGCCAGCGCTGCGCTCCCTCGCAGATGTGCCGGTGACACACGGCCGGTCTTTGGCGCGCTATACGTTCCTGGTTCCCGTGAATGCTGACCGGTTCCACAGTCCCAGTACGATCACTACGTAGGCGCCGAGTGCCGTACACTTCTACGAGAGAATGGACATTCTTGAGAGGCCGGAACATCAATGGCTTCGACCCTTCCCATTCAACTCAATCTGCCCGCCGATCTCTATGCCCGGATTGCGGAAGTGGCCGCCCGCGTTGAACGGCCGGTAGAGGCGGTCTTGATCGACAGCCTGGCCTTGCTCTTCAACGCGCCCATAGTTGATTGGGAGCACCTGGCAACCACGCTGGACACGCTGAGCGATGCGGAACTGTGGGCCCTGGTGTATCGCCGGGCGGCCTGGATAGCGGCGGGGCGGCTGCACGACCTCACGACGCGGGGTAAGCAGGGGCCGCTCTCGGACGAGGAGCAGGACGAGCTCGCGGCTTTGGTCGACGAGTCCGATCGTCTGACGCTGCTTCGCTCCCACGTCCTGCTCATTTTGCAACAGCGGGGACACAACATCCGAAACCACCTCCAACTCAGCGCCTAAGTGGCTTACATCGCGCCAGCACTCCGGCAAGAGGTGATCGAGCGAGCACACGGCCGTTGTGAATACTGCTTGACCTGGCAGGCCATCGTCGTCGAGATGGAAGTCGATCACGTCAGGCCCGAGTCCATGGGCGGCCTGACAGAGGCGAGCAACCTCTGTCTGACCTGCGCGGGCTGCAACGCGTTCAAGTTGGCGTTTCAGAGTGGACGTGACCCCGAGACCGGCGACCAGACGCGCTTGTTCAATCCCCGCGGCGACCGCTGGGAAGAGCACTTCCGCTGGAACGACGATGGAGTCTATCTTCTGGGGCTGACGGCGGTGGGGCGCGCAACTGTGGGGAATGGACAGAGATTGCTCGCCTGCACAGTCGCGCAGGTACAATGAACGGAGGTACGCCGCTGGCAGGCGCTTGGGCGCGGCGTTCATGGTCATGCTGCCACGCGCCGTGCTGCTTATGAGGTGCTGAGTACCGATGGAATGGTTTGAGGAACACATCGCGCATTACGAAGGCGTGCAGGGCGGGGCAGCAGTGATTCGCGAAACCCGCACGCCGGTTAGCACGATCGTCTCAATGTTCCCTGTCTACGATGAAAACGTGGCAAGGATCATTGATGCCCTCCCGCACCTTGTCGAGGATGACGTGTACGCAGCCCTCGCCTATTACCGCAGACATCAACAAGAGATTGATGCCGACATCCAGCGCCATGAACACGCCTTGCAGGCGTATCTCGCAGCAGCGCGTTGACCGACCTCGGAATCCGACTGTACACGGACGAGGACGTTGACCGGCATCTTGCCATCCAACTTCGGCGTCATGGACACGACGTCGTGAGTTGCTTCGAAGCTGGTCATGCCGGACGAAGGCTCACTGACGAGTGGCAACTGGCGTTCGCCGCGGAGGGGGGACGAGCGATCCTCATTCATAATATCGTCGATTACTTCCCAATTGATGCTGCGTGGAAAGCGAGAGGCCGTGAGCACGCTGGTATTATCGCCGTGTCACAGAACACGTCGCTCGGCGAGCTCGTTCGGCGGGTTCGTCTGCATCTCGACACAGTGCCACCCGAACAGCAGCGCAACCTCGTGCGCTTCCTCGGACGATAGGTGTATCGCTCTGGATACGATGCCACGGCCGTGGCCTGTCGCCGGGGAATGGTAGGCAAAAGCAAGAATCCTATGGTCAGCAGCGTGGCCTGACAGGGCACCCGGAAGCCAAGCGCCTGGGTGAGGTCCGCTGATTCTCAGCCCTTGATCCCCGTTAGCGTGATGCCCTGGATGAAGGTGCGTTGGGTCAGGTAGAACAGCAGGATAATGGGCACGGTGGCGGTCGTTGAGGCCGCCATGAGGAAGGCCCATTGCGTGTTGAACTCCTGCTTGTATTGCTGCAGGCCAACGGAGATCACGTAGAGCTTGTCGCTGTTCAGGTAGATGAGCGGGCCGAGGAAGTCTTTCCAGGCGCGGATGAACTCGAAGAGGGCGACGGCGGCGAGCGCCGGGCGGATCAGCGGCAGGATGATCCGCCAGTAGATGCCGAACTCGGTGGCGCCGTCCATACGCGCGGCTTCGCTCAGTTCCTTCGGGATGGTGAGCATGAACTGGCGTAGCAGGAAGATGTAGAACGGGCTGCCCAGGAAGGTGGGGACGATCAGCGGCAGGTAGGTGTTGACCCAGCCCAGGTGCCGGTATATGACGAAGAGTGGGATAAGCGTCACGGTATAGGGCAGCATCAGCGTCGAGATGGTGATGATGAACAGCACGTTGCGGCCGGGCCAGTTGATACGGCTGAAGCTATAGGCTGCCAGCGGATTGGAGAAGAGGGCGCCAACTACGGCGAGGCCGGCGTAGAACAACGTGTTCCGCATGTACAGGAAGAAGGGCACGTAGGTAAGCCCCTGCGGATAGTTGCTCCAGACGAAGCTGGAAGGCCACCAGACGGGTGGATAGACGAAAATCTGAGAGTCCGGCTTAATAGAGGTGAGGACCATCCAGTACAAGGGGAGAACGAACGACACGCCGATGACAAGCAGCACTATCTGCAAAATGAGTTCGCCCACGCGGCCCCGGAAGATCGTCGAATGCCAGAAGCGGGGCCGCCGCGCCTGCGCGACAGTGGCCGAGACTGGTGGGGCCGTGGTGGCAACCTGGCTCACAGTACCCTCACTTCTTGCTGTCTCCACCGCCGTAGAAGACCCAGCGGCCCGATGTACCAAAAACCAATAGAGCGACGAGTAGGGTCACGATGAATTGGAGCCAGGCCATTGCCGATGCGATGCCCATGTGGAACAGACTGAAGGCGTTCCGGTAGAGATACATCGCATAGAACAGCATGGAATGGGCAGGGTTTCCAAGGCCGTCCGTGATGACGTAGGGAGCGTCAAAGTACGAGAAAATCCCGATCAGCGCCAGAATCAGGTTGAAGAAGATGACTGGCGTCATGATCGGTAATGTCACCCGGAGCGTCTTTTGCCAGACGTTGGCGCCGTCCACCGCCGCGGCGTCGTAGAGGTCTTGCGGCACGTTCTGCAAGCCGGCCAGGTAGATCACCATGATCTGGCCGACACTCCAGAGCGAGAGCAGGACCAGGCCGATCTTGCCCCAGTGCTCGTCGGCAAACCAGCCAGGGCCTGGAATGCCAACGAGATCGAGGACCCAGTTCACCGGCCCATAGAGGGGATTAAAGACCCAGAGCCAGACGATGGAAACGGCAACGGTCGGCAGCACGGTCGGCAGGAAGTAGATGGTTCGCCAGATTGCCAGACCGCGAATCTTGGTGTTGAGCAGCAAGGCCAGGCCCAAAGCGAAGAACACGCCAGCGGGGATGGACATGACGGCGTAAATTACGGTGTTCTCGACGGTCTGCCAAAAGACCTCATCCTGAAAGAGGCCGGTGAAGTTGTCGAAGCCTACCCACTTTGCCGGCTGAAGGACGTTGTAGTCGGTGAAGCTGTAGTACAGCGACAATGCCACCGGGATCAGGTGGAGACCGAACAGGTTGATGAGCCAGGGTGAACAGAACAGCAGCCCGAAGGCCAGGGAGCGGCGGTTTTGCCGTGAGGCCAGCACACTGCGTCGTGCTGGCCTCACGGCAGTCGTGGTAGCCATGGTCACCCGCTTTCCGCGTCAGACGCGACGACCGCTAGCTACCGGAACCCGTCCACTTGTCTTTAGTCAACAGGCCGTTGACCTTCGTGTCGATGGCGCTGAAGATGGTCTTCGGGTCGGACTTCTGGTGGCGAATCTGGTCACCGGCATCAGCGAGTTCGTTCCACAACTCGTTGCCTTCAGGAATGACGGGCCGCCAGTGCGAGACTGCCAGCAGCTTGGTGACCATATTCCAGGTCGCCCCGTTGGCCTGCGGGAAGTAGGGATCCTTGGCGGCCACGGTACTGGTGGGAAGGAAGGCGCCGGAGGAGTTCTTGGCCCAGGTGATCTGGCCTTGCGGACTGCCCATATACTGGACAAAGCTGAAGGCGTTGTCGAGATTCTTCACACCGTTGGGGATCACGTTGCTCCAGCCGCCGGACCAGGTGGAGGTCGCCGATTGGCCCGGCGCCACCGGCAGCACGGCCAGACCGTATTTCATGTCCGGTTTGTACTGCTTGATGCTGTTGACGGTGCCGTTGGTGCTGACCTGCATACTGACCAGGCCAACCAGGAAGGGATCCTGGGCGTTGCTGCCGAAGCTTGCCTGGAAGGCGTCAATGTCGCTAATGGCGTACTTCTTGCCGTAACTGCCATACCAGGTCGCGGCGTCGACATTCTTCGGGTCGGCGGTGGTGACCTTCCCGGACTGGTCGTTGTAGAAGCTGCCACCCCAGAGCCAGCCATAGGTGTACAGCCAACCCTGGCCGAGCCAGGGTATGAAGCCGATCTGGGAGTAGCGCGTGCCGCTTTTCTTGGTCAGCTTGTCCGCCGTGTCGTCCAGCTCTTGAATGGTGGTTGGCGGCTTTTCCGGGTCCAGGCCGGCCGCCGAGAAGTGGTCCTTGTTGTAGTACAGGATGCGAACGTCGGTACTGGTGGGGATTGCGTAGAGCTTGCCAGACAGCGAGGCTTCACTCCAGGAGAAGTTGTAATAGTCCTTGGACGTGACGCCAGCCTTCGCCGCAAGCGAGGAAAGATCAGCGAGGGAGCCGGTGAAGGCGAAGGAGCCGACGATGAAGCGGTCGAAGCGCGCTGCGTCCGGCGGGGTGCCGCCGGCAATGGCCGCGATCAGCTTCGGGGACTCCTGCGTGCCGGACGGCACCGGAACGTAGGTCGCCTCCACGCCGATGTCTTTGAGTTTCGTAAACTCCTGGATGTTGGCATTCAGTGGCGCGAGTTCAGTACCGCTATGGTTGTGCCAGTACTGAATCGTGCCGTTCTTGCCGGTGGACTTGATCTGCCCCACGGTTGCCGTCGGCGCAGCGGCCGTGTAACCGGCGGCCTTCGCCGTTGCTGCGGCGTCGGGCGTGGCATTCGCCGCAGCGCTTGCTGTCGTGGCGGCGCTGGAACTGCCGGCGGTGATCGCCGGGCGCGAACTGCCGCAGGCCGCCAGCAGGGCAACGACGCTGACCGATCCGAGCGAAGCGAGGACGGACCGGCGGGACAACAGGGGACCCGAGCTACCTGGTAGGTAAGACACCGCCTGACTCCTTCGTTTCCGGCTGTTCACAACATGGAACAGCGACAATCACCCGACGTCACCGTGGCGCGGGAGTGAGCACGTGCTCGACGGAGCGAACACCGTCTGGGGGGACTGTACCACGCCCGCAGGCAAGCGGCAAGATATCGGGACCGTTGGGGCAAGGCGGCGACTGCGGTCTGCCGCCAAGTATGGGTGGCGACTGCGGTCGCTCGCGCGGTGGCGCCAGAGGCAAAACGCGACCGCAGTCGCCCTCGTCGCTTGGCGCGGGTGCCCACGCAGTGGGCGGGCAGTCGCCGCCCTGTCACGCGTTGAAGCGAAAATGCACAACATCACCGTCGCGCATCACATAATCCCGGCCCTCCAGGCGGAAGAGGCCGCGGGCCTGCGCGGCCTGTTGGGAGCCGGCGGCGATCAGGTCGTCGTAGGCGATGATCTCCGCCCGGATGAAGCCGCGCTGGATGTCACTGTGGATCTTGCCGGCGGCCTCTGGCGCTGTGGCTCCCCGATGCACCGTCCAGGCCCGCACTTCCGGCTCGCCGGCGGTGAGGAAGGTCAGGAGGTCGAGCAGGCGGTAGCCGGCACGAATCACGCTGGCCAGGCCGGTCTCGGTCACGTTCAGGCTGGAGAGGTACTCGCGCGCCTCTTCTTCGCTGAGCTCCAGCAGCCCGGCTTCCAGGTCGGCACAGACAACCAGCGCCGGCGCCTGTTCCGCCTGGGCAGCTTGCTGGATGCTCCAGGGCCCCTGAGCATCCTCCGTGAAGGCTGTACCGTGTTCCGCCAGGTACGCCTCGTCGACGTTGGCGACGTAGAGCATGGGTTTGGCAGTCAGGAGGTTCAGTTCGCGCAGGATGGTCGGACGTTCGTCCCACTGTAAACTGCGCACCGGCGTGCCCTCGTTGAGCGCGGTACGGATGCGCTCCAACGCGGCAATTTCTGCTTCGGCGTTCGGGTCGCGGGACTTGGCCGCCTTGTGGCTGCGGTCCAGGCGGCGGTCCACCACCTGAAGGTCGGCCACCGCTAATTCCAGGGCGATGGTCTCCACGTCGCGCGCCGGGTCGACGCTGCCGTCGACGTGCTCGATGTTGCCGGCGCTGAAGCAACGCACGACCTGGGCCAGGGCGTCGGCGTCGCGCAGGTAGCCGAGGAACTGATTGCCGAGACCCTCGCCGGTGCTGGCGCCGCGCACCAGCCCGGCCACATCGACAAATTCCACGTCCGTCGGCGTGTTCTTTTTGGGGTGATACATCTCGGCCAGGCGGTCCAGGCGCGCATCCGGCACCTGTACCGTCCCCATGTTGCGTTCGCGGGTGGAGAAGGCGTAGGTGGCGACGGCGGCTTCGGAGCGCGTCATCGCGTTGAAAAGCGTCGTCTTGCCGACGTTGGGCAGACCCACAAGCCCGACTTGCAGTTGACTCATACGGCGTTCTGTATCCTGTGTTGGCGCGCGTTTGACTGTGTTGCGGCGTTCAGTCTACCGGCTGGATGGGTGGGACTGTTGAATTCCCGACGGGAACGGAGTACCGTAGTAGAGGCTGCTTGCCCCCTGCCGGAGGCGTCAAGCCGTACCGCTGGAAGGATCATCACCGATGTCGAATTCCCTGCGTAGCCGTCGTTCATTCCTTCACCTGGCTGCGGCTGCGACCGCAGCGTTGGGCCTGGCGGGCTGCGGGCTGTTGCCGGATGTCCTGCCGAGCCAGCCGGTGGTCATCCGTAAACCGGTCACGATTAACCTCTACTACGGCCCGTTCTTTGTCCAGGGTGGGGGCCAGTCGCCGGAACCCAAGCTCATGGCCGGCATCATCGACAACTACCAGAAGACCCAACCCAATGTCACCGTGAAGGCCACAGAGGTCACCTTCAACATCTTCAACGACTTTCAGACGTTGAGTGATCCCACATCCCCTGACCACATTGATCTCCTGGTCGGCCAGTTCGCCGGCCGCTTCGGCAACATTGACGTTGCCGGCGCGATCTCGCCGGTCGATAGCTACTTGAAGCGCGATAAGGCGGTCACGGCCGCCGCCTTCTACCCCGCTGCCATGCACCTCTGGTGGAGCCAGGGCAAGCAGCTTGGGTTGCCGCGCGACATCCAACCCAACGACGTGCTCTACTACAATCGGACACTGCTCAAGAGCGCTGGCCTGAAGGACCCCAACGACGGCTGGACCACCGACGACTTCTTGCAGTTCATGCAGCAACTCTCCCAGGCCGGCAAGTCGGTACCGGCCAACAACCCGGCGCACTGGGCCTACGTGGATATTGACCCGCGCACCGGCTTCGACGACTTCGTCTACATCTTCGGCGGGCGCACGACCAACTACCCGGCCCAGCCGCCGCGCGCCATGTTCGACACGGATCAGGCGATCAGCGGCGGTCGCTTTTATGCCGACCTCTACAGCCGCTACGGCTACGCCGCCGCCAGCCTGGGGCGGGCAGGCGCCTACAACCTCGGTCCGCTGCCGGACTTTCTGCTGGGCCACGTGCCCTTGCTCCTCGCCCCCAGCAACCTGATCTCCACGCTCCAGGGCGTCCAGCACCCACTCGATTGGGACATCACCCTGGAGCCCATCAAGGCCGACGTCAAGCAGTCCTGGTACGGCAGCGGACTGGGAGCGTTCATCATGAAGGCGGCCTCCGACGCCGACACCTGCTGGAACTTGCTGACGTACCTCGTCGCCGGCGACGGCATCAAGCAACGGGCCGCCTTTGGCGATGTACACCCTGCCTTCATGAAGGTGGCTGCCAGTTCCGACTACACCACCAGCAAGGCGCCACTGGGCAAACGGCTATTCAACACCGTTGGCATGACCCAGATGATCGACGTCGATCCCTCCACCCTGCCGCCGAGCAGCGGCACGCCGGCGCCCGGCACGACGCCCAACACCCAGGCCATGTTCCAGGAAATTGGTTACGACCTGGACGACGTGCTCTCGGGAAAGATGGATGTTGCCGCCATGTTGCGCAAGGCCAACCAGGCGGCGAGCACGCCGACGACCGGCGGGCGGTAGCGCGGGGAGGCCCCCACTCTGCCTTCGGCATCTCGCCCCCATGCGTGGGGGCGAGCCAGGGTCAGCTTACGGGTGGCGATCCCCGTCACCGTTCCCAAAACCGGTGTACGGCGATCAGGCTGCCGCTGCCGCCGATGCCGATGCCGAGGAAGGCGCCCATGGCCAGGAGCTTGGGCAGGAGGTTGGGGTCGACGCGCAGCGAGAGGAAGGTGAGCGAGCCGCGTAAGGCGTCGAGCAGGCTGTGATAGCCGGCGGCAACGACGGCCAGGGCGACGGCGGCGGCGAGCAGGCCGCAGAACATGCCTTCCAGGATAAAGGGCCAGCGCACGAACCAGTTGGAAGCGCCGACCAGGCGCATGACTTCGATCTCGTGCCGTCGCCCATAGATGGCGACGCGCGCCACGTTGATCATGACGAAGACCACGGCGACGGCAAGACCGCCGACGATCGCCAGGCCAACCAGACGGATGAAGTGTGAGGCCGCCACCAGGCGGTCGACAGTGTCCTGGTTCACCGTGATGTCGCTGACGCTGGGGTCGCCGCGCACGGCATCACCGATTTCGCGCGCCTGCATTGGGTCTTTGAGCGTGATGCTGATGCTGGCCGGCAAGGGGTTGCCTTCGATGGCGCCCAGCAGCTCCGGGTGGCCGGCGAACTGTTGGCGCAACTGGGCCATCGCCACCGCCTTGCTGACGTAGCTGATGGTGGCGACGGCCGGTTGGGCCTGGAGGCGGCGTTCCAGGGCCATTTGGGCCTGCGCGCTGGTGCCGTCCTTGAGATAGACGACGATGTTGACGCGCGATTGGACGGCGGTCACAGCGGCGTCCAGGCCCGCGACGAGGACGACCATGCTGGAGAGCACTAACAGCAGCATAGCAGTCGTGCCGATGGCGACGCCGCTCATCACTGCGTTGCGGCGGAGGCTCTGGACAGCGCAGAGGAAGGCGAAGCGCAGCATGGACAGGCTATCCGATCCCGGCGGCGACGAGCGCCGGGCGGGGTGAACGGGCGAGCGCTGCCGGTGCAGGGGGTATAGCTGACGGCTGGTCGTAGCCGGCGGCGTTTTCGTCGCGAACGAGCCGCCCCCCGTCCAGTTGCAGCACACGCCGCTGGTAGAGGTCGACCACCTCGCGGTTGTGGGTCGCCACCAGGACCGTCATGCCGTACTCATTGATCCGAACAAAAAGCTCCATAATGCCCAGCGCCGTCATGGGGTCCAGATTGCCGGTCGGCTCGTCGGCCAGGAGCAGTTCTGGACCAGTGACCAGCGCTCGGGCGATCGAGACGCGTTGCTGTTCCCCGCCGGAGAGGGTCTCCGGCAGACGCCCCGCCTTGTCGCTGATACCGACCAGTTCCAGCACGGCGCCGACGCGTTCCTGGATGATGCAGCGCCGGTGGATGCCGTGGACACGAAGGGCGAAGGCCACGTTCTCGTGTACCGTGAGGGCGGGGAGCAGCTTGAAGTCCTGAAAGACCACCCCCATGCGCCGTCGAAAGCCGGGGACTGCGCCGCGCTGGACCCGCGCCAGGTTGGCGCCGGTGACGTAGACGCGTCCGGTCGTGGGCTGCTCGTCACGCAGCAGTAGGCGCAACAGTGTCGACTTGCCGGAGCCGCTCGGGCCGACCACAAAAGCGAAGTCGCCAGCGTCAATGGAAAAGGAGACGTTGGCGAGCGCCTCCACACTGCCGCTGTAGCGTTTGCCGACGCGTTCGAAGCGTACCAGTGGTTCAGAGGTAGGCAAGGGGGTTCACCGCAGTTCCGTTCACGCGAACTTCGAAGTGCAGATGGGGTCCGGTGGAGTTGCCGGTCGAGCCTTCATAGCCGATGATCTGGCCCTGTTGCACGTACTGGTTGGCCGAGACGGTGTAGCCGCTCAGGTGGCCGTACAGCGTCGAGATTGTGCCGTTGTGGACGATGATGATGCAGTTGCCGTAACCCCAGTTCCAACCGCTAAACCAGCCGGTATGAATGACGACACCGGCGGCGGCGGCCCGTACCGGCGTGCCGTAGGCCGTGGAGATGTCCAGTCCGGTGTGGAAGTGGGCATAGCCGTTGAGCGGTGGTTCCATCGTCCACGACGTGGGGCCAAAGCCCTGGGTGATCTGCCCCTGGAGGGGCCAGACGAAGCGCAGTCCGCCAGTGCTGACCGGAAGGACCGTGTGCTGTTGGGCGGCGGCAGCGCGCTTCGCCGCCAGTTCTCTGGCCTGTTCCGCCGCTGCCGCTTTGGCCGCTGCCGCCTGCAGTTGTTGGATCAGGTTGGTTGCCGCTTGCTGGTCCTGTTCCGCTCGCGCGATCTCCTGCTGGGCCGTCGCCTGCTGCTGTTGCGCCTGGGACAGTTGCGTTTGCGTGCCCTGCTGGGCGCCGCTGAGCGCCGCCTGCTTGGCCAACAGCGGCGCCTTGTTGGCGGCAAACTGCTGCCGGTTGGCGCTGATCTTCCCCTGAACTGTCTTGATGTTGGCATCCAGCGTCGCCGCCTGTTGTTGGAAGCTGGTCTGGGCCTGTGCGAGTTCGGCGGCCACCTGTTGAATCAACTGCTCCTCATCGGTGGCGCGCAAGCTGATCTCCTCGTGCTGGGCGGTCAGTTCCGCTTCCAACTGCTGGGTCGCGGCCAGATCGGCGGTCAGGACTTCGTGCTGCCGCCGGGCGAGGTCTCGCTCGTTGGCGAGCTGCACCATCAAGTCCTGATCGTGCTGACTGACCATGCCGAGCATCGTCAGCCGGTTCAAGCCGTCGCTCATGTTGCCGGCGTTGAGCAGCAAAGTCAAGGCCGAGGTCTGGGAGAGCTTGTACATCTGGACGAGCACTGCGGCGATCTGCTGCGTGCGAGTGGCGATATCGGCGTCCATGCTCTGCAACTGGGAACTGAGGGCCGTCGCATCGCGCACGGTCTGTAGCCGCTGCTGGTCGGCGTCGCGCAACTGGGACTGGGCGCTGCGCAGGTCCGCCTGGTCCTGCTGCAGCCGTGCCTGGGCCGCTGCCTGCTGCGTTTGGAACTGCTGTTGCTCGGTCCCCAACTGCGTGCGAGCGGCTTGCAGGTCTGTCAGCAGGGAGTTCAGGTTGCCATTGAGGCCGGCTTCGCGCGCACTTGCTTCCTGCTGCATGGCGGCAGTCTGCTGCTGGACGCCAGCCAGGGCGCTGCGGTTGCTTTGCAACTGGAGGCTAAGGGCGGCGACCTCCTGCCGGGCTGCGGCCAGCCGCTGCTCGGCAGTGCTGCGCTGCGCCGTCACTTGCTTCAGTTGCTGCTGTGCCGTCGTGATCGCATCCGCCTGGAGACGCACAGCGGCCGGGAAGAGCACGATCCCGCACAGCAGCAGCGCCATCAGACGCATGACGAGTCGGCTTGACGGCACGCGCCATTCCCTTCGCTGCGCTCCGGCTGCCCCCGGTCCGCGGCACGGCCGTTCCCCGCCATGCCATTGCCTGGGAGGCAAACCCTACGCCTGATTTTAGGCGCTTGCCACCGGCCAGAGGGGCACACCGTGGGACCATTCTCCTAAGCGCGCTGCCCGCGCGCCTTCCCGTACAATAGGCGCAGGAGGTGAGCGAGTTGTCGGCGGTGCTGTCTCTCGCCAACCAGAAGGGCGGCGTTGGCAAGACGACCACTGCGGTCAACCTGGCGGCGGCGCTGGCTGCCTCGGGCGCCCGCGTCTTGCTCGTGGATATTGACCCGCAGGCCAACAGCACCAGTTCCTTCGGTCTGGCCAAGCGCGGCTTGCCGTCGGTCTACGATGGGCTGATCCAGGACGCGAAGGCCCGGAGCCTGATCCAGCAGCAGGTGCGCCCGCGTGTTGATATCCTGCCGAGCACTGTCGACCTCGCTGGCGCCGAGATCGAGCTGGTGGGATTGCCGGAACGGGAATTTCGGTTGCGTCGCCTGTTGCAGCCGGTTGTTGAAGATTACACCGTCGTGCTGGTGGATACTCCACCGTCGTTGGGCTTGCTCACCGTCAACGGGTTGGTGGCATCGACGGGCGTGCTGGTGCCGTTGCAATGTGAGTACCTGGCGATGGAAGGCCTCAGCCAGTTGCTGGACACGATGGGCCGCATCCAGACGCGGCTGCACCCGAAGTTAGAGCTGTTCGGCATTGTCCTGACCATGTTCGACGTGCGGACGAACCTCGCCACCGATGTGGTGGCGGAGGCGCGGCGCCATTACCCGCGCGAAACGTTCGTCACGCTGATCCCGCGGTCGGTGCGCGTGGCGGAGGCGCCCAGCTACAATCAGTCGGTGTTGGAGTACGCCTCCACGTCGGGCGGCGCTGTGGCCTATCGAGCGCTGGCGGGCGAAGTCCTCGCCCGCCTGCATCGCAGTCGCGCCGTGGAGCCGCGCGAGGCCGGCGCCGACCGTAGCGTGGCGCCGGTGCGGCCTACCGCTGCTTCCTGAGCACGGGCAGGCCCGAGCCGGCCCGCTCGCTTACCTCGTAACCGGCGGGCACCGCTTCCAACGCTTTCCCTTCCCGCGGCTCCTTGGTGAAGAAGTAGATCTGCTGGTTACGACCATTTTGCAGCGTCACCATCTGCGTATTCAGGAAGTAGGTGGCGCCTTTGCGGTTCTGGTAGCTGAATGACATCGTGGCTCCCCTCCAGTCGTTTGCTCGCACGGTTGAGCAAGAGGCAATCATAGTAGCAAACTTGGGCCGCGCCCGTGACTTTCGCGTGTACCCGTGTCGTCGGCGGGTGGATTCGATCGCCAACGGCGACTTTTTGCGGGGCTGGCGCGGGCAAGGTAGCATGGACGCCAAAGGCCGCTTGCGGCACGGGGTCGCTGTGTCTGGGCCGTGTGCCGGGGACGTTGCGCGCGCGAGGGAGTGAAACAAGCGAATGAGTCAAGACATCCTGATGCCCCGGCTCAGCGACACCATGGAGGAGGGTACAATCTCCCGCTGGCTCAAGCACGAAGGCGACCGCGTGGAAAAGGGCGATGTGCTGGCCGAGGTCGAAACCGACAAGGCGAACATGGAGGTAGTGTCGTACACATCCGGCCTGTTGAATAAGGTCATACTTGAGGAGGGCCAGACGGCCAGGATCGGGGATATCATCGCCGTGGTCGGGGACACTGCGGAGGATGTCGGGTCACAGACGGCGGCAGACGTACCGAGCGCCAACCAGCGCGCTCAGGCCGTGGCGGAAGGCGTCCTCGCCGGTGATGATACGGCGGCCGCGGAACCCAAGAAGTCCCCGCCCGCTCCCAGGCCGGAAGAAGGCGCGGTCACGCGCGAAGGCGGCGCGCAGACGGGCAGCGGGGGACCACAACGGAGCGGTGAAGTCACCACGGGACCCGTCAGCCCCGCCCAGGGGCGCCTCTTCGTTACCCCGCTGGCCCGGCGCATGGCTGGAGAGCGCGGCATCGACCTCTCCCAGGTGAAGGGGAGTGGGCCGGGCGGGCGCATCGTCCGCGAGGATGTCGAGTCTTTCCAGGCAACCGCCGCTGCCCCGACCGCCGGCGCCCCTTCCGACGAGGGCGCCAGGCGCGTCCCGCTCAGCCGGATGCAACAGGTCATCGCCCGGCGCATGGTCGAGTCGAAGACGCAGGTTCCCCATTTTTATGTCACCAGCGAGATCGACATGGAGGCCTTCAACGAGCTGCGAGCCCGCCTGAACGCCGGCGCGGTAAAGGCGCAGCAGGTTCGCCACGATGCCATCATGCTGCGCGCCTGCGGCGTTGCCCTGACGAAGTTTGCCGACGTCAACGGCAGTTACCGCGACGGCCAGTTTGAGTACCACGACTTTGTCAACATCGGCTTCGCCGTGAGCGTGCCGGATGGGCTGGTGGTGCCGGTGGTGAAGGACTGCGACAAGAAAGGCATCCGCGAGATCGACCAGGACATGCGCCCGTTGATCGAGCGCGCGCGCGCCGGTAAGTTGACGGTGGCGGATATGGAGAAGAGCACTTTCAGCATCTCCAACCTGGGCATGTACGACGTGGAAGATTTCGGCGCCGTGGTCAACCCGCCCAACGCCGCCATCCTCGCCATCGGTTCCACCAGGCTGGTCCCAGCGGTGGTCGATGGGCAGGTCGTGGCTCGGCCCCGCATGAAGGTGACGCTTTCCTGCGACCACCGCATCCTCTACGGCGCGCGCGGCGCGCTGTTCCTGCAGGAACTGAAGCGGCTGTTGCAGTCTCCCTATAGCCTCGTGCTCTAGCCCGAGCCGTGATCGGAGCCCGACCATGACCTTGCATATCCAGCCTTCGCCGCATGAGATCTCTGCCGCCGCGCCGGCCCAGCTCATCCCGCTGCAGCCAAGGCGACCGGAGTGGTTGAAGGTACCCCTGCCGGGCAGCCCCAACTATATCGACGTGAAGCGGCTGTTGCGCACCTACAAATTGCACACCGTCTGCGAGGAGGCGCACTGCCCGAACATCGGGGAGTGCTTTGAGCACCGCACGGCCACCTTCATGATCCTTGGCGAGATTTGCACCCGCGCCTGCCGCTACTGTGCGGTCACCACCGGCCGGCCGCTGCCCATCGACGAGGATGAGCCGCGCCGCGTGGCGGAGGCGGTGCGGCTGCTGGGGTTGCGCCACGCTGTCGTTACCTCTGTCGATCGAGATGATCAACTGGATGGCGGCGCGCACATCTTCGCCGAGACGATCCGCGAGATCCGGCGGCAGGCGCCAGGCACGACCATCGAAGTGCTGATCCCCGACTTCCAGGGCGTCTGGTGGGCCCTGGAAATGGTGATGGCGGCCGCGCCCGACATTCTCAACCACAACACCGAAACGGTGCCGCGCCTGGCGCGCCGCGTGCGACCCAAGGCGAAGTACGAGCAATCGCTGGAACTGTTGGAGCGCGCGGCGCTGTTGCGCCCGGAGGGCATGGTGAAGTCCGGCATCATGGTCGGGCTGGGCGAGGAATGGGACGAGCTGGTGGAGACGATGGCGGACATCCGCGCCGTCGGCACGCACATTCTCACGGTTGGCCAGTACCTGCGGCCGTCGCTCAAGCATGTGGCGCTCTCCCGCTATTACACGCCGGCCGAGTTTGCCCAACTGAAGCAGATCGGCCTGGAGATGGGCTTCCGGCACGTCGAGTCCGGCCCCCTGGTGCGCAGCTCGTACCACGCGCACGAGCAGGTCGAGCAGGCGCGAGTGGCGGGATGACCGGCAGCGGCGGGCCACCCGGCGCAGTCACCTGGTTGGGGCGCATGGCGTACCGCGAAGCCTGGGCCTTGCAACGCGGCCTGGCGGAGGCCCGGCGGGCAGACCTGGCGCCGGATACTATCCTGCTGGTCGAACATCCCCACACCTTCACCCTGGGCCGCCGCGGCACCCCCGACCATATCCTGATGGATGCGGCGGGCTTGCGCCGACGCGATATCACGGTCGTGCCGATCGATCGCGGCGGCGACATCACCTACCACGGGCCGGGCCAACTCGTCGCCTACCCGATTCTGCGCCTGGCGCGCTGGGGCAGTGACATCCTCCGGTACGTCCGGCTGCTGGAGGATGTCGGCATCCGCACAGCGGCGGCCTTCGGCGTCACTGCCGAACGCGAGACCGGCCATACCGGCGTCTGGGTCGGCAACGACAAGCTGGTGGCCATCGGTGTCCGCGTCTCGCGCTGGGTGACGACCCACGGCCTGGCCTTGAATGTCGCGCCGGACCTCAGTTACTTCGCCGACATCATTCCCTGTGGTCTGTACGATCGCGGAGTGACGTCGTTGGAACATTTGCTCGGCACTGCCCCATCAATGGACGAGGCCCGGCTGGAACTAACGCAGTCATTTCGTGAGATCTTCAATGTGTCGCTGGTCGAGCATTCGCCAGACGAGGTTCGAGGCTGGGCCTTGCCTGCGCCACCGGAGCCGACGCCATCGGCGGCGCAGATGGGGGGACCTCACCCCCTGCCCCTCTCCTGGGCGGAGAGGGGAGACGAAGCGCAAGGTGGCAGCGTCGGCCTTCGTCGTAGCCCCCTCTCCGCCCAGGAGAGGGGGTTGGGGGTGAGGTCCTCCTGATGCGCTGTGAGATTGGCGTCGATATCGTGGCGATGACGCGCATCCAGCAGGCGGTGGATCGCTTCGGGGAGCGCTTCCTCAAGCGCATTTATACTGCGGATGAACTGGAGTATGCCCTGTCCGACGCCCACAAGTGGGAGCATCTGGCGGCGCGGTTCGCTGCCAAGGAAGCGGCGAGCAAGGCGTTAGGCACCGGCATGGTGGGTGTTGGTTGGAAGGACTTCGCCGTCGAGCGTCTACGCTCCGGCAAGCCGCTGCTGCGGCTCAGCGGCCGGGCCGCACAGGTCGCCCAGGAGCAGGGCTTAAGCCAGTGGTCGGTGAGCCTGGCCCACGACGCAGAAGCGAAGGTAGCGGTGGCGACGGTGGTGGCGTGGGGAGCGGGGCCGGAAGATGAAGGGATGAAGGAGTGAACACCGCCTGGCTCTTTCCGGGGCAGGGAAGTCAACAGGTCGGTATGGGGCGAGACCTCTACGAGAGGGATCCCGCCACGCAAGCGCTGTTTGCTGAGGCGGCGGAGCGCAGCGGCATAGACATTGTGCGACTCTGCTTCGAAGGGCCGGCTGAGGTATTACAGCAGACAGAGAACGCGCAGCCCTGCCTCCTGACGGTGAGCGTGGCCTACGGCCAGGTGCTGGTCGCCCGGGGGTTGGCCCCCGCCGTTGTGGCCGGGCACAGCCTGGGTGAGTACAGCGCGCTGGTGCTGGCGGGCGTCCTTGCCTTCGGTGACGCAGTCCACGCGGTGCGTCGGCGCGGCGAATTGATGGCGATGGCGGCGGCTGGCGGTGGCGCCATGGCGGCGATCCTGGGGCTGGACGATGAAAAGGTAGAGGAGGCCTGCGCCGGCGCAGGCGAGGTGGCGCCGGCCAACTACAACGCCCCCGGTCAGGTTGTGATCTCCGGGACAGCGGAGGCGGTCGAACGAGCTTCCCTGGCGGCGCGGCAACTGGGGGCGACGCGGGTGGTGCCGTTGAAGGTCAGCGGCCCCTTTCATTCCCCGCTCATGCGTCCGGCTGCGACGGAACTGGCATCAGTGCTCAGCGCACTCCAATTTTCCCCCGCCCGCCTCCCGGTGATCTGCAACGTCGACGGCGCAATGCACCAGGATGCCGAGGATTTCCCCCCCTTATTGGTACGCCAGGTGGCTGAGCCGGTGCGCTGGAGTGGGGTGATGCGATGCCTGCTGGCGGCCGACGTTGATCGCTGCGTGGAGGTGGGACCCGGTCGGGTGCTCAGCGGGCTGATGCGCCAGATGGACCGGACGGTGGAGACGGTGAGCGCCGCGACGCTTGTATAGTCTCGATACGACGGTTCCCTTATGGCGTCGTGGATGTAAGGGATGGTAGCACCGGCCGCGCGGGGCGAGAGACGTCGTCGCCTGTGTAAATACTAAACCGCCGCTTCAATCCTTGTGTTGCAGATTGGCCAACTCAGCCTGCCGGCGCTGGTATCGCGCGCGCATCTGATCAATCCATTCCTGTAGTTGGTCGTCAGTAGCTCCGGGATCGATCGGCGTGTAGACCAGACGGCTAAGCACGTAGCCAGAACAAA
>DHIZ01000204.1 GCA_002404055.1 Chloroflexi bacterium UBA4733
CAGAGAGAGTCCTCTGGGTGCTTGTGCCTGCCCTGGCTCGGGTGGCACTGACGTCCGAAGGCGAACAGGGCAGGCACAAGGCCTGCCCCTACGCAAAACCTGCGGCGCACTCAACTTGGGTCACCCCCGCGTCCTCCCGCGTATCCCCAGCGCGCCGCCCAGCGTCATTACTCCGGCAGCCAGCAGGCCAACCGCATGCAACCAGACCGGCGCTAACTGCGGGCCGGGATCTGCCGGCGTTGTGATGCTGACGACATACAGCAGCAGCGTCACGACGCCGAGGATTGTGGCCAACACGTAGCCCGCTCGCCGGCCCAGCAGCACCAACCAGAAGGCGACGGCTGCTACCGACACACGCAGGAAGGTGGTGACCTGGAGCTGGTGCAGGCTGGTCTGGTACAGCGTGTTGGACGTGTCGCCCAGCGTGGCCAGGACGTCCTGGCTGATGGCCACGGCCTGGCCGACACTTACCAGCAAGGCGGCCACGACGACGGCACGCAGCGCCAGTTGCGGCCGTGTGGTTGACCGGGTCGGTCGGCGCGGCGAGGCTGCCGCGTTGGGCTTCCCGTCCCGGCGCACGGCGCGGGACCTCACGTGTCGCTGTCGAGCAGCCCCGCGGCAGCCAGCCGGTGATTCGATTCACATGCCGGGCGAAAGACCGGGCCGCTGTCGTCAGTCGTGAAAAGCGCGTCGGCCTGGGTGCCCAGGTGCTCGGCGATCAGCGTATTTAATCGCTCCAATTCAAGGCGGCTGAACGCCTCCGTGTGCGCCAGCAGGCTGCCATCACCGGCAAAAAGGTAGAAAGCCGGCACGCCAACCGGGTCATAGCCGGTGGAAACGCTCAAGTCCTGATCCAGCAGGAAGGGAAAGGTGCAGCCGTAGCGTTCGGCAAACTGGCGCGTCTTCGTGGCATCGCTCTGGGAGATGCCCCAGACCGTGAGGTCCCGTCCGTAACGGGCAGCCAGACGCTGCACGAAGGGAAAGGCCGTCTTGCAGGACCCACAACTCGTCTTCAGGAAGATGAGTAGGGTCAGACGCCCGGCGCCATCGGACGGGAAGGTTTGTTCCTGACCGTCGAGGTCGGTCAGGGTAAACGCTGCCATCAGCTTTCCTCGATGGTGATCGATTCAATCTTGTCGCCCGGTTTGGCGGCGCGCATCGGGTCGCGCACGCTGAGCTGCTTGACCACGTCGAAGCCGCGCGTCACCTTTCCGAATACGCCATGCTTGCCGTTGAGGTGGGGCGTGGCCATATAGGTGATGAAGATCTGACTGCCGTTGGTGTTCGGGCCGGCGTTGGCCATGGAGAGGATGCCGGGACCATCGTGCGGCAGGGCCAGTGCGCCCGGTTCGTCGTTGAAGCGATAACCCGGTCCACCACTGCCGGTGCCGGTCGGATCGCCGGTTTGCGCCATGAAGTCGCGGATGACGCGATGAAAGGTGACGCCGTCGTAGAAGCCGTCCCGTGCCAGGAAGACGAAGTTGTTGACGGTGACCGGCGCTTTGGCGGCGAACAACTCGGCGACGAAGTCGCCTTTCTCCGTCTGGAAGGTTGCCGTATAGGTCTTGGCAGGATCGATCGTCATTGGCGGCGCTGCCGCGTACTTTTCGGCCATAGGGGATCCCTTTCTGTCGTCGTGTAAAGTGTAAGCGTACCGCACCATGCGGCGTGCGCCGCGAAACGCTGCGGTACCCTATACTGGATTCAGGCGAGCATTGAGCTAATTCCGGAAAGGCGGGGCGGCATGCGCTGGATTCTGGCCCTGATCCTAGCGGGGGCACTGCTACTCTTTTTGTCGGCGGACGCCGGACTCTACGTCGACTATCTCTGGTTCCACTCCGAGGGTGTGCAGCAGGTCTTCTTTACCACGCTGGGCTATAAGGCGCGGGCCTTTGCCCTCTTTGGCGCCGTGGCGCTGCTCTTCTTTCTGGGGAACGTCTTGCTGGCGCGCCGCTTCAGTCGGCAGGGCCTATCCACTCGCCGCTCGCTCATTGCCGACATCCCTGGTGGCGGGTCCTTGCTGGTGGCGGCGCTGACCGCCATCGCCCTGTTTGTGGGCCTGCTCTTTGGCTCCGGCGCCAGCGGCGCCTGGCAGACGATCGCCCTGGCCCAGCACTCGGTACCCTTCGGTGTTACCGACCCGGTGCTGCACCGCAGCGTCAGTTGGTACGTCTTCCAGTACCCGTTCTTGCAGTTCCTCTTCGGCTGGTCGGTGGGGTTGCTCGTGGTGACGGCGCTCGGCGTGGCCGCGGTCTACGCCCTGGCCGCACCCGGCTTTATTCACCTGGAGCGCCAGACGCCGGAGCTTGGTCCGGTACACGTCACTTTTTCGCCGCCGCCGGTCGTCATGACGCACGGCGCGATTCTCCTCGCCATCTTCTTCGCCCTGCGCGGCGCCGCCTACCACTGGCTCTCGCAAGCTGCCCTGCTCTTCGACCAGCACACCACGGCCTTCGGCGCCAACTACACCGATGTCAACGTGCGCATGCCGGTGTATTCCATCCTGGCCGGCCTGATGGGGCTCTGTGTGGTCTTCTGCGTCTTTGCCGCCCTGCGGCGCGGTATCGGCTGGCTGGTTGCCGCCCCTGTGGTCTGGATCACGGCTGTCGTGCTCGGACTGGGCATCGTGCCGGCGATCATTCAGGGCGTCTTCGTTGCGCCGAGCGAACTGCAACGGGAGTCTCCCTACATCGCCAACAATATCGCTGCCACCCGCGCCGCCTTCAACCTCAACGCCATCACCACCAGCCAGCCCACCATCACCGCGCTGACGCAGCAGGACGTGCAGTCCAACCCGCAGACGGTGCAGAACATCCGGCTCTGGGACTGGCGACCGCTGCTGGAGACCTACCAGCAGTTGCAGGGCCTCCGGCCTTACTACGTCTTCCCCGACGTTGACGTGGACCGGTATGGCGGCCAGCAGATGATGCTGTCCACGCGCGAGCTCGACATCAGCAAGCTGCAACAGGCCGCGCAGAACTGGCAGAACGAGCACCTGGTCTACACCCACGGCTTCGGAGTGGTGGCCAGCAGCGCTAACGGTATTTCGGCGCAGGGGACTCCCAATCTGCTCCTGCACGATATTCCGCCGGTGACCACCAACTCGCTGCTCCAGGTGACCCAGCCGGATGTCTACTTCACTTCCGGTAACACTACCACCGACTGGGCCCTGGTCCGCACGTCGGCTAAGGAGTTTGACTACCCGACCGGCACTGCCAACGCCAGCACCACCTACAGCGGCACGGCCGGTATCCCCATCGGCAGCTTCACGCGCCGCCTGCTCTTCGCCTGGACGCTCGGCGATCCGAACCTGCTCTACACCAGTTATATCCAATCGGGCAGCAAACTTTTGATTAACCGCCAGATCAGCCAGATGGTCCAGAAGATCACGCCCTTCCTGACCTTCGACCACGATCCCTACATGGTCATCATCGACGGCAAGCTCTACTGGTTCATGGACGCCTATACCAGCAGCAGTGAGTACCCCTATTCCGCGCCACTTGCCGACGGCACGAACTACATGCGCAACAGCGTCAAGGTCGTGATCGACGCCTATGACGGCACGATCACCTACTATCGCACCGACGATCCGGCGCATCCCGAGCCGATCATCCAGGCGTATAGCGAGATTTTCCCCGGTCTGTTCCAGCCGCTGTCGAAGATGCCCGATACCTTCCGTGCCCACCTGCGCTACCCGGAAGACTACTTGCAGGCCCAGGCTCAGGAGCTGACCCTCTACCACATCACCGACCCCAGCGTCTTCTACAACCGGGAGGACGTCTGGTCCATCCCGACCGAGCAGGTTGGCCAGTCCAAATCCGCCCTCGCCCCCTACTACGTAGAGATTCGCCTTCCGGGCGAGACGCAAGCCGAATTCGCCCTGATCCAGCCCTTCGTGCCACGCGGCAAAGACAACATGATCGGCTGGCTGGCGGCGCGTTCCGACCCGGCGCACTACGGCCAGGCCCTCCTCTACGAGTTCTCCAAAGACTCCTTGATTTACGGGCCACAGCAGATTGAGTCGCGCATCGACCAGGAGCCGACGATCTCCAGCAGCCTGACGCTCTGGAACCAGCAAGGGTCGCGCGTGATCCGCGGCAACCTGCTGGTGATCCCGCTGGGCAACGCCTTCCTCTACGTGGAACCGCTCTTCCTGCAGGCAAACCAGGGGCAAATACCGGAGTTGAAGCGCGTTATCCTGGCCGACGGCAACAACGTGACCATGCAGACCACGTTCGCGGAAGCCTTGCAGGCCCTCTTCACCGGCGCCCCACCGGCCGGCGCGAGCGGCGCCACCTCGACCCCAACCACCGCTGCCAACGCCTCCACCACTACTACGGGCACATCAGCGGCCACTATTGCCTCAACCACAGCCTTGTTGACCGGAGCGGCCGCCACGCCCGGTACATCGGCTGCTGTGGCGCAAGACGCCCTGAAGCACTACCAGCAGGCCCAGGCCGACCTGAAGACCGGCGACTGGGCGGGCTATGGAACGGAACTTGCCGCTATGCAGCGGGACCTGGAACAGTTAGCATCCAGGTGAGAGAAAGTAACGCCGCACACCGGCGTACGGTGCGGCGTCCCGGAGGGACATGGTAGACAGCACGAGCGTTTCCCGCGAGATGGCGCGCCAGATCGTCGACAGCCTCGTCGACGGCAAGGCCGAAGACACGGTCCTTCTGGACATCACGGAGCAATCCGTCCTGGCGGAGTTTTTCATCATTACCACCGGCGGCTCCGACCGCCAGGTGCGCGCCCTGGCCGAACGTGTGACGGAGAAGCTGGGCGAGGCCGGCATGCAGCCGGTGCGCGTGGAAGGCTTGTCCGATGCGCGCTGGGTGGTGCTGGACTTCAACGGCGTGATGCTACACATCTTCACCCCGTTCGAGCGCCGCTTCTACAACCTGGAGGAACTCTGGTCAGAAGCAACCACGGTGGCGCGGGTGTTGTGACGGTCGCCGGTGGCTACCCCAGATGTCGAAGTGGGCGATCGTCACGACGCTCCTCGAGGAGGATGTCGGTCAACGATTGACCGGGTGGCATCGTGGCGCCAGTCAAAACTGGGATGAATGGGGGTCGCGTCGGCAGGACAACTCGGCCCTGTCTGGCAAGCTCAAGCAGTCGATCCGTCACCGGCGGCGCGCTTGCTCCGACCTCCGGAAGAACCAACGGCCTATCTGGAGGGATGACCTTGCCTTCGCGGACGAGTGCGTTCAGGCGGTCATCTCCCAAGTCAATGGCCGGATGCGGCCTCAACTCGGCCACGGGCTTGTCGTCATCTGCGATGACAATTGTCTCACCACGCGCTGCCCGGTCAACGTAGGCTCTGGGTTTAGCCTCAAACTCCCGAATGCTTATCATGTCGCCAGTATACCGTCTCCTCACGCCGGGCGATGGGAGTGCCCTTGTCAGGGGGTGACGAAACGTCGTGCATGACAAGCGAGCGCGCGATGCGCCGCGAGTAATGGGGCCGTGATTGCGATCGGCGGCCAAGTAACGGGGGGCGACTGCGGTCGCTTGGATTTGCCGTCGACGGTTCAGAACGCGACCGCAGTCGCCCCGTTAACTTGGCCGCAGACCGCAGTCGCGGCCCTGTACTCTTGGGTACTCACGTCGTTCGCTCGCTGTGCAAGACGCTGCGGCGCACTCACTTGTCAGGCTCATTGTCACGTAGCGGTCACGGTTTCTAAGAGTTCTGCCGCCCTCTGCGCCCCGCCCAATGCCAGCAGTTCCCGTCCAACGACCCGAGCGCGCTCGCGATACCCCGATCGCTCGATAAGGGCAAGCGCGGCTGCGCGGAGGCGGTCGACCGTGCAGCGCTCCGCCGATGGCAAACGCAGGGCGGCGCCGGACCAGACCAGGCGTTGCGCCGCCTCAACCTTGTCCAGCCCGGCCGGCAGGATGAGGGAAGGGACGCCGGCCTCCAGCGCGGCCAGCAGTGATCCAGCGCCGCCGTTCGTGACGAGCAGCGATGCGCCGCTAAGCGCGACCCGGTAGTTGACGTAACGCAGAAGGGATGCGTTGGCGGGCAGGGGGCCAGGTTGTTCGTCTGGATCGCGATCGCCCAAGGCGATCACCAGATCAACCGGCAGGTCTGCCAGTGCTCGCATTGCCAGGCGCGTCAAGCGCCGATCCGTGTGGGTGGTGCCTTCGGTGAGAAAGATGCGTGGGCGAGTTGCCGGCTGTGCGACGACCGGCGGCGTTGGCCCCAGCAACAAGGGGCCGACGCCGTGGGCATGTGGTGGCCAGGAGCGCCGCGGGTACTCCAGCGGCGGACCGCCCGGATACAAGTAGAGCAGCGGAGAACTGCCGGCGGTGCGGATGGTCGACGCAGGAGCGGCGACTTTCCAGGCTGCCGCAGCGTCGCGCCAGTGGCGGCTGCAGCGGGCCAGCCGAAGGTCGGTGGCTCGGTTGAGCGCGGCTGCTATCAACTGCCCGTGTGGGCTAGGCAATCGGCGCACGCCGAGAAAGGGCGGCGGCACGTCGGTTGCCGGGATGGTGCAGAAGACGAACGGCGATACCGTCGCCCAGGGTAGGCGCAGCAGCCCGCTGGCGAGCGGCACACCCAGGGCGATGCCATCGTTGACCAGCGCGTCGGGCCGCCATGCGGCACTGGCGGTAACCACGTCGTGCCCCTGCGCCCGTGCATCGCGAAGGGCAATGGCGGCGAAGAGGCGCGCCATCGTCTCGGCGTTGGGTAGCCGGCGCAACTTAGGGAAGGTCGCGTCCAGCCGATTGTAGTCGCGGTCCGGCGCGCGCGTTGGTGGGAGATACGTCACACCGGCGGATTCGACGGCCGCTCGATATGGCGTGGACGTCTGCAGGGCGACATCGTGCCCGCGTGCCAGCAAGCCCTGAGCGACTGCCAGCAGTGGGTGAACGTGCCCCGACCAGCCCAGGCAGTGCAGCAGGAAGCGGGCGATGGCTAGATCGCCTCCAGCGGCGGGATACCGAGCAGCCGCAGGGTGTTGTGGAACGTCTGCCGGAAGGCTTCTACAAGGCGGACACGGAACCGGCGCGCCGCTGGGTCGGTTTCCTTGTAGAGGGCGGGAGTGTGCTCATAGAAGTCGCTGAAAGCCGTGGCTAACTCGAAGGCGTAGCGTGCCAGGATGGCGGGTGCCAGGCGGCTGCCCGCTTCCTCCACAATTGCTGGCAGACGCCCCAGCGCCAGGGCCAGCGCTTTATCAGCCGGCAGGATCGTCTTCGGCTGGCCTGCTTCCGGCGCAGCACCCGAGCGCTGGAGTACATTGCAGGCGCGAGCATAGGCATATTGTAGGTAGACGCCGGTGTCGCCGGTGTGGCGCAGGGCGTCGTCGAAATCAAACGGTATCACCTGGGTGAGGCCAAACTTGAGCAGGTAGTAACGCACTGCGCCCGCTGCCAGCGCCTCCGACGTGCCGGCATCGCTCGACTTGCCTCGCCCTGCCGTCTGCTGCTCCTCCAGCTTGGTCGCCATATGCTGCGTTGCCAGGTTCAAGAGGTCGTCGGCCTTCACCTCGATGCCCTGGCGACCGGAGAAGGCGTAGGTGGCCTTCCCTTCCTCCACCGGCACACCCAGCGTGCGGGCAGCCTCCGCAGAGAGGGCGACAACCTCGTAGGACAGATGGACGGATGCCTCCGCCTGCTCCAGGAAGCCCAGCCGGCGCAGTGACTCGTAGACGACCTCCTGCGGATAGGACTGGCGCACATCGATCACGTTAATGACGCGGGCTGCGTGGCCGAAGGCGCGCGGCGGCTTCTGCGCCGGGTCGTCGGTGGTGGTCCAGAGTTCGCTGCCGTCCCACTGCCGTTCCCAGCGTTGGTAGCCAAAGTCGAGATCGAGCAAGCCGAACTTCCAGAGCTGGTAGGCCAGGTCCTTGCCTGTATAGGTCACGACGCCGTCGCTCTTGACCAGCACCTTGTCGCTGGAGCGTTCCCCACCCTCCGTGGTCACGGCGCCTTCACCGAAGGGCACGATCCAGCAACCGGCCATCGGACCGGAGTCCGGATGTTCCAGCAAGTTGCGTTCGCGCAACATGGCGAAGGCATGCCGCCAGAAGCCAAGGGCCAGGATGTCCGACTCCCAGGTGAGCAGATCGTAGGCGACGCCGACCCGGCCCATCGTCCGCAGGTGGCGCGCGACGATGCGCAGGGAGAGATCCTTGGCCATCCGGGCGGTGGCGCTACCGCGCTCCTCAATCGCCCGGAGCACCTGCTTGCGCCGCTCTAATAGTGTGGGGTCAGCCTCGTAACGATGCTGGATATCGGCGTACACGCGCGAGGCAAAGTAGTCGAACGGCTCCGCCTCGTCGTACTCGCGCCCGAGCATCTGCATGCCGACCACCACATCGGCCACCTGCACGCCAGTGTCGTCGATGTAGTTCTGCACCTCAACATCGTTGCCGAGTGCTCGCAAGATGTGGGCGACCGTGTCGCCCAGGCAGGCATTGCGCAGGTGGCCGACGTGGGCGGCCTTGTTGCTGTTGATGTTCGTGTGCTCAATGACCAGTTTGCTGCCCGTTTGCACGCTGCTGTGCCCGTAGCGGTCGCCCGACGCCAGAATGGCGGCAGCAAGGTCGGCGGCATACCCTGCCTCATCAATAAAGAAGTTGACGAAACCCGGCGGGGTCACGCTTGTGCGCAGAATATGGGACGGTAGCGCCTCCTCCAACGCCGTCGCCAGGCGTTGCGCCAGGTCCAACGGTCGCTGGCCCGATCGTTTGGCGAGCGAAAGCGCGACCGGAGTCGAGAGGTCACCGAACTCCGGCTTGGCGGACGGACGAATCTCGATGCGCGTGCCGGCGCCGTCAATCTGCAGGCGGACCAGTGCCGCCTCCACGCCGGCCCGTAGCGCCTCCTCGATCGTCTGAACCACGCTGCCTCCTGGATGTAAGACCGGGCTAAGCCGAGCGTCAGTGTACCCGAATGGCGCTCGCGGACAATGCTGTCATTGCGGACGAACCTCCTCTGATCCGACGGCCCACCCTACGATAAATCGTAGGGCTAACAGGACCAAGCCTGCTGAAGCAGGCTGCACGGCGGCATGCACCTGGTCCAGCCTCGTTCACGAGGCTTCGTCCTGTTAGCCTCGGGTAGACGCGCCATCCCCTTGCCTCGAGACCCTCCGCCTCGCCACCACCACCCTCTACCGCTGGTATCCTAAGAGTTGCCGCTTTGCTGCGGTCACGTTTTTGTGCTCGTGAGGTATTGTCATCAGTCTGTCTGCGCTCGCTCTTCCTTTAGCGCCACATACGTCTGCTCCGGTGGTGCAACGGCGGCCGCAGGGTGGGCCGGTGACGGCTGTCCGTCCGGGCAGCCCGGCGGCGCGGGCCGGCGTGGTTGCCGGTGATCATCTCTTCGCTGTCGATGGCCACCGCTTGCACGACATCATCGACTATCGCTTTTACACCGCCGAACTGCCACAGACGCTGACGCTTGAACGTTCCGGCCGTCGCTTGGAACTGCCAGTGGATCGGGAGGGCGACGAGGACCTGGGGGTTGAGTTTAGCGAGGCCCTCTTCACCTCGATCCGGCGCTGCGCCAACGATTGCGACTTCTGCTTTGTCGATATGAACCCGCAGGGGCTGCGCAGTTCTATCTATATTCGAGATGACGACTACCGGCTCTCCTTCCTCTTTGGCGACTTCATCACGCTGACGAACCTCAACGAGCGCGATTGGGCGCGTCTGGCTGAGCAGCGCCTTTCGCCGCTCTACGTCTCGGTCCACGCCACCGATACCGCCATCCGTCGCCGTCTGCTGGTGAGTCCGCGTGCCACCCCCATCCACGAGGATCTGGACCGCCTGGGGTCCCTTGGTATTCAAGTTCACTGTCAGATCGTCCTCTGCCCCGGCGTCAACGACGGCGCGGTGTTGGAACGCACGGTTGAGGAGCTGATGGCGCGCTACCCGCAGGTGCAGACGGTCGCGGTGGTGCCGGTCGGTTTGACGCGCTTCTCCGCCAAGTACGACGCTGCCGGCCTACGCCGCCTGATACGGGACGAAGCGAAGGCGCTCGTGGCGTTGGGGAATCGCTGGCGACGGCAGTACACGCGGCTGCATGGACATAATCCGGTGTACCTGTCTGATGAGGTCTATCTCCTAGCTGGTGTGCCCCTGCCGGCGGTTCGCGCCTACGCCGGCTACCCGCAGTACGAGAACGGCATCGGCATGGTGCGGAGTTGGCAGGATGATCTGGCCCGCTGGCTGCGCCGCTGGGAGCGGAAACGGCTGCGCGGCGCCGTAGCGCCTTCGACCATTGAGCGCGCGACCATCGTCACGGGCGAACTGTTCGCTCCCATCTTGCAGGAAACGGCGTGTGCCGTGACCGCGGCGATGGGTATGGACATTCAGGTGGTCCCCGTGGTCAACGATTTCCTGGGTGACTCGGTGACGGTGGCGGGGCTGATCGGCGGAGGGGATCTGCTGCGGCAGGTGCAAGGCCGGCGCGTCGGTGGTCGCCTGCTGGTGCCGACGCGGGCGCTCGATCAGCGCGGCGAGGTCTTTCTTGATGGCGTCACCGTCGCTGAAGTCGCGCGCGCGGTGGGTGCGCCGGTGCTGGCGGGCCGCGAATTCGCCGATCTCTTGCGTCTTCTGGATGTACACGTATGAACTACCCAATCGTCGCCATCGTCGGCCGCCCCAACGTGGGCAAATCGACCCTCTTCAACCGCCTGCTCGGGCGGCGTCTGGCGATCACCGAGGACGAGCCGGGAACGACGCGCGACCGTCTCTACGGCACGGTCACCTGGCAGGACCGCAGCTTCACGCTGGTCGACACCGGCGGCTTGGACCTGGATTCGGAGAGCGGCATCCCGGCGGCGATTCGTGCCCAGGCGCAACTGGCGATCAACGAGGCCGACATGATCCTCTTCGTGGTCGATGCCCGCACCGGCTCCACGCCGACGGACCGCGAGGTCGCCAACATCCTGCGCCGCTCGCCCAAGCCGACGCTTGTCGTGGCCAACAAGGCGGAGAACGAACGCCGCCAACTCACCGCTGCCGAGTTCTACGAGCTGGGTTTCGATGAGTTGATGCCGGTGTCCGCCTACCACGGTGTCGGCGCCGACGACCTGCTGGATTGGGTGGTTGAACACCTTCCGATCATGGACGAGGCGGAGACGCCGCCTGAGAACGACGAGACCGAGGTCCGAGTGGCGATCATAGGGCGGCCGAACGTCGGCAAGTCGTCCTTGCTCAACCGTCTGGTCGGTGAGGAGCGCGTGGTGGTCAGCGACGTGCCCGGCACCACCCGCGATGCCACCGACACGTTGCTGCAATGGAACAGCCGCGCCTTCCGCCTGATCGACACGGCCGGCATCCGACGTCGAGGCAGGATCGAGCAAGGGACTGAGCACTACAGTGTGATGCGGGCAATGCGCGCGCTCGACCAGAGCGACCTGGCGCTGCTGCTGCTGGACGCCGTGGAGGGCATCACCGACGGCGACCTGCACATCGCCGGCTTCGCCCAGCAGCACGCCAAGGGGTTGATCGTCGTCGTCAACAAGTGGGACCTCGTCACCAAGGGCGCAACGACGACCGATGACTACGCCCACCACATCCGGGAGCGCCTGGACTTCATGCCCTACGTACCGGTGCTCTTCACTTCGGTGCTCACCGGCTACCACGTGCCGCGCATCCTGGAAGAGGCGGTCAGCATCTGGGACGAGCGGCAGAAGCGGATCGGCACGCCCGAACTGAACAACTTTGTGCGCATGATCTCGGCACGCCACACCTTCACCCAGCGCGGCAAGGCGATCAAGGTGCTCTACGCGACGCAGGCGGAGGTCAACCCGCCGACCTTCGTCTTTTTCGTCAACGACACGACGCTGGTTCACTTCGGCTACAAGCGCTTCCTGGAAAACGAGCTCCGTCGTGCCTTTGGCTTCCCCGGCACGCCGATCCGCATTGTGATGCGCGGGCGGCAAGAGGACGGGGCGGCGGCGCCGGCGCGGAAGCGGGCGCAACGCTAGCAGCGAATGCTGAGGTCGGAGCCTTTCTTCCACTTTGAGCTCAGATTTGGCGGCACCACCGGCGCCATACACCGCAAATGCGATGGTCATTTCGCGACCGGCCCTATTGCTGTCCTCCTTCTGCTCTATTTCTTCCGCACGCGATTATTTGGCAAGACATTCCGCGCGAGGAAATTGGAGCAGAGGTGCTCGCTCTCAACCCCGAGCGACTGAAGGCTGCATCCGTGCGTAGACCATCTCTACAGGCGTCGAAACAGAGGAGTCCATTCCTTCGACTCTTGCCAAAGTATAGGAAGGCAATTGTTCGGACAGCCGCTCTCAAAAACGATGCCACACTGGCCGTTTTCGTGTCCGAGGGGGGCATTCTTCACAAGACGACTACCGAAGCGAGATGCAAGAACCCTGGCATCCTCACGGTCTCTATCGCTTGCGAACACCGAGGATTGCTCGGAAAAGAATCTCGCACTCTGATTGATCGGGTCGCATATATGCACGTCCATTGGCAGATGGCTGCTCTCTGCTGCGCTTTCGATCTTTAACTTGCTGCCTTCAAACCCCACAACTGCAATAAACAAACACCCTATCCCCCTATCTCGAAGGATTTCCCCAACCTCTCCACTAAGCTTCGCTACATTCGAAGCCGCGGAGTTCCCGGAGCCGATAAAGTCGTCTATAAAGACAAGTAGCTTAGCTTCCTCCATCCTCGGTAGTATTGATTGTAGCGCATCGAGCGTCACAATGCACTCCGGATTAACTCTATTCTCGTCCGCATACAAGCTCACGAACTTTGCTCCGCTCTTACCAGGGCCATCAAGATAGCTCAGAACAACATCTCTTCTCTGTCTGCGCTCGATCCGAGTGACAAGGGAACGTGTAACTATGCCATGCGCTTCCTTAAGTTTGGTGCGGACCAAATGGTCAGAGTAGAAAGTTATGCCCCCAAGAAGCCGAAACATAAGTCGCTGATCGACGCTACTACCGAACTGTGCCAGCCATGCGCGGACGTGGTCGCTGCTGACACGCTGGCCCTTGTAAGGTGGCCACTGTTGCACCAGTGCATGAATCTCATCCCCTCTAACAAACGCCTGGTCATCGATCCTTCTTTGAGACACATCCGCGTCGATTTCCGCTGCCATTGCGCCCAAATGAACGACGCCGAAGTCTCGAAGCCAGTCTCCGAACAGTCCTACCTTACAGCGATAGCCAGACTCGTCACCGACGAGAATCTGCCGCCGTTCAAACTCGCGAAGCTCCGTTAGCGACGTGACGTGACTCAGCCCGTGTACGGCCGCTTCCTTTAGCACTTCATCTTGAGTGACCTTGCCCCAGCGTCGCATAGTGTCGGCAACGGCGAGTAGTACCAAGCGGCGATTGAGAGTCACGTGTTGACGACGTTCTTCGTCTTCTAACACGCCGTCCTGCCAAAAGTGCTGAAAGCTATTCACGTGAAGTGTCTGCAGCACCCGTGACTTCGCATACTTCACTTCACGGTCTGTTACGTAGCAATCGCGTCGATCGGTCATGACCTTGAAGAGCTCGCTGCAAATTAGCTTTGTAAAGTATGGATTCCCTGCGGTCTCACTGTACAGTGCTAGTAGAGCGTCTTCCGTCACTTCGATCCAGGATGAAACTGGACGGCGTACCAGTGCTTGGAAATCGGACCAGTGTGTCTCTTTATCAAGATAGTCGACGCATATCGCCGCAAATTTGTTGAGCGTATCTCCTTGCTGGTGGATCACTAGCTCCATTTTCTCGCCACCAACTAGAATAAAGCCCACTCCTACCCTCGCACTGATACTCCTGAGCGCCAGGAAGAATGGTCTGGCCAGCGAATTATCTTTGTACACCTCCACCGGCAATTCATCAAACTCATCTAAAATGAAGATGAACCGACAATCGGGGATTATACGTAGGACTGATTCAAGGAATTCAAAGATTGGCGTCAGTGAGCCATCGAATGCGGGTACAGATAGACTCGCCAATCTGGCGTCGGAACGCACGATCTCCTTACATAGGAGGACGCCCAGGTTGGATATTGTCTCTCTGACACTGGAGTGCACATACGTACCCGCGTCAGCGTATACGATGATACACTTGTTGTCGCCTACCGATCGCATTTGGCTTTGAAACGTCTTAGCTATGGATGTTTTGCCGACACGTTTCTAGCCGAATATGTAACAGGAGCCGAGACTTTTAGAGCGGGATAGGGACGTGAGCTTTCTGAGGTAATCTACGCGACCAACCAGGTGGTCCTCCTCCCCCACTGGCTCAAGGTCGTATGGCTCTTCCGAATCTAAGCTTTCCCAGTCGATGTCCGTGCGCTGTGCTATGAACTCAAGAATGACATCGTCTTGATCCTTTGTTCCGTCAGAGTTGGTCCACCGAATCACAGCATAGGCTGAAGCCGATTCCGTACAATGTTTGACTGTCGCCGGGATTTCAACGGACGCCGTAATGGGGGCGAGCAGGCCGTACATAACGCATGCGGAATGTATAAAAATGTCCTCGTTGCTAGCCAGTTCTATCTCGATTCCGAGAGCATCTCCTGGCCCGGCGTTCTGAACGTCGAGGAACAAGCCGATTTGCTGATCCGCGATATGCAACGGGTACTTTTTATCCGAAGCTCGGACTGTCACCCTTGCCGGTTTACTGTGCGGGCTGTCAAGGAAGTGCTGATCCAACGTTTTGTGAAGCGTTTGATACATCGTATTTAACGGATGCAGGCAGTATCGCAGCCGATATGACGCAACCCTGTCATGGCACTGTTCAAGCGTTTGCTGCGCTTCACGAAACTCCTGCGCAACAGTTGAGACAGTAGCGTCAAGATAGCAACGAACCGCCTCGAGCGCTCGATTGACTCCAAGGTTAGTTGGCGTGTCGGGAAGGAATGGCCAGATGAGGAACTTGCATGGAGAGCTATTGATTGTCTTCATGAAGGACTTCCGCACGTCCGAAAAAGTGTGCAGATTCGATAGGGAGGCCACAGCGGACGTCAGTGCTTGAGATGTCCCATGTAGGGTGTCGCTAAGCTTGGTGAGTTTGTTGTGCGTCTGATCCCTGGGTGATATGTTTATGTGGGGATAGAGGTCACTCTGGAATTCCCTGTCAATCAGCGCGAACGCATGGTGCCGGAAGCCCTCATCCAGGTTTAAGTAATCGGTAACCAGGATATGGACGAAGGCGGCGGCGGCTGTTCGCCTTATCTTAGCAGGCAATGTTGGGTCTAATATCTTGGCGGTTGGGTCCAATATCTCACTCGAATCAGTGCCATTGTCGAGATTTAGCAGTGCTCGGCAGAGGGCGACTGTCAGACGATGACTGTCCCGGCTTGCGCGATCCTCCGGTGCCTTTGCCATCTCCGTGAGGATTCGATCGACCTCGTCTAACGGATCGCTGACAATTACACGCGCATTGTCGCCAAGATACTCGGCGTGCATTTGATCGGTAGGACTTTTCACCGTGCCCCCCCCGTCTATAACAGTCGCCGCGCTTGCGGTTGGTCTGTTAGCTTAGCACGTCGATCCAGTCGCATCCGATTGTCCCAGGGTCCAATCGGTTGAATATGGATGGGCACGGTACCTGACGTGACAGCGTGACCGACTTCTCCCAGACCACGACCATCGCTACTTCATTTTTGGGTTGAGAGCAGTCGGCCCAACGTCGCGGAGCTCGCGCTCAGAAGTGCGCTGTCATGGCCTCGCTGCCTTATCCAGAACCGCCGCTGTGGCGAGCCGAGACCTTGCCTGGAATCTAGAACGCCTGTTGCCGGCGTTGAAGGGATTGCGCTGAGCGTCGCCACGGAGGCGCGTGGCCACTTTATCGAACGGGACTAATGAGATTCGTTACGACGAACGTCATTACCTTGCGGGTGCGTTTCATGCTCTGCGTATGTAGCATAGTCCATACCTGACGGCCCGTCAGCCGGGCTGAGTTCTTGAGGCGAAGGATTGACGAGGGTACTCCGCCACGTGGAACGAACAAGGCTCGATCCGACTGCCCACGAGTCAGTGCGAGGCATAATCCAGCGGTACAACCCGGACGGGCTGGCCCGGCCCCTCGACGTACTCCACTATCAGCATAGATGAGTTCGGCGCGGGCACTGCGCGCGGGCCGTGTGTGGATTCGTCGGGGTCGTGGTGAAGCAACCGGCCAGTGATGTCTTTGTCGGGCGGCTTGTCTGGAGCCTTGTAACTGGGAATCGTACGCTGGAGGGCGAATAGGACTACCTGCTTTCCTTTCAGCGGACGTCATTTGGCGTTCGGAGCAAAGGACGTTCGCAGATCATCGAACCCGATGAAATCGATGCCGCGGCGCTCCAGATACTCGCCTAGCGGGCCATCGTCGGTGAGCACCAGATTGCGGCGGTGCGCCGCACGATGGATGATGGCTGCGTCCGTCAGACCGAGCAACGGGAACTCCGACTCTGTACTGATAAGCTTGGCGGGACGGTGCCGTTCATCGATGACAAACTGGCCCGATGGGGCATTCAGCAGCGACTCCAGGAGCAGGAAGAACTCGTAGCGACGGCCGCGGTCGATGTCTCGCGATAGGTTGCTGACCTCCGTCAGGATGTGCGGCGTCACGATGATCCGACGGAACGTTTGCAACACCTGAGCAAGCACAACGAAGTCTGCTTCGTTGTACGTGGTGGTCCTGATGTAGCGAGAGATGTACCGTGCGTCGAAGATGCCGACAAAAAACAGGAGCAGCAGGTTGGTATCCACGAGAATACCGGCCTGTCGATGACGCCGGAGGAGGGCGAGGACTGTACGCTCCCGGCTATTCACCCTCCCTATTCCTCATGGCAACCGGTTGGCCGGTAGCCCTATCGACGTCAACGACCTTGTAGGTGCGGATTTTCATCGCGACACCGGTGAGATATTTCAGCGGCTGCCGCTTCTCTTCCCGGAGGAAGCCGACCGTAATCAGCCATAAACGATGATCGGGAGACTCTTGAAATTCTTCCAATCGGAAGTCTTCGACCGGCTCGTTGCTGAGTAGTCGTTTCGCGAATTCGACTGCCGCTTGGATAGTCTGCTCCTGCTGGGTGGCGTCGACCGTCTGGGACATCGAGATGTTCTCCTCGCTTGATAAGCCCCTGCTCATTACCGACCTCGCATGCAGCTAGACTAGCTTGCTGACACTACCTATTTTACGGTGGTGATGGCAGCGTTTGCGTCTGGCTGATGGCACTGTGGCCCCATTAACGGCGACAACACCGTCATGGCCGGTCGTGCATTGCCTGAATCATGCCATATGCAATTCAGCGACGTGGTACATCATGGGAATCATGGTGTTGTGATGTAGCGATGTGAACGAGGACCTGCGGAGCGTTCGGTTAGAACCGCTTCGCCACGTCGCTGCCCAGTACCACCACCACCGGCGGGCCGGCCGATGCCGGGCGGTTGCCGGCGATCACGACAGCGCCGAGGAGATGGGCGACGTTGAAGGCGGCGTCGCGGGCGTTCGGTTCGTAGAAGGTCACGGTGGTGCGCGCCACGCCGCGCGGACCGTTCACGGGCGAAGCGAGGCGGAAGCCGTTGTCGGCCAGGTATTGCGTCGCCCGTTCGGCCAGACCGGGCACGGTCGTGCCGTTCTCGACCTGCACAGTGATGGGCGCCGGCTGGGCCCGTGGCGCCGCAGTGGCCGTTGGCGCCACAGGCTCCGGCCGTAGCGGAATCCTGGTGGCAGTGGGTAGCGGCGCCGGGATGGTCTGGCGCTCAGGCGGTGTCGCAACGGTGGTAACGGGGCGTATCATTGGCGGAGCCACACGGGTGTCCGCTGCTGGTTGGGGCTGAATCTGGAACATCTGGGCGACGGCCTGATCGATGGCCGACCAGTCGGGGACCACTATCGCCTGCGTGCCGTCCGGTGACGCGCTGTTGGCCGAGTAGGTCGGCGGTTGCAAGACGATCTGGTGAATGTCGGCGCTCTTGAGGTCGCGGGCGAAGGAAGCGTACTGCAGCAGGTCGGTCAGCGGCACGTCGGTGCGGACGCTGTCCTGCATGTCCGATGCTAACTGGGGCAGGTGGGTGACGAGCGTCGGCCCGGTGAGGCGTTGCTTGAGCGCCAGCAGCAACTGCTGCTGCCGGCTGGACCGCCCAAAGTCGCCGATCAAATCGCCGTGGCGCGAACGGACGAATTGCAGCGCGTGGGCGCCATCCAGGTGTTGCGGTCCGGCAGGCAGGAATATTCGCATGTAGGCGTAGGGGTCGCTGGCATTGAGGTCGTCCGGGTAGGCGTCATCCAGCACGGGGTGAGCGAGGTCCATGTTGACGCCGCCCACCGTGTCGATCATTTTCTGGAAGCCTTGCAGCCCAATCCAGGCGTAATAGTCGATGGGGATGCCGAAGTTCTGCTCGATGGTCGCCCTGGCCGTGGCGATACCGCCAATCTCGTAAGCGATCTGGATTTTGCCGTAGCCGTAGCCCGGAATGCGCACCCAGAGGTCGCGAGGAATCGACAGCATGCCTACGGTGTGCGAGATTGGGTCCACCGTCACCACGATCATGCTCTGGGTCAGGTAGGTTCCCGCCGCGAATTTCAGGTCGGTATCGCTGCCCAGCAGCAGGAAGTTGACCCGCTGCTTGCGTTGCAGTGAGGGAAGCTGGAAGGGTGTTCCGGTCGACTGCGGGGTAACGACGCTGCTACTGCCGGTGACAGGTGGTGGCGCCGCGGCTGGACCACCTGCCGAGACGGTGGCCATTTCGGCGGTGTTGGCCGTGCCGGCGGCGCTCACTGCCAGCCGGGGAACGACTTGTCCCGTCATGGCGACGAGCGGTTTGATCGTGGCGTAGGCGAAGATGGCGACGGTTCCCAGCAGAATCATAAGGAGGAGCAGGACGATCGGCAGGAATGATGGTCGGCGCCGCCGGTCGTTCACCCGAATTCCCTGTCCGTCCTGCCTGCAACCTGCTGCGCAGTATAGGTCAGGGGCGGTGCAACGGTGACGGGCTTCCTACGCGACTTGCCGGGGTTCCAATTGGCGATGTTCAGTCGTTGAGTGCGCGATCACCCAGCGCTATCAAGAGGCGGGCGCCGCGCAGCGTGATGTAGATGGTGGCAATGATCGACAGGGGAATCAGGATGCGCTGGGTCGGGTGCAAGAGGAGGTTGGATGCCACCAGGATACCGGTGACGGGCGCGGCGATGACCCATACCACGACCAGTGCCCACAGGAAGAGGTAGGTCAGGCCGCGTAGGGGAGCGGAAAGCCAGTCGGGCATCGTTACTCCTCTCCGTTGTCCTGTGGGGGCGCTACGCCACCGCATCCGCGATCGTGCCGTATGCGCCGCCATGGTACGGTACTGCTGATGTCAAGCACCATTCTCTGCCATACCCCCAATCGGTGTGTCGTTTGCGACACGCCCGGTGACTTCCCTTACGACGCGCGGTTTGATGGCACCGCGTGCGATGCCTGCCACGCGATGCTCACCATCCGCGACGATGTCTTTCGCCGCGCGCATCCGGAGCACGAAGGCGCCATCCGCGAGATCTGGCGCGATCTTGCCAACCCGGCTCGCGCACGTGAAGTGGGGCGACTCTACGTTGAGATTGCCTACTTCGACGAGCAGGAAGGAAGCGGCGAGCTGGACGGCCCGGACGACCGCATCCGCCGCATGATCCAGGGGGCGTATGAGGAAGAGGAGGACCCCTCTCTCTGACTCTCTCCCCCTCACGGGAGAGAGAGAACGCCCCTCACTTGGAGTTGGCCTACGGCCAGCGCCAGTGCCACCGTGCAGATGCCTGCTAACACGATGCCGACGCCAGTTCCAAGCTGTCCTTGGAGGCGGTCGGTGACGATCGGGCGCGGGCGTAGCACGGCCCCCAGGAGCAGGCCGGCCAGGAAGCCGCCGGCGTGGGCGTAGAGGTTGATGCCGGCCACGGCGACACTGAGCACGGCGTTGAGAGCGACGACCGCCACGGCATTGCGCCAGAGCGGTGCTCGAATCGTTGACGGTAAGGTGCGGCGGTGGCGGATGACGAGCGAGATGGTCGCGCCGAAGAGGCCGAAGATGGCGCCCGACGCGCCGGCGGAGACACCGTTAACGAGGGGCAAGCTCAAGGCGTCACCGGCGATGGCCGCCAGAAGGTAGATAGTCAGGAAGCGTGTCGGGCCGTAGAGGCGCTCGACCAGTGGGCCGTAGATATATAGTGCCCAGCAGTTGAAGAGCAGGTGCGACCAGCCGATGTGCAAGAAGGCGGCGGAGACGAGTCGCCACCACTGTCCGGCCAGCACCAGGGGCGTCACGAGCACGCCAAAGCGGACAAGCACACGGGTACTGGTGGACCCGCCGCTCAGTTCCATGGCGGCAAAGAAGAGGCCGATCAGCACCAGAAGCGTGTAGGTGACCGGCGCTGCACCGCCGCTCAGTACGCGAGCGAGGTCGCGCCGCCGCTGTTGGCCCACGACGAGCGGCGGCTGCTCGCCCAGCAGGCCGGCGTCCTTGCTTTGCCATGCATGCAGGATCTCAGTAGCGAGCCCTGTGCGGCGGCGCCCAAGGATGTTGTCCGGCAAAACGACAGTGCCACCGCCCAGCAAGATGGCAGCGCAATCCACCGGCCAGCGGCCGAAGCTGCTGCCGCGGACGTCCCGGCGCAACGCCGCGGCGGCGGTTGCCAGATCACCGTGGGTAGCTCCGGTGTAGACCCACAGCAGTAAGGCAGTGACCTGGCGACCTTTGCCGCCGCTTTGCGCCTCGACGTTCCCTTGCTCGCCGATGGTGCGGACCAGCGCCATGATGAACTCCACCCGGCGATCCAGGTCGTTCGGCGTGAGCCCATCGGCCCAACAAAGCGCCACGAGATTGACATTCATCGCCATGCCGATGGTTTGCGTGCGTCCGAAGATCAACGGCTGCCGCTCGCCGGCCCCCTGGCCGCCGCTGGCAGGGACCGGACCGTAGCTGCCGTCTCGTGCCAGGTACGCGGCAGCGACAGTGGTGAAGCGCTCGTACTCTTCAGTTGCCTGCTGATCGTTCATGCGAAAGCCACCGGCGCCGGCCACGTCAGCGTCACGGGGTTAGCCGTCGGCTGATCCAGGTCCTCCTCCAATTGCCGGCAGGCAGCGACGAGCGTACGCAACTGTCCGGCGGCCTCCTTCTGGCTCAGCGTGCCGGCACAAGCACGGAGCTCGGCGTCCATCAGCCCGGCGACCGGCACGAGATGCTGTTGGAAGAGTTCGGTGATGGTGGGGATGTAGCGCGCCTCCGGCACCTGCAAGCGCGGGCGGGTGTAGGAGGCAAAGAGCAGGTTCAGCGTGGTATCCCAGAGTGTACGGCGGCTGCCGCTGGCCGTGTCATGGTCGCGCAGCGCGACGCCAGCCGCAGCAATGGCAAGGTTGAGGCGGTGCCAATCCAGCCGGGCGGCAGCGAGGGGGGGGATGCCCGACGCTGCCAGGTAATCGCCGGCAGTCTGCGTGGCGGAGCCCAGGCCATGGCCGGGACACCGCGTGTGGGCGAGCGCCGACCAACCGGCCGGCTGACCATCGCCGTGTAGCTCCAGCTTGAACTGCAAGGGGAAGCTCCGGCACATGATCGGTCTACCGGTGTAGGCCTGGCAGCGCAGCGGCAGAGAGCGACCGCCATCATCGCCGGCGACAGCAAGGGCGGTGCGCGCGCCGATCTGGTGCTGCACGAGCACATCCAGGCGGGCCTGGGGTGTCGTGTCCACCGGCGGTGTCGCGTCGGCCGCGATTCCGAGAAAGGGACAGGCGGTAAGGTCCGGCTTGACCGGCAGAAACTCTACCGCCACTCGTGGAATACCACTCTCGGGATCAGGGAAGGCTGCCAGCCAGCCTTTGGCACTGAGGTCGGTGGCGTTGATACCGACAGCTAATACCAGTGAGCGCAGCTCCAGCGGACTGAGGACCAGGCGCTCGTTGGTGCAACAGAAGGCGCCGCAACCCTGGCAGGCGAACTGAAGGAGCGCGTCTGACGTCACGGCAACTGGCGGACGCCGCTCGACGCGGCCCGGCCCCAACTGCGCCAACGCCTGGCCTAGCCGGCCGGGCGGCGACCCGGTCCCAGTCCACTGAGCGTCTGGCGGACCGCCCAGAACTTCTCGGCGGCTACCGCCAGCTTCTCGTCCATCACCTGCTGGGTCATCGGCCCGTAGTCGCCCAGGCCGTCCCAACTCTCGATGTCGAGCGCGATCAGGAGCGGCCGCGGGCCGCGCAGCAGTTCCGGCAACTGCTGTTGCAGCGTCGCCAGGTCGCCGAAGCGTTCGGCGGCGGCATAGCCGGCGGCGCGGGCCAGGGCAGCATAGTCGGCCAGGCGAGCGGCCGGCACCGGCGAACCGCCGACGGTGGTGTAGGCGCCGTCATCGAAGACAAAGTGGACAAGGTTGGCGGGGCGAGCCTGGGCGATGCTCAAGAGGCTACCGAGGTTCATGGCCAGGCTGCCGTCGCCATCCAGCACCCAGACAGTCAGTTCCGGCTGTGCCAGCGCCACCCCCAACCCCACCGAGGAGGCCTTGCCCATGCAGTTGGAGATGGGGAGATCAAGCGCTTTACGCTGCGACACGGCCGGCCAGAGGCGTGAGGTCGTCATGGTCGCCACCACCAGTGCCTCACCGCGCTGCGTCGCCAGCCAGCGCAGGGCCTCTGCTCCAGACATCATGGGGACACTCCAATCATTTCGTCGTTGCCACCGGTCCCATCTCCACCACCACGTACTCTTGCTCCACCGACACCTGAAAGGTCTCGGCCATGTACGGTCCCGGCTGCCAGCCGTTGGCCAGTACCGCGCTGCCCGGCTGGACGCCTGCTTCGTAGTTGCGGACGCGCACTTTAGCGGGGTCGAACCAGGACTGGCCCGTGCGCAAGTCATATTCCCAGCCGTGCCAGGGGCAGCGCAGGATCTCGCCGGGGCGGCTGTAGTGGTACTCACCGGGGATATCGGCTTCCAGCAGACCGTGCAGGCGGCCTTCGCAGAGCGGACCGGCCTGGTGCGGGCAGCGGTTGAGCAGGGCGAAGTATTCGCCGTTGACGTTGAAGACGCCGATGGAACGCCCACCGACGCTCACGATCTTGCGGCTGCCGGCGGGAATCTCGTCGACAGTGGCGACGACGTAGGTCGGCATCAGGCGCGTGGCTCCAGGTGGTAGAGGGCGCGGGCGTTGTCGGCCATGATCTTGCGTTGCAACTCGGGCGGCAGCGGCGCCGGCACTGCGCTGTCCGGCGCGTCGAAATCCCAGTGCGGGTAATCGGTGGCGAACATCAGGCGGTCGTCCATTTTCAGGTGTTCCAGGAACTGATAGAACTGCTCTTTGCGGTGGGGCTCTTCCATGGGCTGGGTGGTGAGCCAGAAATGTTGCCGAACGTACTCGGATGGCGGACGTGTCAGGTGCGGCACTTCGGCGCGCAGCAGCGACCAGGCGCGGTCGAGTCGCCACATCAACGGCGGCAGCCAGCCCATGCCGCCCTCGATCAGCACGACCTTCAAGGTCGGGAAGCGCTCGAAGACGCCTTCGCAGACGAAGCTGACGAGGTGCGTTTCCAGGGAGGGGGGCATGCCGGCGTGGTCCTCGATATAGAAGGAGGGCCAGCCGGCGCCGGTGATGGCGCTGCCGCCGGCGCCGCCGAAGTGGATGCCGACGGGCAGGTTGTGGCGGGCGGCTGCCTCATACATGCGCCAGTACTTGCGGCGGCCTAATGGCTCCGCCGTGCGCGCTACGAGGAGCACCTGCACGAAGCCCGTGTAGTCACCGACGCGCTCGATCTCCGCTGCCGCGAGGTCGCCGTCTTCGTAGGGAACGACAATGGAGGCACGCAGGCGTGGCTCCGGTTCCAGCCAGTACTCACGCTGCCAATCGTTGGCAGCGCGGGCCAGGGCGGCGCCGTACTCCAGGTTGAGCTGGCTGCCTGCTCCCATCGTCCAGTTGAGCAGGCCGTACTCGATGCCCCAGGTGTCCAGCAACTGCTGCTGCAAAAAGGGCAGGTCCGAGCCGGGCGGATTGCCGTTCGGCGGCCAGGAATCGGTGCGTGCCGCATTGGGATTCATGCGCGGGTAGCCGCCACCGGAGTGACCACGCCCCCCGAACTGCTCGTGGTGCCGGCGCCAGCGCGCGGACATGTACCGCCCCAGGTTCACCTCCTTCGGCGTGGCGATGTGGATATCACAGTCAATCAGCGCCGGTGCGGTGCGCCGCGTTTGCAAGGGCCGTTCCAGGGTCGTGACCATCGGGATGTCTCCTTATCGCGAACGAACAGACGATGGGGCGAGGTTGCGATACCAGCCCCGCGCGTTGCCGGCCATGATTTTGGCCGCGAGCTCCTCCGGCAGGGGCATGCCTAGCGCCTTCTCGACGACCGACCGTGGGCCACTGTTGGGCGTGAATTCGGCGTCGATCGTGGTGTGCTGGTGAGGGTAGTCGCTGGCGTAGAGGAGCAGGTCGTCCGACCCCAGCGCGTCAATGATCTCGCGCACCTGACGCGGGTCCGCCGGGGCGTCGAGCGGGGGGGCGGTGAGGCGCATGTGCTGGCGGATCGTTTCCGAGGGTAGCCGGCGCGACCAGGGGATTTCCCGGCGCAGCCCCTTCCATTCCTTGTCGATGCGCCACATCCAGGA
>DHIZ01000033.1 GCA_002404055.1 Chloroflexi bacterium UBA4733
TCATGCCGTCAATCATATCTCCCGCCCGCTTGCGTCATAATGCCAACGAGGTCTCCGCCTGAAAGCACTGGTCAAGAGCCGCAACGAGCCCGGCCTGTGGCTCGAAGATGTCGCCGAGCCCGCGTACGGCATCAACGACGTCCTGATCCGCGTGCGCCGCACCGGCATCTGCGGCACCGATCTGCACATCTACGATTGGGACGACTGGGCGCGCGCCACCATCCCGGTGCCCATGGTCACGGGCCACGAATTCGTCGGCGAGATCGTCGCGGTCGGTTCTAACGTCAGCGATTTCCACTCTGGCGAGATCGTCAGCGGCGAAGGCCACGTGGTTTGCGGACGCTGCCGCAACTGCCTGGCCGGCCGCCGTCACCTGTGCGCGCACACGCAGGGCGTCGGCGTCAATCGGCCTGGCGCTTTCGCCGAATTCGTGGTGCTGCCGATGAGCAACATCTGGCGCCATCACGCTGGCGTGAATGAGGAAGTCGCGGCCATCTTCGACCCGCTCGGCAATGCCGTCCACACCGCGCTGTCGTTCCCGGTGCTGGGTGAAGACGTGCTGGTCACCGGCGCGGGCCCCATCGGCATTATGGCCGCGGCCGTCGCGCGCCACGCCAGCGCCCGCCACGTGGTCATCACCGACATCAACCCCTACCGCTTGGAGCTGGCGCGCAAAGTCGGCGTGACGCTCGCCGTGAATCCCACCGCCACGCCGCTGGCGGACGTGCAGCGCCAGTTGGGGATGCAGGAAGGCTTCGACGTCGGCCTCGAAATGTCGGGCAACCCCGCGGCCTTTCGCGACATGCTCGCCAACATGAGCCATGGCGGCCGCATCGCGATGCTGGGCATTCCTTCGAAGGACATGGCTATCGACTGGAACCAGGTCATCTTCAACATGCTCACCATCAAAGGCATCTATGGCCGCGAGATGTACGAGACCTGGTACAAAATGACGGTTCTAATTGAATCCGGCCTCGACGTCACGCCGGTGATCACGCACCGCCTGCCCTACACCGAATTCCAGCAGGGCTTCGACGCCATGCGCTCCGGCAACTCCGGCAAAGTTATCCTCGACTGGACTTCGCTCATCCCACGCTTATGAAGAATCCCTACGCCCCTCAACTCGGCGGGCGTGCGCCGCTTGAAGTGATCGCCGCCACGCCCGGCATTTTGACGGACCTGGTCCAGCGCATCGGTCCGGCCGGCGCGCGCCGCCCCTGGGCTCCCGGCAAATGGACCGCCGCCCATATCGTGTGTCACTTGGCCGATTGCGAAATCGCGTTCGGTTTCCGTATCCGGCAAACCCTGTCCGAGCCCAACCACACTGTGCAGCCCTTCGACCAGGACCGCTGGGCCAGGCCCTATTCGAAGCTCAACATGGAACCCGCGCTGGCCGCCTTCAACGCCCTGCGCCACTGGAATCTGGCGTTGGTGCAATCTCTGCGCCCGGACGACTTCGGCCGTCCCTTGACGCATCCCGAGCGCGGCGAAATGACGCTGCAAACGATTCTTGAAACCATGGGCGGGCACGACCTGAATCATCTGGCGCAACTACGCCAGATCCGAAACGTCCCGGGCCGGGAAGCGTAGGCAACGGACGCATAATAATCGAATGTCACTCCCCGCCACCGTCGGCGCATGCTTTCTGGGTGCCCTGGCCTGCCTCGCCTTGACGGCGCAAACGCCGGACCTGGCTACGGTCCATAGCATCAAGACCGAAGCCTTCGAGCATTCCCAGGTGATGGACACCGCCAGTTGGCTCACCGATGTCTACGGGCCGCGCCTGACCGCTTCGCCCGAATTTCAAGAAGCCGCCGCGTGGACCGTCAAAACGATGCTGGGCTGGGGACTCAGCAATGTGCACACCGAAAGCTGGGGGCCCTTCGGACGCAGTTGGTCGCTGCGGCGCTACGCGGTCGAGATGCTGGAACCGCGCTATTCGCTGCTCGACGCCATGCCGCTCGCGTGGAGCGCACCGACGCGGCATCCGGTGGAAGCCGACGTGGTGCTGGCGCCCTTCACGCCGGGCGAGCCCTTCAACGCGGCCAAAGTGAGGGATGAATTCGAAGCTTACGCCAAGCAGTGGACCGGCAAATTGAAAGGCAAGATTATTCTCTACTCGGCCATAGCCGCTAACGCCAATACTGGCGCGCCGGCCGTGAGGCGTTACTCCGACGCGGAACTGGCGAACCTGGCCAAAGCACCAGACCCCGTGATGAGGGCGCCGCGCGCGGACGGGCGACCGGACAACGCCGCGCCCGAGGACATCGAGAAGTTGATCGCCCGGCGGCGGGAAGCCGCCGCGCGCCGCGCGCAATTTTTCGTCGACGAGGGCGTCGCCGCGATCCTGCAGGCGGACGCCCGCTCGCATGACGGTATGGCGTTCGCCGAAGCCGCTGGCCCTTACAAGACCAAAGGTCCGATGTCCGTGCCGACTTTCCGTCTGACCGCCGAACATTACAACCGCCTGGTGCGCCTGGTGCAGAAGAAGCAGCCTCTGAAAATCCGGGTGGACCTGCGGGCCGTAGCCGGCGACCGCGACGTCGACGGGCAGAACATCGTCGGCGAAATTCCGGGCAGCGGGCCGGATAAAGACCAGGTCGTCATGATCGGCGCGCACTTCGATTCCTGGCACGGAGGCACCGGTGCCACGGACAACGGCGCCGGGAGCGCCGTGATGCTGGAGGTGATGCGCATCCTCAAGACCCTCAACCTGAAGCTTGACCGCACCGTGCGGATCGCGCTGTGGAGCGGCGAAGAAGAAGGGCTGCTGGGCTCCAAAGCCTACGTTAAGGAGCACTTCGGATCCGCCGCGGCGCCGAGCCCGCAGCAGGCCAAGCTGACCGGCTACTTCAACCTGGACAACGGCAGCGGCAAAATCCGCGGCGTATATCTGCAGGGCAATGACGCGATGCGCCCGGTGTTCGAGCGCTGGCTGGCGCCGTTTCAGGATCTCGGCGTCGCCACCATCAGTATTCGCAACACGGGCGGCACCGACCACCTTTCGTTCGATGCCGTGGGCATTCCCGGATTTCAGTTTATCCAGGACCCTCTCGACTATTTCAGCGTGACGCATCACTCTAGCATGGATACCTACGATCACCTGGTTCCGGCCGACCTGATGCAGGCCTCGGCGGTGATCGCGAGCGTGGTCTTCGACGCGGCCAACGCGCCCGAGATGCTGCCGCGCAA
>DHIZ01000322.1 GCA_002404055.1 Chloroflexi bacterium UBA4733
GCCCCGCTCGAACTCGCGGTGCTCCACAACTCCCCAGACTCGCTCCTCACCTTAGCAGCCTAGCGGTGTCAACAGAGGTGAAACACACCCAAATGAAACCATCATTTGCCTCCTTCACCCTATATGCATTGGGGGGTGACAAGGAAGCGAGCGGTAAGGGCTACTTTGGGCTGAGTTTGTTTTTGGCGCGGGCAAGCACCTTGTTTACACTGCCATCGCTGATCCCGAGCACCTGGGCCGTCTCGGTTCGTGACAGGCCGTGGTAGCTGTGGAGCAGAAACGCCTCCCGCTCTCGCGGCGATAGTCCGGCCTTTTCGAGGCGTCCGCTTATGTCTTTGCGCCCCAGCAACGCCTGCAGTTCCGCCCGCGCGGACTCTAAGCGCTCGAAGTCTCGTGCGTCTGAAATGTCCGAAGGCGCGGCGCCGCCGTGTTCCAGGAGCCACGCCGCATGGTTCACGAGACTGCTTGGCCCCGGCTGGTCGGCGGCGATTCGGCGGAACGCTTCAAGCACCGTGGCAGGCAGCAGGTCGGAAAGCACGGCTTGAGGACTTCGCCCACCCCAAGTGTCCGTCGGCAGAGCAGCGAGCAGGCGCTTGTTTCTCGCAAGGCTCAGGTGGCTGCGCGACCAACCCGCGACGGCCATGGCGATGGCCCCTCCTGCGGACGTGCCTGGCGGCTCCATTTGGGGGATACCCCAGCGCATTGTCAAGCTTCCCGCCATAAACCAGCAGGGACGTATAGCATGTGTCCGCACCGCGTTTATGGTGGCGAGGTTGACCACATCGGGGGCCGTCAGCCAGCAGGATAATATCGGGATCACTGCATGTGTACAGGCCGCCGCCATCGTCCGTAGCCAGAAATAGAGACAAACCGCCGAATAGAAGTTTGCGAGTTCGCGAGTTCCCAAGGGCGCATCGGAATCCTCGGCCCAGTCGTCGCGAGCCAGATCGTAACCACACCGTTCGCTGAGGAAGGCGGTCACCCGGTCGATCAGCCGCGTCAATGAAAGCAGAATGTGGGGAGTCGCCAACGGGTCCAGCCGCAGACGCGCCTCAATTCCCGCCCACTGGGCACGGAACGCGCCGTCCAGATCGTGCCAGGAATGCGCTAGATCGTCCACCACAGCGGCAACCGTTCCGCCATCGTCCTGGTCAGCCCCCCCTTTGTCGAGTAAACGACCGTTGAGCGTGAGGTGCATCAGGTACGTGCCTTGAAACAGATTCAAGGCACAGACCCAAAGTTCGTCGCCCCATGCTGGCGGGGCGTTCACCCCAAGGTCCGCTGCAAAGAGCAAGAGCCATGCGCGCATGGTCCGAACGAACGCCGGGTGATCGAACGCGTCTCGATGGTCGGTTGACGGCGAGCTCGTCCCTACGCTGTGGGTAGTTGCCATGATTGTGACCGCCTCCTCCACGGCTGTGCGGCGCTCGGGGGCAACTGTGGAGGCAGTTGCCAGGCTGGCCGGCCGTGCCCGAGCGCGCAACGCTTCATTGTCACACAGGGCCACCGGCTGCCCGTGCCACTGGGGCAGGGGTGGTGTCGGCGTCCGTCCAGAGGAGCGTGACGGCGTTATTGCGCGTAGAAGCATGTGGTGAAGATGGTGGACCCGAATGCCCAGTTCAACATCAGCACACCCAGCGCGGTCATCGCCGTGCGCGGAACCGCCTTCCAGGTGGCAGTCGGCACATCCAGTGGCGGCCAGGTGCTCACGACGGTCGACGCGCAGGAAGGTATTGTCAGCGTGACCAATCAGGGCCAGAGCGTGAACGTGCAACAGGGGCAGCAAAGCACCGTGCTGCAAGGCCAGCCCCCCACCCCACCCGTGCCGGCGCCGCCCCCGGCCAACACCTTACGCATTGGGATCGGCTCGCCGGCCAACCTCTTCCTCTGTGACGCTTTGGGGCGCTGCATCGGCTTTTATCAGCCGGCCGGTGTGGTAGTGAATACCTCGCCCAACTCCTGGTACTCCGGCCCTGGCGCCGAGCCTGAATTGGCCGGCCTGCCCAATCCCAACGGCGCCTACCGGCTGACCCTGCAGGCAAGCGGCAATGGCGGCCCGATTCACCTGTCGCTCGCCAGCCTGAATGGCACGACCGTGCTCAGCGAGCAGTCCCAGGTGGTAACCGTGCGCGCCGGTCAGAGTGCCAACACCGGATTCAGTATCACCCTCGCGCCCGATGGCACGATCAGCCTGTCGCCGCTGACCACCTTCACCTTCGGCGGCCAAGCCCCTCCGCCCAAGCAACCCTTCGCTCAACTGCTGGTCACAGCGCTGCAGCGCACCAAGCAGCAGACCACCACGACCAGCACCAGCACGACAGCGCCGGCCTGGCTGCCAGTCACGGGCTTCAAAGACACGCCGGCGGGCACTCCGATCACCGTGCTGAGCCAGGCGAACACAAGCAGCAGCACAGCGACGACCACCACACGGCAAACTGGTACCAGCACGACCGCGCGTACAGCCAGCAGCACCAGTACGACTTCCAGCGCGGCAGGCGGTCAGCAGCCGGCGGCCACGACCGGCTCTTCCGCGGCGTCAACCGCGCCGGCCAGCACCACGTCCACAGTCGCCACCAGCCAGCAAACTGCCACCACGACGGCATCAACCACGGCCACCGTCACCAGCCGGAGCACCAGTTCCGCGACGACCGTACTCGCCCTGGTAACGAGCGTGGGCACACCTGGCCGGACTACCAATGTGGGCGTCCTGACCAGCCAGCAATCGGCTTCGACTGTCTCCACCAGCACGAACACCACCACAACCTCCATCCAGTCGACGACCGCGACGACGGTCGGGGCCAGGAGCCAGACCAGCAGCGCGAGTACGACTGCCAGCCAGACCAGCACTGCTGCCTCAACCAGCTCCAGCCAGCCGGCAACGTCGGCCACCGTGGTGAGCCAGAGCACCAGTTCCACGAGCAGTCCCAGCCAGCAAACGTCCGCCTCAACACAAACCAGCACGCAGTCGACGACCAGTCAGAGCACGACGACAAGCACACAGGCAGTGACCAGCACGACTTCGACCAGCCAGAGCCAGACGAGCTCACAGACTGTATCCACGACATCCACGACCACTTCCAGCACGTCCACGCCCCCCTCAACAGGCGCACCCGCCATTGCTGGTCAGCCCGGCAATGCGACCGTCACCGCCGGTGACACCGTTACCTTCACGGCAGTAGCCAGCGGCAATCCAACCCCAACGGTGCAGTGGCAAGCAAGCAACGACGGCGGCGCCTCCTGGGTCGATGAGGCTTCGACCGCAGGCTCTGCTTCCGGGGCCCTGATTCAGACAGAGCTGAGTTTCACGGCCCAAGCAAATGAGAATGGCGATCTCGTGAGAGCCATCTTTACCAACAGTCTCGGTGCGGCGACAACGAACGCGGCGCTGCTCACGGTACTTAGCCAACCGGCCATTCTGACCCAACCCGTTGACCAGACCGTGAATGCCGGCGGGACGGCCACCTTCACCGCATCGGCCAGCGGCAACCCCACGCCGACCGTCCAGTGGTTGGTGAGCACGGATGGCGGCAACAACTTTACGCACGTGACCGGAGCGACGAGCACGACCTTAACCCTGAACAATGTCACCACCGGGCAGAACGGGACGCTCTATCAGGCGGTGTTCGACAACAGTGTTGGCACCACGTTCACGAATGCAGCGCTGCTCAGCGTGAACAGCCCGCCGGCCATCACCAGCACGAACAGCGCGACCTTCACCGTCGGCCAGTCCGGCAGCTTCCAGGTGACGGCAACCGGGATGCCCACGCCGACATTCAGCGAGAGTGGCGCTTTGCCCAGCGGCGTCACGTTGAGTAGCGACGGATTTCTGGAGGGGACGCCGACGTCCGGTACGGCCGGCAGCTATAGCATCACCATTAGGGCCAGCAATGGGATCACTCCCGATGCCACCCAGAACTTCACGCTCGTAATCAATAGCGCGCCGGTCTGCAACACGACGCCCTGTGGGACGTGACCGGGGGCCGGCCGAACGGAGTGGCGAGAAGAAGAAGCGCAGATGAAATCCGCTCAGCTGGCCTCTAGACGAACGGTGCGTTTCCTGACAGCTACGCTTTAGAGCCTATCCTAAAACCTGGC
>DHIZ01000231.1 GCA_002404055.1 Chloroflexi bacterium UBA4733
GTGCTCGCCGAGGTAGACGATCGATAGGATCACCGCTGCGCTCCACAGGACCAACCCCACCGCAAGCAATCGATATCGCTGCCACGCATAGACCGCCGCCAGCATCGGAAAAGCCGCATGTAGCGACGGAAATGCCGCGAACGGATTTGGATTGAAGCTGTGGTAAATCGGCGTCACCAGCGTGTAGCCCCATAGCGCGCGCACCGTGTGGTCGTTGATCTTGACCACGTCGTGCAGCTGGTACCACGGCGGCGCGCTGGGCCAAAAGAGGTATGTGGTGAAGGCCAGGAAGCTCATGAGGAGCAGAGCAGCCACGAATCGCCAGTAGTACTCACGGCTGGTCACCCAGAACACGAACCCAACCACGATCGGCAGAACGAAGTGCATGAAGTAGAACAGCATCGCGACGACGTCCTGCGGTCCGACTACCCCCGGGTGGTAGAAGTCGTGTTGCAGAACGAGCGTCGGAATCGTTCCGCCAAAGACCCAACGCTCCAACCCAGAGAAGTCGTGCGGTTGGAAGTTGGTCTTCGCGGCAAACCCTCTCATCGCCTCGTAGGCGAAGAAGAGCAACAGGAAAGGTGTCCAGTCCGCGATGAAAGTGCGGCCGCGTCCTAGCGCCACCGCGATGACGAGCAGTACGAGCAGGACCCATTCCGGCTCAATCGAGACGCCGCGCCACAGCATGACCCCAAAGATCAGCGCCAGATAGACAACGCTGCCGATGAGCAGCAGTCGGGGACGGCGCGCTCGCGCCGGCTTGGGCTCAGCGGGTGCGGACAACGACCACTGCCGCGATCTCGACTGTGACGGAGAACGGAAGCGAGTTGGCGCCAAGCGCCGCCCGCGAATGCCTGCCCGACTCACCCAGGACCTCGATCAACAGGTCCGATGCGGCGTTGATCACCTTCGGGTGATCGCCGAACTCCGGAGTGGAGAGCACGAAGCCGATCAGCTGGGCGACCTGTTCAACCTGTGCAAGCCCGGCGGCGGCTTCCATCTGGGCCAGAAGGCTGATCGCACACGCGCGAGCCGCGATCTGGGCCTCCTCAACGCTCACCTCGTCCGGGCAACGTCCGGTTAAACGCTTGCCGTCCAGGAGCGAAACCTGGCCGGCGATGTAAAGCAGCGAGCGGCCGTCTCCAATTGGGACCAGCACGGTGGGCACGTACGACGCAACTGGAGCCGGCGGGACGGGCAGCTTGATTCCGAGTTCGCGCAGCCGAGCATGAGGATCAGTCAACTCGAGGGAGTCTAGTGGAGTCAGCCGCGCCGGCCGCGGAAGTGGGAGACCACCGCCATCAATATCACGATCAGCGCAACCAGCCCGATAGCGATGTACGGCGTCCGCGACGAGAGGAGGAGCTGGCTGATCCACGAAGTCCCAATGGGCGGCGGCGGGTTGGTGCGACTGCCGCTTGTGGTCGGAGTTGGCGTCGAGGGCACGCCCTGCGGAATCCCGCCCGTGTCGCGATAGGCCCAGAGCACGGCGACCTGGTCAGTGGGCCGGAAGGTGGCCACGTACAGGATCGGGGTCTCATCGTTGGAGACGGCGAGCGCGGTCACCGACGACATCGGCGGTGAAAGCGACGTGAAGTGACGGGCCGCATCCCGTGTTCGCCACAGACCTCCCGATGCCGACCCTCCGCCATCGCTTGCCGTGTAAAAGCGGTCGAAGTGGTTGGTGACAAACGCAATTTGCGTGTAGTCGGTCGACGGCAGCAGTCCGCCGCCGCTGCTGGGCGTGAAAGAGGCGCCATTGTCGGCGGAGATGAAGAGGCCCGCGTTCGTGCCCACGACCAGTGGGCGGATCAGACTCGGCGGCGGCAGTGGACCCGCCGCCAGCGACGAGATGACCTTGCCGCTGATCGCCGCCCTGAGCTGCGCCCATGTGGAGCCGCCGTCAGTGCTTTGAAACAAAGGCACGCCGCCAATCGTGGAGGCCGCATCACTGCCTGCCACGAGTCGCACTGGATCATGGACGGCGGATACGGCCAACGATCCGATGCTGGTGTTGCCAAGGCCTGACGGCCTCCATGCCAACCCGTCGGCGCTTGCGTAGACGCCGCGGTCGGTACCCGCCGCCACGCGCGTGAGCGCGAACCCGAACACGCGCACGGAGCGGCCCTCAAGACCACTGACCGGCCCCCAGGAAACACCACCGTCCTTGCTCGCCAACGCACCGGCTCCGCGTAGGCCCGCCAGCACGAACCCCGTCTTGTTGGGGCTGAATGCGACTGTCAGGACTGGAACGCTGCCGCTGCGTGCAACCTTCCACGTCGAGCCGCCATCAGCGCTCCTCATCAGCGCGCCGTCGGACCTTCCCACCACCACGACCTGGTTGTTGAATGGATTGACCCCAAACGCAAAGATCGCGCTATGCCCTTGATTGGGCAGAGTCGGCAGTTCGACCCAGGTCGATGGCGGGAGGGTGCGCGAGAGCTCGGTAACGCCCTCGGCGCCGGCTTGCGTGAGCACGGCTAAGCCGGACCAGGCGCAGGACAGGAGCGCCACAAGCGTCGCGACAAGACGTTTGCGAGGAAGCGACACGAGCGTGCCGATTATCACCCAAGC
>DHIZ01000338.1 GCA_002404055.1 Chloroflexi bacterium UBA4733
CGCATAGATCACGCCAATATAGTGCTATCAGGATCATACAGCCAGCAATTAGGTGAAGAAGACGCCGCGTTCTTACTGGGCTGAAGATCATGGGGGCGAGCCTCCTACTTTGGGTACACGTCCGAACCGCTCAGTGCCGATACAAGGAAAGGTTGCTGCCATTGTATCCGACAGGCAGCTTGCGGCGCGCAGCGAGCGACTGGTCAAATGGCAATGGCGGGGCGACGTACCAACGGCGGCACGCGGACGGAATGCCGCCGGAGCCCTTGTGGGTGTGTGCGTAGGCATGCGAACCTAAAATGCAGCTGCAGACCTCTCTTGCTTGTAGACTGTTGCTGACAGGTAATGACACCGCAACTCGCGCGTGGCGCCCAACCGGCACCAGACGTCAATCCGCTTGACGTAATATGTTGACCATCCAGGTCATCAGTACGAAAGTATGCACAAGTGAGCCACATGAACCAAGGTGACGATGCTTACTCGCGAGTCCCTACGACGACGCCGGTCAACCGTCAACCGTTTAGCCCAACTTCCGCCACCATCCTATCGGCGTAATTTCACTTTTGCGCGCTCGTGGCGCGGTGGCGGTGGCGGGTTGGGGCGGCGGGGTCCCAGGTCGGGCCGAGCAGGCGGCGGCCTTTCACGAGGATGGTCGCGGCGACCGAGGGGTCGCAGCCCCGGGCGGCTTGCCAGGCTCGCTGCAGGGCCTGGCGGGTGCGCGCTTCGGCGTTGGGTAGGCCGCTCTCCTGCCACCAGGACGCCTCTTGTAAGCGGCAGGAGGCGATGTGGTCCGGCCGGTGGTAGCGCGCGGCTGCGGCGGACGCTTCCTCCAGCAGATGGAGCGCCGCCGGCAGATCGTTGGCGGTGTGCTCGATGATGGCTCGCAGCAGAATCGTCAGGACGAGACGGCTGCGGTCCAGCCGGTGGCGCGGCGCGCGCTCGGCATAGCCGGCACGGGCGAACGCAGCCTCTGCTCTCGCTTGCCGGCGGAAGTCGTCGACATCCTCCGGCCGTACCTGTGCTGTTGCCGCCGCCATGGCCTGCCAGCAGATACTGCGCCAGTAGTGGTAACGGGCGACTCCGCGGCCAGGCTCCCACCAGCCGGGGTAGTTGCGCCGCGCCTCCGCCTGCCAGCCGCGCCGCGCGTCGTCCGCATCCTCCAGTTGTTGCAACTCGTGCTGGCGTACCAGCAGCGCTCGTAACTCGGTCAGGAGGGCCTGGGGGTGATCGGGCATCGTGTCCCGGTGCAGGAGCATCCGGAAGGCGATCACGCTGGCATGAACGGTGAACAGACACTGGCGCTGGCCGCCTGTCGCGGTACAGGCGGTCGCCGGTGGCGGCAGCAGCCCCTCGGCGCGGGTCAGGGCCGTCGTCGCTTCCGCCAGTTCTCCCCTGACCCAGGCCATGAAGCTGCGCTCGGCGGCGATCAACGCCGCTTCCGCCGGAGCACTGGCCCATTCGGCGGTGTCGGACTTCAGCGCCGTAGCCGGAACCGCTCTTAGAACAGCATCGGCGAGGCGAACCAGGCGCAGATGCAGCAGGGTACGCCCGCTCGGCTGGAGCAGGTCGGAGAGGAATCGCCAGATCAGCAGCAACAACGCGGCCGCCGCCGGCAGCAAGGCAGCATCCTTGCGGGCCTGTTCCGCCGCATCCAGGCAGGCGCTCACCGCGTTGTCACCGATGCCAGCGTAGGCGGCCAGCGCTGCGGCAAGGTCGCGCCGCGCTCGCAGCCGGGGCGCCCAGCAACCTTCCCAAAGGGATTGCATGCCCGCGAGCGCGCTGGAAAGCGGGGCTGCTGGCAGTCGCCGGCGCGCCGGAGCCGGACACACATAGGTGGCTTCGGTCAGGCTGTCCGTCCGCAGCAGCCACGCCGCTTCCAGGAGAGAATCCAGGCCCAGCGGATGTCCCCCGGCTGCCGCGTGGAGTTCAGCGAACGTCCACTCCCGGGCCGGAAAGGAGGTGACGGTGAAGAGGAGTTGCTGCTGCTGTGGCCCAAGCGCCAGAAAGGCCCTGGCAGCGGCTGGACTTGGTCCCGACGACATTGCCGGCTCCGTCCGGCGCAACGCCGCAGGCAAATGCTGCGCCAGCAGCTCGGAGGCGTCCGCTGTCGCGCCATTGGACGCCGCCATGGCGCGGCGCACCTCCTGGCGCAACTGACTGGCGAGCGCCTGTACCTCGCGCAGCAGCCCGACTGTGTGGGCCCAGACCAACCGTTGCCACTGGCCGCGGTCGGCCAGCTTCCGACCGGCATAGCCGACCAGTTCGGCCAGGTAGGCCAGGCTCTCCCTGGGGTCGAGCGGTGGCCACGCCTGCCCCGGCTTGTCGGGAGTTCCGTTGCCAGCCAGAATGACGATCGCCCGGCTCGGCGTGCCGTGCAGCCACTCTTCCAACGCCGCCACAGCAAGGGGCATGGCGCCGCGGTACACCAGGAGCAAGACGGGCTGCCGGCAGAGGAGTTCCTGACGCAACTCCGGGTTGTCGGCCAGCATGGCGCCGCTCAGCACCGCCCCTTCACCGGGCGCCAACGCCTGCGCCAGCCACTCCCCCAACGCCGCAGGGTCGTCCAGTCCTACCGTCGGCCGCCAGGTGTGGACGCGCGTGAAGCGCTGCTGTCCCCAGCCCTGCACCGCCTGGAACAAGACGGCGCTGCCGCTGCCCGCCGCCGCCGCCACGCGCAGCACCGGGCTGTCTTCAGAGAGGTCGCGATCGACGGCAGCGGTGATGGCCGCGATCCGGCTGGCGAGGACGGCGGAGGGAGCCGGGTCGAACCCGAGGTGGCGGGTCAACGCCGGTGGCATCGGGCGGTGGCCACCCGCGCACAGCCGCAGTAACTCCGGGTCGAGCAGCAAGCCGGTCTCCCGGCGCAGTTCGCGGCAATACCAGGGCCAGGAGCGATGGTCCCGCCCCGCTAGCAGCGCCTGGCACGCATCCGCCGCTCTCGGCGCTGGCCGAAGCACAGTGAGGTGGCCAGCGGACTCCCATTTCGTGTACCGACGTGACACGGTAGTGCGCGACAGCCCGCGCGGATTGCCCAGCAGGGTGATGCCCTCGTCATACAGGATGCCGAGGCGGCGGTGCATAACGATGACGCGCAGCGCCAGTTGATCTACCGTGGTCAGCCGCCGATCACCAGCCGCGATGCGCTGCCAGATCGCGGCACAGGCCGCCTCAATATCTTCCGGCAGCGACGGCGCTGTGCCCGGCTCCCAGGGATACGCTGGCGCCCCGCCCGCTTGCCGCGACCGGGGAGACTTCCTTGCGCCCATCGCTTTCCCTGCCTTTGTCAAGGCGTGGCTCGCAACAACATTCCTTTCCAAAGACCCAGAGGGTTGCTCGCCACCCAGCATCCAGGCGTCACGGCAATATCCCGCGCATGGCGGTGGGTCGGTTCGGGTGATGAAGGGCGCCACCGCCTTCCACATTCGGAGCGCAACCACCACGTGCTTGCTCAGAAGGTACGACAAGCGGGCGCCATCGCCGCCGCGATCAGCCGTTAGTACTATGCTGCACTCGCGTCAGGGGTGGCGGCGGGGCTGTACGGATTCAGGAGATTAGTCAGGGTAAGGAGCAGCCAGGCAAGACGACGCAGGTGCTGACCGGCGGCCACGGCAACCTCACAGCATCCGGCGCCATACTTTGGCGTACACTCTTGCCTGTCGGCGACATCGCCTCCATGACCGCACCGGAGATAGGAGCGATGAATGAGACCTTCTTCGTCCAGACCGCAGCACGTCAGTACGTGCCGCGCTCCCTACGCCGGTCGCTCCGGCTCGGCTTCAAGCTCGTTGAGCGTTGATGCGGCGCCGATCCGGCCGATCAACTGGTCAAGCTGTAGCTCGTCGGCAGTGTCGATCTGTCGCCCCAGCGCCTCCGGCACGGTCCCGAAACGCGCCTGCACCAATCGCCGCAGCACGGTGCGCTGCCCCTCTAACCGCCCTTCGCGCCGCCCTTCCCGCAGCCCAATCTGTTCCCCGCGTTCCTGCCCGATGCGTTCTGCGCTGGTAATGTAGGGCATCCGTCGTTCCTCCTCAATCCGTTCAACCTCGTGCAACAAGAGCGCCTCTTGCTCCGCTGGCAAGGCCAGCATCCAGTCGATCAGCCGAAACAACTCCAGGATGTGCTCCCGCGCGTAGCCCCGCTCGTACAGCCCCCGGATCAGCCCCAACTTGGCCCGCCCCCGCGCCTCCATCGCCCCAACAGTCGCCTGCGCCGCCAGGTAGGCTCGCACCACTACCGAAAATGGGTTCGCACTCGCCGCCAACTCCGCATCGCGCTCCCGCCAGTCCAGCAGCTTGACCACGGGATAGCGCAGCTCCACGGCGCAGCCCCAGAGATCCTGCGTGAAATGCGCCGGCCGCCAATCGGGCTGCTCGTCTCCCAGGATGGCGACGCTCATGATGGGACGGCTGTGGTGATCAAAGATGCGGTAGTAGTAGACGAACATGCGTCGGGCGAAGTCAGGGTCCGGCTGGCCCTGCACTTCGATATGGATGAGGACCCAGGCGTCGCTGCCATCGCGCCGCCAGACCTGCACCAACGTGTCGGCCAGGCGACGGCCCAGATTCGCATCGCGTGTGACCCGTTGCAACTCCGTGTCCAGCGCCTGGTGAGGGCGGCTCCAGTCAATCTGCGTGGCCACGTCTGGGAAGAAGAGGGCGAAGGCGTCGGGCAGGTACTTGGCGAGCGCCTCCTTCCAGGGACTGTCGTAGTCTGCTGCGGGCGTCGTCTTGTCACTCATCGTTCCAGTGTAAAGCATGGGCGTGCAGTCCGCAAAGGGCTGGCGCAAATGGGAGTGTCCCTCCATGACTTTGTTGGCGAACTCGCAGGGGCGGTGGAACCAGACGCTGAAGCGCCCGGCACGGCTCCTCACCACTGGTAACGGATACACTCTAGCCGCCGATGGAACGATCGGCAGGCCACTGTGGAGGAACTGCACATCGGCACGATGGGATCACCGCCAGCATCGGGCGCAGCCTCGCGTCGAGGGCTGCTCGCGCTCGGCGCTGCCATCGGGCTGGCTATCGTGGCCCAATCAGTGTTGCTGCATACACAGCGAGCGCTGCCGGCGATACCGCTCTTCCTCGCTGCCATCGCGCTGGGCAGTCTGGCCCTGCGCTTGCACGCTGCGCCGGAGGCCGGCTTCGTCGCGCCGCTGCACTTTCGCGCCAGCCCGGCCTGGCAGCCGGTAGCGCTGATTGCCGTGGGGGCCAACGCGGCGGCGCTGGTCCTCCTGGCGCTGCACCGCTGGCCGAACCTGGCTCTGCTGCTCTTCGTGGCCAGTATCGCCACCGTCATTGTCGCTGCATGGCTGTTCGATGGCCGCCCGCGGCTGGCCATCCCCTGGCGGCGCGAGCGCCTGGACCTGCTGATCCTGGGCGGCTTGCTGCTGCTGGGGAGCGTCATCCGGCTGATTTTCCTCGACCGCCTGCCCTACGGCTTCTGGTACGACGAGGCCAACGGCAGCCTGCTGGCCCAACACCTGCTGAGCGACCCGAACTACCGGCCCGTCTTCTTTGACTTTCCGGGGCCCGATTCTCCCCTCTACCCCTACCTGGCGGCGCCATTCCAGGCCGTGCTGGGACCGCACGCGCTGGCCTGGCGCCTGCCCGCCGCGCTGGGCGGCATCGTCGGCATCCTTGCCGCCTTCCTGGCCGGTCGCACGCTGTTCGGCCGTGCCGCCGGTCTCATTACTGCCGCCATCATGACGACACTGCCCTGGCAGGTCACCTTCAGCCGCGAAGCGATCAGCGGGAACGTCTGGGCAGTGACCTTCGACATGCTGGCGATGGCCTTCCTGGTGCGCGCGCTGAAGCGCGGCAGTTGGACCTCCGCCGCCCTGGCCGGCGTCATGCTCGGTCTGGGCCTGGACACTTACGTGGCAAGCCAGCTCATGGCGGCGGTGCTCCTGCTCACGTTGCTGCTCTTCTGGTTGCGTCGGCCGCACAGCTACGCCCGCACCGTCCTCCCGCTGGCCGTCGCCTTCGGCGTAGCAGCCCTGCTGGTCACCAGTCCGCTGCTCGAGTTCGCCGTCCAGCACCCGCGGCAGTTCAGCCGGCGGACGCAGATGGTGAACATCTTCACGGAAATGCAGCAACGGCACAGCAATGAGCCGCTGCTGCGCAGCGTGTCCAGGCACCTGCTGATGTTTAATGTGCAGGGCGACGCCAATGGCCGGCACAACCTGCCCGGCGCTCCAGAGTTGAATGCCATCCTGGCCGGCCTCGCTGTGCTCGGCCTGGGGTTGTGCCTGATCCGCTACCGCCGCCCGGAATACCTGCTCATGCCTTTCTGGTGGGCCGCTGTGCTCAGCGGCGGTATCTTCTCGGTCGTCTTCGAGGCGCCCCAATCGCTGCGCACCTTTGATGAGGTGAACGTCGTGGCGCTGCTGGCGGCGCTGCCGCTGTCGCTGGCGGTGCAGGCCGCCGGTTCGCTCCGAACGGCTCGACCACCAACCGCGCCCGCCGCCGGCGCGCGGTCACCAACGTCAGCACGCGCCGCCCGGCGTCTCCTCGCCGCGCTTGCGTCGCCGGCACTGTGGACGCTGCTGGCCGTGGCCGGGCTGCTCGCCTACTCCGGCGCGATGGATGTCTGGCGCTACTTTGGCATCCAGCAACGCAACGCTTCGGTCTATGCCGAGCACTCCACCACCGCCACGATCATCGCTCGCCAGGCGCGCACGCTGCCGCCGGGCACCACTGTCTATATGGATCAGCAGGTGATCGGCCAGCCAACGCTGGCCTTCCTTGCCCCTGGCGTTAAGCAGACCCCGTTTGAGGACAGCCTGCTGCCCTTGCGCGGCGCGACGCCTACCGTCATCTACCTCGGCGCCGACAACCAGACGGCGCTCCAGTTGCTACAGACCTACTACCCGAAGGCCACTGTGCAGCGCTTCGGACCGCCCTTCGGCGGCAACCCGCTGATCGACGGCATCCTCCTGCAACCGGCGGACATCAGCGCAATCCAGGGCGTCCGGGCGACCTTCCAGTCCGCCGGCAGTGCCGCAACGCCGCTGGTGCGCACTTTACCGAGTGCCGACCTGCCGGCCAGCGATCTGGCGGTACCCGTTCCGACCACGGTCACGCTGCGCAGTGTGCTGCTCGCACCCACCTACGGCGCCTACGAATTCCAGCTCCAGGGCCCGCTCGGCGCGCAACTGATGTTGGATGGCCAGCAGGTGGCCCAGGCGGCGCACATCACGCTGGCCAAGGGCACCCACCTCCTGGAAGTACGGGCCACCCTGGGCCAGGGCGATGGGCTGCACCTGCTCTGGCAACCGCCTTCCACCGCGCAGCTCACGCCCCTACCCCAGCAAGCGCTCTACGCCGAACGCGTCCGCGACACCGGACTGCTCGGCAGCTACTTTTCCAACGCCACCTGGACAGCGCCGCCGGCCTTCCAGCAGGTGGACCCTCAGGTGGATTTCGATTTTCACCTGATGCCGCTCAACCGTCCCTACAGCATCGAATGGAACGGCCAACTGGATGCGCCCGTTGCCGGTCTCTACCACTTCGGCACCACCTCGATTGATGCCTCCGCGCTCTTTCTGGACGGCCGGCTGCTGTTCGACAACACGACGCCGAACAGCTACCAGGACGCCACGGTCACCCTGAGTGCCGGCCTGCACGCGCTGCGCTTGCGCTACGCCGCCGTCAACAACTACGACCACGTGCAACTCTACTGGCAGCCGCCGAACGGCGATCGCCAGATCCTGCCCACCGCCTACCTTTTCCCGTCCTCGGCTGCCAGTCAGGCGCAGGCGCTGCCCGTCCTGCCGGCGGCAACACCACCCGTGCAGGTAGCAAGCGCTCCAGCGGCCGGGGTACGCAGCGGCGCGGTCGAAACGCTCCCGGCGCTCTGGCAGATCAACATGCACACCCTCTTCGCCGACAGCATTCCCGCCGGGTTGGCGGTCGACGCTGCCGGCAATATCTACGTGGCCGACCAGGGCCACCACGCGCTGGAGAAACTTGATAGTTCCGGCAAGCTGCTCTGGTCTGTCGCACCGCCCGCCGGCGCCGGAACGCTGGGCGACCCCGACGCCGTGGCGCTGGCGCCCGACGGCAACGCCTGGCTCCTCGACAGCACCGACGGCACGCTCTACCACTTCTCGCCCTCCGGCCAGTATCAGGGTAAGGATGGCGGACCCGCCATCGCCACCTATAATCCGCGCGGCCTCGCCATCGGACCGGACGGCGATCTCTATCTCGTTGACACCGGCCGCGGCCGCGTGGTGCGCCTCTCCCCCACCGGCGCCGTGAAGCAGACGTTCGGAACGCAAGACCAGGGTGCCGGCGCGCTCGGTCAGCCCACCAGCGTTGCCGTGCTGGCCGGTGGTCAGCTCGCCGTTCTTGATCCAGGTAGCGGCAACGTCGTCATCTTCAGCCCGAGCGGCGCGCTGGTGCGGACGTGGCATGTTAATAGGAGTGCCACCGTCAACGGACCGCAACTGGTGGCGGATAGCAACAGCCTCTGGTTGACCGACCAGGGGAGCAATCAGATCCTGCACGACTCGCTCAGTGGACAGCAGTTAGCCGCCTACACGGCGCCGGGGCTGCTTGGTCCGAGCGCGCTGGCCATAGGCAACGGTGTGATCGTCATCAGCGAGCCCAGCACAGCGAAGATCGTAGCGTTGCGCGCGCCGCCCGGCCCCTAAAACGAACAGGGCCGCGACTGCGGGCCCACTGCGCGGGCCCGCAGTCGCGGCCTTATGCTTTATGCTTTGAGTGCCGTGCTGCCGCGAGGCAGTGAAGGAGCAGCGCATGCCGGCCGACGCGCCATTGCCCGTGTACCCCTTGCCCTTGCTTGGGCGCAGGCGGGAACTACGCACCATCGCCCAGACCCTGCGAACGGGCAGCGCCCGCCTCGTCACCCTCACCGGTCCGGGCGGCGTCGGCAAGACGCATCTGGCGGTCGTCGCAGCGAAGATGACCCAGCGATCCTTCAGCGATGGCGTTCGCTTCGTGGACCTGGCGTCACTGCGGGCGGTCAGCGCAGTAGCCCCGGCTGTCGCGGCAGCGGTGGGATCGAGCAGCAACGAGCCGGCGCCGGAACCGGAGGAGGCGCTGTTCCAGGTCCTGCAGCACCAGCATCTGTTGCTCCTGCTCGACAACTTCGAGCACTTGCTGGGCGCCGCCACATGGGTAGGCAGCTTGCTGGCGAACTGTCCCCGCCTGGTGGTGCTCGTCACCAGTCGCGCCCCTTTGCGCCTGCGCTGGGAGCGGGAGTTGCCGGTGGCCCCACTGGCCGTCCCGCCGGCGCGACGCTCGCTGACGGCGCTGGCAGCGCTGCGCTACCCCGCCGTGGCGCTGTTCGTGGCCCGCGCCCAGGCGGCGCAACCGCAGTTCCGCTTCACGGACACCGACGCACTGGACGTCGCTCAGCTCTGCACGCGGCTGGACGGGCTGCCCCTCGCCATCGAGCTGGCAGCGGCGCGCATGCGGCTGCTCTCGCCCCGCGTCTTGCTGGCGCAGCTTGGCGACTCCCTGTCCCTGCTGGCCGGCAACTCCCGCGATGCGCCGGAGCGCCACCAGACGTTGCACGCCGCCATCGCCTGGAGCTACGACGCCCTCTCTTCCGCTGCCCAGCGCCTGTTCCGCTCGCTCGCCGTCTGTGCCGGCGGCTGTTCGCTCGCCGCGGCGCTGGCGCTCGCCCGCCCTGACCTCCGCGACAGTGAGGCGCTGATCGCGCTGGAGGCGCTCTGCGAGCACAACCTGCTGCGCCGCCAGCAGGACAGCGCTGCGGAGCCGCGCTATCAACCGCTGGAGACCATCCGGGCCTTCGGTCAGGAGCAACTGGAGCAGGCCGACGAAGGTGAGGCGTCGCGTGGTCGCCACGCGGCCTGGTATCTGCGCCTGGCTGAGCACACCGTCGGCGTGCCGCCGGAGCAACGCACGACCGAGCGACGCCAGACAGTAGACCTGATCCTGTTGGAGCGGCACAACTTGCGCGCGGCCCTGGCCTGGTTCATCCAGCACCAACGCGTGGAGGAGGGGCTGCGTCTGGCCGTCTCCCTCGAGCTCCTCTGGCTCATGCGTGGTCCGTTGGGGGAGGCGCGGGTCCAACTGGAAGGACTGCTGCAACTCGCCGCGATGGGGGAGCCATCGGCCTGGCGCGCCCGCGGCCGGGCCCTGGCGGGCACGCTGGCACAAGCGCAAGGGGACCTGCCGGCCTGCCGCCGCCAGTTGGAGCAGGCTGCCGCCGACCTGGAGTTGCTTGGTTTGCGCACTGAACGTGCCGCCATCCAGAGCGAGCTCGGCTTACTGGCGCGAGCTGAAGGCGACTATGACGACGCGCAGCGCTACCTGACCGCAGCGCTCGCCAGTTTCGAGGACGTGGGAGACGGCTTCGGCGTCGCCTATTCGCTCGACCGCCTGGGCACGGTAGCGCACGCGCGCGGCGACGCCGGCACGGCTCAGGGGTTCTACGCACGGGCGCTCAGCGCCGGACGGGCAATTGGCGATCCGCAGTTCCTCGCCTGGGTGCTGCAGAATGCCGGCTTCCTGGCCCTCGACACCGGAGAGCTGGATCGGGCTGCATCGCTCCTGCTGGAGAGCCTGGACTTGCGCCGGCAGCTTGGGCACCGCGGCGGCATTGCCTACTCGCTGGCCGCCGTGGCCTCGCTGGCCCTGGCCCAGGGAGACGCCGGGCGGGCGTTGCGCCTGGCCGGCGCTGCCGAGCGGCTGGCGCAGGAGGTCGGGCTACGCTTCGCGCCCTGGTACAGCCGCCGCCTGGCCGCGACCCAACGGGAGGCGCAGGAGCGGCTGCAGGCCGCGCTCGAGGCAGGGGCGGCGCCGGTTAAGGGCGAGCGACTCACCATTGAGGCTGCGCTCCGCATGGCGAGCGCCAGACCAGAAATCGGCGTCGCTGCTGCGCCGGCCACGCCCCTGACGGCCCGCGAGCGCGAGGTGGCGGCACTGATCGCCCGCGGCCTGACCAATCAGCAGATCGCCCGAGAACTGGTGATCGCGCGGGGAACCGTCGCTAACCACGTCGAGCACATCCGCGCCAAGCTCGGCGTCCACACGCGCGCCGCCGTAGCAGCCTGGGCGGTGGCGACGGGCATGCACCGGCCGGGGGCCTGACGCTTGCACCAGCTTTCAGTGACACGTCGGCGTGTCCCACAACAACAATTGCATCGTGCGCAGGACAAATGTGTTGATTGACACAGGCGCGCTGCCGCACTGGTGTGCATACTGAAGGGAGTCTGCAGACCCCGCGCAGCGGCATCAGGTTGGGGGCGGCGACTGGGGCGTTTTGGAGAGGCGGTCGGCCATGCCACGGCAACGGCGTCTGATCTGGCGGCTCGCCGCCTTCGCTGCCATCGTGCTCTCGCTGGCGGTGCAGCAACAGTCGACAGCGCCGGCCGCGCTCGCCGCCAGCCCAACCGCTATCGGCTGTACCGAAGCGGCGCTCGACAGCGCCGCCTCAGCCGGCGGCAGCTATCTCTTCAACTGTAGTGGAACCATCACACTCTCGCAGCCGCTCACTATTCAGAGCGGCGCCGCACTGACACTGGACGGAACCGGCCAGCAGGTGTCCCTCAATGGAAGCAACAAGACACGCCTCTTCGATGTCGAGGGCGGTACTCTGGCGCTCTCCAGCTTGACCCTGTATAACGGTGTCGCTCCCTGGTCGCAGTCGGCAGCCAACGGGACGAATGGTGCTGCTGGCCAGGTGGGCATTGCCGGAACGAACGGCGCGGACGGCGCCGCCGGGAGTGGCGCGTCTGGCTCTCCCGGTACCGGTGGGGCTCCCGGCACGGCGGGCGCCCCGGGCGGCACTGGGACCGACGGAACGGCGGCGCAGGGCGGCGCCATGTTCATCGCTGCCGGCAGCGTGGTCACGATTGACAACAGCACCATTGAGGGCAGCACCGCCACCGGCCAACAGGCCGGCGACGGCGGCTCCAGCGCCGTCCTAGTCAACGCGAGCTACTACATCGGCACGGGCTCGATCGGCCCGGCAGCGGCGGCCGGCAACGGCTCCGTGATGTTCCAGTGGACCGTCCCCGGTGGTCCGACGGCGACCGCGACCAGCACGCCAACCTCGACCCCAACGGCTACGCCTTCCCCAACAGCAACAGCCAGTCCCATCGCCTCTCCGACCGCCCAGAGCACCATCACCCTCACGACGGTGCTCAGTTCCCTCGGCACAAACTACGACATCGTGCTGGGCTTTGACGCCTCGACCGGTGGCGCCGAGAGTTACTTCACCAGCTCCAGCATGCAAGCGTTCAACACACTGACGACGCTGCAACCCCTGCGCGGCTACTGGGTTCACCTCACGACCGACGCCACCTGGTCGCTCACTGGGACAGCGCTGCCAGCGGGGACCACGCTGACCCTGACACCGGGCTGGAACCTGGTCGGCTATACCGGCACGGCGTCGGAGCCGATCGCCACCGCGTTGAGCCACCTGAACAATCAGGTCGACATCGTCCTCGGCTTTGACGCCGGCCAGGGTGGCGCGCTCAGCTACTTCACCGCTGCCAATATGGCGCCCTTCAACAACCTCACCACCCTGCAACCCAACGCTGGCTACTGGCTGCATATGACGGGCAGCGGGCAGCAGTGGAGTGGGCAATGAGCGCATGACCAGGGGAGGTAGGATCGGTCATCGCCACAGAGGCAAACAACAGTCCAGCGTGCAACGGCCTGCGCAATGTTCGCACTCAGCGCTTATGAAGCGCCGGAGGTTGCGACCGGAATACTCCTGGTTGCCTCAGTGGTAGCCGTAGGAGTACCCGATGGATCTGGTCGCTGCCAGATGCCTCGACGCGGGGGAACGGTAGGTAAGGGCAACTCTGAATGAACGGTGACCCGTCCTTTCTCGATCTTGATCCGCCCCTCCTTGATATCGATCTGAACGGAATCACGGGCCTGACTTCGGTTGTTGGCTCCCACTCCCACCTCCTACGAGTACACGTACTGATCGAATCTCGGCTGTATCGCTAATCATAACGCCAAGACTGTCCAGGAGCGGGGCGATGACATCCCCGTGCTCGTCTACGCCCCACTGTTGTGAAGGTAACAAGGCTTGCGGATCGGGGGTGGTATAGACCTCGGCCTGTTCACCGAATACACCGGCGGTGAATTTCCCATCCTTGAACTCAACCAGGACCTGGATGGCTGCGCTGATCGCCAGGGACTGCAGCACCATTATGATATCGGAGCCCCGTCCCTTCCAGGTTCGCGCGTACCCATACCGCGTTGGCGATAAAACCTGGAACGATCGCCAGCAAGACGATCATCAGCGCACCCATTCCTCAATCCACCAGACCAAGCTCCCAAATGTCCCAGCATTGATCTTGTCTTTGGTACACTTACAAGCGTCCTTGCTTTTAGCCTTGTGAAGCGGATCACAGTGCCTTGAATTCACACAGCGACCATTTTGGCCCTATCGCTTTGGAACAGGCAAGCCATAGCATGGTTCGGAAAAACGTCACGAGGAGACGGTGATATGAAACGGCGAGCCTGGCTGTACTCGATAGGACTCGCGCTTGCTCTGACGCTCGTACTCCGGCAATCAGCAACTGCATCAGCCTCTTTAGGACCCGTCACGAAATAAC
>DHIZ01000308.1:0-4018 GCA_002404055.1 Chloroflexi bacterium UBA4733
ATTGCCATCTTTTGGGAGCATAACGGAACCTGTCAACCTTGTTGAGACAGTTTTTGGTAGGAATTAGGGAAGTACTTCCTGGTTTACATCAGGCTCCTCCTCCCGTGGCGTTGCCGGCTTGTTGATCCAGGCAGCCGTGGGGATCGCCGGCGGGGTCGGCGCCTTGCGGACGAAGCGCTCGGGATGCGCCACGTAGGCGGCGTTCAGCGTCACGCTGCGGGCGACCTGGCGGGTAGGTGCGAAGCCGTAGTGCATGGCCGCCGGCGTGTGCAAGCCGATGCCGCTGTGGTGATGCTCGGAGTTGTACCAGCGGAAGAAGGTCTGGCAGAATGCCCGCGCCTCCTCGCCCGACACGAACTGATCCGGGAAGTCCGGCCGGTACTTCAGCGTCTTGAACTGGCTCTCGGAGTACGGGTTGTCGTTGGAGACGTGCGGCCGTGAATGACTCTTGGTGATGCCCAGGTCGGCGAGCAGCAACGCCACCGGCTTGGACGTCATCGAGCTCCCCCGGTCGGCGTGGAGCGTCAATGTGTCCGGGTCGATGCCCTGCTTGGCCGCCGTCTCGCCGATGAAGTCTTGCGCCAGCGCGGCCGTCTCGCGCAGCCCGATCATCCAGCCCACCACGTAGCGGCTGAAGACGTCGAGGATGACGTACAGGTAGAAATAGGTCCATTTCTGCGGTCCGCGTAATTTGGTGATGTCCCAGCTCCACACGGCGTTGGGCCGCGTCGCGAGGAGTTCCGGCCGCGCGTAGGCGGGGTGGCGTGCCTGGTCGCGGCGCTCGCGCACTTCCCGCGCCGCGGCGAGCAGCCGGTACATGGTACGTTCCGAGCACAGGTACCTCCCTTCCTCCAGCAGCGTCGCGTAGACCTCGGCCGGCGCGGCGTCGCGGAAGCGGGCGCTATGCAGGCCGTCGAGCACCGCTTGGCGTTCGGCAGCACCGAGCGCCCGTGGTTGCTGGCCGCCGCCGCGGGGGCGCGGCAGGGAGCCGGGCTGAAGCTGGCGATAGTAGCGCGCCCGGCTGACGCCCAAGGCGGCGCAGGCGCTGCGCACGCCCACCGTCAGCGCCAGCTCAGGCACCACCGTTAGGACGAGGCCAGCGCCGCATCGCTCAACGCCAGCAGCTGCGCAACTTTTTTTTGGACCGTAATGATTTCTTCCGCCATGGCGAGGCGGTGGCTGAGGCGGACGTTCTCCTGTTGCACCCGCACGAGCTCGGTCGTGCTCGCCTCCGCCGGCTTGCGGCCCCGCGGCTGGGCCAGCGCTGCGCGGCCGCCGGCCGCACACTGCTGCCGCCACTTCGCCAGGTTGGAGTAGTACAAACCTTCGCGCCGCAGCAGCGCACCCACTTGTCTGGTCTCGATGCATGCCGCCGCTTCGTCCAGGATGCGCAGCTTATAGTCCACGCTAAAGCGGCGCCGCGTCGGCCGCTCGCTCACCTCGGGGTTTGGGTGGTCAGCGAGCAAGGCAGGGGAACGGCTTTGAAGGGGGGAGGGATCGGCGACTGGTTCAGCTACCATCGGGCTGGTTCGCTTTCTCGCCCTACACTAATTTGCTGCTCTCCAGTGTCTCACTCAAGGTTGGCAGAGAGGGGTGCGTTCGACGGCACAATAGACTTTCATTTCCGGGCTCGGCCCACACCATGGTGGTTCTGGGTGGTTGAGGCTGCCACCCTGCTAGTAACAGCCTTCAGTGGCCTGCTTGCGATATACGCTTCGCGTGCTCGTTAACGCATTACCGCAGCTCGTGAGTCTGGTCCTCCAACGTAGACTAATCTCCGGATGCCGCTTTCTTGACGCTCGGCAGCCCGGCTCCTATATCCTTCGGCACCGAGTCCGTGCGCCCCGGACCACGAAGGCAACGATAGCCTGGTACTGCGCCGTGGCGTCACGGCGCCCCGTGTACTTCTCCCAACCTAAGCTGGCGTCCCGCTCCGCCCGGGCAGCGGCTATCGCGCTTGGTTCCATTCCCGTCTCGTAGAGGACTCCGGCAATCCGTAGGAGCGACACCGAGTGGTCCACCAAGCCGGCGTCGGTGTACTTTACGTCCTCGCCGTTCCACACGGCGAGTGCAGGCCGCGACAGCTGTGCCGGTGGCGGCGTCGCCGGCGTTGCGGGGACTTCAAGTGATTGCCGGAGCCGCCGCGGCACGCAGGAGCAGACACCGTTGACCCCTCGGCAAGCCGGAGCCTGAGACGGTGCTCGGGGACGGCGCCGTTAGTGAAGGATCCCTGCGGGACGACGACGTAACCGGGGTTGTCGCTGATCACGGTAATTTGCCAGGTAGGGGCTGGTCCTGATCATCTTAATTTTCCAGGTGGCTGATCAGGTTTATTTGCCAGTCTGAGTGCTCCCGATCAGAGCGGCCCGCCGATCCTCAGAAGAAAGAGGGGATCGGCGTGGCACGACGGAGGATCGGGATGGCGGATGTGAAAGAGATTCTGGTGCAGTGGGACGCCGGCCTGGGCGTGAGCGCGATCGCGCACGCCTTGGGCTATAGCCGGCCGACCGTGCGCAAGTACGTCGAGGCTGCAGGGCGTACGGGGCTGCGGCGCGGGGAGCGCCGACGAAGCGAGGCGACGTGGGAGCGGCTGGCCGCGGACACGGTGCAGCGGGTGAGCCGGCAGCGAGAGCCGGGGACCGTCGCCAAGGAGGTGGCGACGTATCACGACTACCTGGCCACGCGCATGGGCGACGTGCGGCCGAGTGTGCTGTTCCAGCGGCTGCGGGACGAGCAGGGGCTTGCCGCCAGTTGGGGCACCTTCTATCGCTACGTGCGGGCGCACTGGCCCGACCGCCTGGAAGGGGCACCGCGGGTGACGGTGCGGATCGACGATCCGCCGCCGGGTGACGAAGCGCAGGTGGACTTCTTCTATGTAGGGCGCTGGTTCGACCCGGAACTCGAGCGGGCGCGCAAGCTGTACGCCTTGCTGATGACGCTCAGTCACAGCCGGCATGCCTTCTTGTATCCGGTACTGGCCGAAGATAGTGCCGCCTGGCTGGGCGGACACGTCGCCGCCTTCAGCTTCTTCGGTGGGGCGCCGCACCGGCTGGTGCCGGACAATCTCACGGCCGGGGTGATCAAGGCGAGCCGCTACGATCCCCGCCTCAACCGCGCGTACGGGGAACTGACCCGCCACTACGGCTGCACGGTGGACCCGGCCCGTGCGGCCACCCCAACGGATAAGCCCCGGGTCGAACGGAACGTCAGCTACGCTCGGGACAGCTTCTTTCGGGGGCGTCTGGACGACTTTCGTAGTGTGGCAACGATGCGCGAGCGCGCAGAACGCTGGTCGCTCGACGTCGCCGGTCAGCGCCTCCACGGCACGACCGGCGAGCGCCCCCTGCGGGCCTTTCGTGCACGCGAGCAGGCGCAGTTGCTGCCCCTGCCCCAGACACCGTGGGAGCTGGTGAGTTGGACCCAGGCGCAGGTGCACCCGGATTGTCACGTGTACCTGGGTCGGGTCGGCTACTCGGTGCCCTATCAGTACGTCGGCAAGCGGCTCGACGTCAGGATGGGCCAACGGCTGGTCGAGATCTACACCGGCACGCAGCTCATCTGGACCCACGCCCGCCGCGAGCGGGGGCGTGCCACGGTGGTGGGGCACTACCCGGAGCGCGCCCAGGCGTTCCTGCGCGCGACGCCGCAGGCGTGTCTGCTCAAAGCGCAGACCATCGGCACGGCGACGGAGACGACGGTGCGGGCGCTGTTGGAGCTGCATGCGCTGCATAACCTGCGCCAGGTCCAGGGCATCCTGCGGCTGGCGGAGCGGTTCGATGCCGCACGACTGGAGCGTGCCTGTGCGCGAGCACTAGGGGTCGGCGACGGGCGCTATCAGACAGTGCGCGGCATTCTGGAGCGCGGACTGGAAGATGTCCCACTGGAGGAGGCGGCACCCGCGATGCCCCCCAGCGGCGCCTACCTACGCGGAGCGGACGCCTTCGCAGAGGCGGTGCGCTGATGGCGACGCTGGAAACGGTGCAACAGCGCCTGCGGCAACTGCGCCTGTCCGGCATGC
>DHIZ01000308.1:4236-4729 GCA_002404055.1 Chloroflexi bacterium UBA4733
GGACGAGCACGCGGCCGTGCTCCTCTGCGGGCCGACCGGCGTGGGCAAGAGCTTCGTTGCCCAGGCACTCGGCCTCGCGGCGTGCCGGCAGGAGCGGCGGGTACTGTTCCACAAGACGAGTGCGCTGCTAAGCGATCTCGCCGGCGGCCGCGGCGACGGCAGTTGGCAGGCGCGGCTGCGGCGGTACCTGGCGCCGGACCTGCTCATCCTGGACGACTTCGGCATGCGGGAGCATACGGCCTTGCAAGCCGAGGACCTCTACGAGCTCATCAGCAAGCGGTACCGCAACGGCTCGCTGATCCTGACCACGCACCGGGAGCCAAAGGATCTGTACGGGATCTTTCCCAACCCCGTGGTCGCGGAGGGGCTGCTGGACCGCCTGCTGAACAGCGCGTACGTGATCAGAATGCTGGGCAAGAGCTATCGGCCGCGGCAGCGGCCACCACAACTCGAACGCGATTCGGGGGCAACCAGTGGAAAATAAACCTGATCA
>DHIZ01000063.1:0-5373 GCA_002404055.1 Chloroflexi bacterium UBA4733
CGGTGAGCGGCTCGTTGCGGCGGGCGTCGGCGGGCGATTCCGGGTTAGCGGCGCCGGTGGCGGCTTCGGGGTTGATGGCGTCCTTGACACCGAGAGGCCGTGTCATGAGCTGGCTGAGCTGCCCAGCCTTGACGACGCCTTCGAGGCCGATGCCCCTTCGATACTTCGCCCTTACGTTGTCCGCGCCGCTGGGCAGCCGGGCGCCGTTGCTGCCATCGCCAAACTCCACCGTGGTCTTGCCGTCGTCAGAGGTGTGCGTGACGTAGACACGATCCCGCGGCCCTTGGCTGTAAAGGCTGGGCGCCTCCTGCCAAAGCAGGTCGTTCACGCGGACTTCCAGAGTAGATCGGGCGCCGCTGGCGGTGGAGGCGCTGACGTACGTGAGGGGCGGCTGCTTGAGCGTGAAACGCTGGTAGGTCTGGCTTGCGTCGCCGGCACCGAGCACTTCCTGGGGCACCGTTTCGCCATGGGTGGCGGACGCTACGTTGGCGTTGATGCGCACCGTCTCGCGGTCGTAGCAATTGGCGAGCACGTCGCGCAGCTGGATGGCAGTCTGGCTGCCGTCCTGTGAGACGGCGTCGGCGGCGCCGTCGATAAAGGCAAGCTCGCTGACGACGTCATCGTCTTTTTCGGCTTTCGCCAGAGCCACTTGGTCGGAGCCGGCGGTGAGGCTGCCGGTGAAGCCGTTCTTGTCCCGAAGTTGCCAAACGATCGTCTGGGGCACGCTGCCGCCCAGCGCCGCCACCAGGTCGTCGGGTGAGATGGCCGTTGTCGCGGCGCCGCCGGCGGGAATCGTGGGTGGCGCCAGAATCTCCAGGGAATCGCCGGCGAGGACGGGGGCAGTGGCGCCACTGCCCGAGGTGAGGGACAGGTTCCTGGCCTTTAAGGTGAGCCGAAGGCGCTGACGTTTGCCGCTCAACGCCAGCGTCTGAGCTGGCGCAAGCTCGGGCGCGAGCTGCCCGAGCGCAATGTGGCTGCCGTAGACCGGCTCGGCTACAGGTCGCTCCACCAGCTCCAACTGTTCGCTCTGGGCAAAGACGGTGGTACTCCGCAGGCCAAACGAGGAGGCGTGCTCGAGTACATCCGGCACGATGCGGGTGAACTTGCCGCTGAGAGCGAAGCGCGAATCCGAAAGGCTGGTTACCTGCGACACCCGGCACAGCTCGCGGCGGGTCGGGCTCACGAGCACGGCCCAGCTCCCGGCGAGGACTTTGGTATAGACAGCGTCAAGGTCGATCTTGGTCGCATCGAGCACAAAGTTTTTCCACTGGCCGTGGTCCAGCAGCGGGCTGGTCGCGTCCAGGTGGAGGATGAGGGGATCGGGCGCGTTGTGGCCGAAGAGCGCGGCCCGCTGGCGCAGCGCGAAGAGCCTGGGGCTCAGGTTGGCCGGATTGACGACGTGAGGCGCGGCGGCGCCGAGTGGCTCGCTCCAGGCAATGAGGGTGTGGCCGGAATCGGAGTCGCGCTGGACGCTCTCCAGCACGCGGAAGTCCCACTGTTCGCTGCCCGGGTCGTCCTCCCGCTCTTGACCAACGACCAGAATCCCGTCGCCAACCTGCAGCTGCGTGTCGGTGCCCGCAAGGTAAAGCTGGCGGGTCGTCCGATCGATGGCCTGAGGCCGGGTCAGGCGCGGCGTCAGCGCATTCCACTCCACGCGCGCCTGGATGCCGGCCACGGTCTCGAACGTTTGGGGCTTCTCGTTGGGGCCGGGGATGCTCTGAACCTTGACGCCGGGGTCTATCGTGGTCTGCATTGGCGAGCCAGGTCCGGAGTCCAGCGTGAAGGCGATGTGGGTGCTGGCCGCCACGCCAGGCCGCAGCTCGTAACCGATGAGGCGTCCCATCTCCAGCAAAGAGAGGCGCTCGGTGGCCGTCTGCAGGTAGGATTCGTTAGCGATGCGCTCCTGATAGAACGTGAGCACGTCGGCGACTGTGGCCCAGGCGTCCAGCAGGGCAATCGAGAAGTCGTCGTCGGCGCGGCTTCCGAGGGCGGCCAGCGCGGGGTGGTCCGAGGAGGACAGGGCCGCCAGCATGCTGCGCTTGAACAGCGGCTGGGTGCCAGCCCGGTAGGCGATGGCCGAGCGCCCTGGCCGGTTGTAGATCTGCAGCGGCGTAACGGCGGTGAGGCCCAGGCAGCAGCCGCAGGTGCACATGCCGGCCGGGCAGGGCGTTCTGGTGTTCGTCACTTGCCGCCCACTACCGTCAGCGTGAAGACGCCATTCTCCGGCAGGCTGGGGTCGTTGTCGAGACGGGCAATCTCGAGGCGGCTGAGCAGCAGCTCACCCCGCTGCAGCGGCGTCGGGTCGCTGACGCCCATGCGGCCGAAGACCGTGACGTCGACGGAATCGATGCCCGCCACATCCTGGGCGGCGGCGTACAACGGGCTGAGGTAGACCGTCTGTCCGAAGGTGAAGTTATCGGGGTGGAAGACGCCGCGCCGCCCGTCTGCCAGAATGCGATTGCTGAACACTTCCAGCAGACTGGCCTTCACGTCGCCACGGAAGTAGTCCGGCTTGACGCAAACCTGCATCTCTATGCGGAGCGAGACAAATCGCGGGGCGTCTACCTCCAGGTCGTACCCGGCCATGCGGTAGCCTTCGACGAAGCCGCGCACATCCTGTTTGAACGCATCGTCCACGGTGAGGCCGCCGAAGCGGTCGATGGTCAGGAACACCGTGTGCCAGCTGCCGGTCCAGCGGAAAGTAGCGGCGGCACGCTGAATGCCGGCTCGTCGCTGGGCGACGTCGGCGTAGTCGGCCTCGGTGACGGCGCGCTCCTGCGTGCGGAAGGCGCTTGGCGCGCGCTGGCGCACATCCTCCATCGACTCGGGCTCGATGCCTCCCTGGGCGGGCATCGGGTTACGCACTCCAATGATTGCCTGCTCGTTGAGGAAGATGTGCTTGATTGCCTCGCGGCCGACGTTGCCGGCCACGCCGCTGCCAGCCCGATAGGTGGCGCTGAACTTTGTGCCCGGCTCTGGCCGGCGGCCGTGCTGGTCGTCGCCGAAGCGCAGGTAGGCCGTGCCATCGACCTCTACCTCCGCCACGAAATCGGGGTCGTCGGGCCCGCTGTTCAGCAGGTCGAGCCGCGGCCCCCAACGAACGGTGTCGGCGTTGAGCTGGCTCGCCAGAGTAATGGCCGGCAGGGCAGCATGAGGGTCCGAAATTAGGGCGCGAGACGCCGGGACAGTCATAGCAAGCGGCGCGACTTGGGTGGCGGGGGCGCTCTTCAGGGCCGGGCGGAAGCGCCGCGGCACCGCGACAGGGTCCTGGCGGTTACAGGCGCTACCGTTAGGCGGCAAGAACAGGCGGGACTCGGGCACCAGGCCGAGGTCCTCGGGCGTGAGCGTAAAACCGTGGTCGACCAGCACGACATTGCCGCGCGCGACGCTCACGTCCTCCACGTAGCGCTCGCCATGGCGGGCGTCGGTGCGGGCGGATACACACAGCGGAAAGGGCAGCGCATCCTCAGCGCCCCATTCGATCCTGGTAACGGGCTGGCCAGTCAACAGATCGGTGAGGGGATTGCTCGCGGCGTCGAAGGCCTGCACCAGCGTGAGGCGCACGGCGCAGCGGTGGCTGGCGTCGGCGTCCGGGGCATCACCCGTAAGCGGGCCGAGCACCTCCTCGAAGATGAGGACGTCGCCTGGCTGCAGGTGGGGGAGATGGCCCTTGAGCGTCGCCTCGGTCGTACCTGTCGGCAGGCAGCACTGCTGATCGCTCCAGGTGTAGAAGGACATGGAATTGTGATCCTTGAACAGCGCCTGGACGTCGTCCATCGTCTCGAACACGACGTCGGCCTTCTCCAGGAGCGCGCGGTTGGCAAGCAGCGGGCCCTGGCCGAGCAGAGCGGTACACAGCGGCGTGCCCTTGGGCAGCGGCGGCGGCGAGGCGGGCAGCGGTTTGGTGACGTCGTCGCTCACCTGCAGCTGTACCCACGCTCGCGCGTTGCAGCCATCGTGCATGACGTAATCCACCAGGCGGGCATGGCGGCGCACTGAGACGCGGCGGCGGGCCGTGCCCAGGTAGGCCTCGGTCCCAATGGCGTCCTGCTGATAGCTGAGGTAGTCGCCTGCAAACGCGAGCAGCTCCACCAGGGTGATACCCAGATCGGCCGGGTTGCGCTCCTGCCACTGCGGCGCGAGGACCGCCATGCGGTCCAGCATCAGCCGCCGGAAGCTGGCATAGTCCTTCGCCAGGTAGTCGATGTCCGGTGCCGGCTCCAGTTCGGGCGGGCACCAGGTGAGCGGCTTGCAGTCGAAATCCGTTGGGCACTCGGCCTTGAAGGTGAAGTCGACCGTTGAGAGCACGGGGTCGATGCCGGCTGGCGGCTGTGGATGCAGCGCATCCTGCACCAGGTTGAGCGTGTAGACGGAGAAGTCGCCTGGCTGGTCGACTTTCACCACCAGGATGTGCGAATCTGTCCCGTCTACGGCGGCGCTGGTGACGTGGATATCACGCACGCGCTCGCCCCCGGAGATGATGACGTTACCGGGCGTGAGGGCTGGAGCGGGCGCATTGATGAAGTGCACGAACAGGCTGCGCTGGCGTTCGGCGGGCGTGGGCGCGTCGAGATCGAGCACCTCCAGGTAGTCGATGCCGTTGAGGGCGCTGCCTTGGACCGCGTCGCGACGCAGGCGGTCGCAGCAAAACGCGATCACGTCGTGCTGCCCCTGGTGAACTGCGCCACCGATCTGGCCTCGGTGCGTCGCACGACGTATTGCAGCGTGACCCGCAGCGTCGAGTCCTCATCTTCGACTTGAACCGATTCGACCAGGATCAGGTCGCCCAGCCACTGCTGCAGCGAGCTCTGAACGAGGAATTCGGTAGCGGCGGCTAGGTCCACGCTGTTGGGTTGGAAGACCAGCTGCATCAAACCGCAGCCGAAGTCGGGCCGGTTCACGCGCTCGCCCGGCGCCGTGAACAGGACTTGCTCTATGAGGTCGCGGACGTGCGCGTCCTGGTCGTCGGGGCTAGCCGTACGGCCGCGGTGGTCGAAGTGATAAGGAAAATCGACCTGGGTCATGTAGCCAGCACCCGGGTCTGAGTAGCGATCACCAGCAGTCCGGTGCCGGTTGGCACGCACACTGCCTGGCTGCTTTGAACTACCAGCGGCGCTCCGCCAACGAAGACGCGGGTCGCTCCCGACACCCACTGGGCCGAGACGCAGGGTCCAGCGGCTGGCGGGACGAAGGGACAGCCGGCCACGACGTAAGGGCTGGCCAGTGTGGACACGGGCTGGCCGCTGACGAGGACGCGCGGATTGGGCGCCGCGGGCTGCGCCTGCCCGCCGTGCATGCACGTCACCACGGCGCCCAGGTGGACGGCGAAGCCCGGCATCAGGTGATCACCATCGCGCCCTGGTTTATGGTGAC
>DHIZ01000063.1:5566-9384 GCA_002404055.1 Chloroflexi bacterium UBA4733
ATGGTGGCGCCGGTGGTGCTCTTGAGCATGATCCCGCCGGTCGGGCCCGGGACGTCGCTGATGACGATGCCGTTCTGGAGCGGGGTCTGTAGGGTGATGCCGAACAAGGCCGGTGGCACCGCGTGCGCCAGGGCCGGGACCTCTGCCGCTGAGCCCCAGAAGCAGCCGGTCCAAATCGGGAAATCTGGGTCGCCTTGTTCGAACTCGACCCACACCCCGGCGCCGATTGGCGGCACCGAAAAGATGCCGGTCTGAATGCCGCCGACGGGCAGGCAGGGCAGCGCCCAACTTGTCAGCATCACAGCCGAAACGTCGGGCACGATCGCCTGGAGGCGGCCCATTTGCAGCGGATCGATGTTGTTCACGACCGTGCTGCGATATTTGCCGTAGAACTTCTTGGCTTCGCTCATGCAGGCACCCTGGGTAGGGTCGAAACGAGGCCGTTGCGGCTGAGCGCGAAGCTCTGCTTGTACTCGCCGCGTTTGACGTTGTGGGTGACGCTCTTGACGTAATACAGGCCGTCGAAGGCGGCGCCGACGCCGCGCACACCCACCAGGCTCCGCGCCTTCAGGACGCGCCCATAGCGTGAAACGTCGAGGCTGCCGGTGGCCGAAACCGCATCGGAGGACCTTGCTGCCTTGGCCAGGCCGATGAGGGCGGCGCGGACGGGCCCATACTTGGCCGTGCCTTCGACAGGCTCGATGCCCTTAGGGATCGGGGGAATAAGGCCCAGCGGTGGATTGAGGGGCGTGATATCGGGAATGGGGATCGGAATGGGCGCCTTTGTAATCGGTTCCTGGATGAACAGGACCGGCAGCCTCTTGGAGTCGCTGTTGAAGCTGAACGAGCCCGTGGAAGCGTTGGCGAAGGAGTCCATGTTGGGCGAGCTCAAGGCGGGCTGCGGAAGTCCGACTTTGATCTGTGGCCCCCAGTAGGCGACGCTGGTCCCCGGCGCCGGCCCCGCCTCGACGTAGAACACGTAGCCCACGTCGTCCGCCAGCTGCCGTACGTAAGCGAGGTCGGTGCCCTGCTGCCGGGGTATGATCTGGACCGGGATCGGCACGTCGATCAGCACACTGGGGATGACCAGGGGGACGATGCCGAGAATGATGTACTTGGCCAGTATGAGCAGGACTCGCGCTTCGGGCGGCATGGCTGGGTAGGGGATGCCGCTGAAGTCGATGTAGTCCATCACTCGGGTAAGGTCCTCGCCGGTCACGGTCAATGTCGCGTGGGCGGCGTCCGAGCCGGGAGTGATCTCATGATTCGTCATGACGCCGTCGATCAGCACGTTCGGCGTGCCGTTGACCGTGGCGATGATTACCACGCGCACCAGCGGTATGGGGCTGCCGCCCGAGAGGAGAAAGAGGGTGTGCAGCGGCGAACTGGTCTTGAGGCTGAACTGCAGCTGGAAGGCGCTTGGCCCCTGGTCCGACGTGGTCACCTGGACTTCCGTCAGGGCGTCGAGGACATCCCGCGACACCGGCAATGGCACGGCAGGGCCAATCATCAAAGTGAGGTGGACGCCCTTAAGCATTGGACGCCCCGGGTATGCCCTCCGGCAAAGTGATGCGCAGCGTCCGGCCCGGCGTCTCGGTCAGCTCCTCCGGGCGTATGGCGCGGTTGGCATCGCAGATGCGCCAGAACTGCTCGGGGTCGCCAATGTAATGGGCAGCGAGATTGTCCAGCCGGTCGCCGCGTTTGATGGTGTGCTCTTGCAGCAGGGCGAAGCGCTCCGGCGCCGGCACGAAGCGTCGCCGCAGATAGGCGAGGGTGGTTCCGTTCGGCGTTTGCAGCGTCGCGTTGTCGACGCCGTGGTAGCGGCTGTTGGGCGGAAACTGGGTCATTCTGAGGGGGTTTGGCTGGAGCAGCGCCCGCAGTGGGTCGATCATGGGATGCCCCCTATTCCGAGCGTGTTGATCAGGCCCGAGCTCTTGGCCGCGAGCTGCTCCTTAGCCTGCAGGTAATGCATGAACAGGCTGCTGCCCTTGTGCGAGAAGGGCAGGTCGTCCACGGTGAGGACCCGCATGCCCAAACTCACCTTGGCGCGGATCGGGTTCAGGGCCGGGTCGAACGCCTCCTCGGTAATCGAGAAGTCCGTTAGACGCACTGGCAGGATGCGGCTCTTGCTCCAAACGAACAGCGTGAGGGGCGTCTCCATCGGCACGATCTCGAGCGTCCCGGACTGCGCCAGCGCGTTGTTCGCCAGGAGCTGGCTGCTGCTCGGGTAGACGATCGTCTCCAGCGCCGCGAGCTGCGGCAAGATGCCGAATTGCGTGGCGTTCGGATTCTGGTCCGGCATCTCGAGCTGATCCGTGGCATCGATCTCGGCGTCGAGCTTGATCGACTCCACGGGCGGGCCCTTGAGTCGCAGCGCTTCCGAGCGGTCGCCCGCGTCGCCGGCAAAGGCCTTGATCTGGAACGATCGGCTGAGCGAGTCCGGGTTGTATTGCAGCGAGATGACCCGTTGCACCGCGGACGTGTCGGGGTCAATCAGGACCAGTCCGCCCTTGACGAGCCGCGGCGAGCCCGGGAAGCCACTCACCTTCTTGCCCTCACCGTCCGCCCCCGCTGGCTGGCGAAGCTGGACCAGTCGTGGCCCCAGCCGTGCGGCCGCCGGCGCGAAGCTGCGCGATAAACGGGTCGTACGCGGATGTGTCCTGCCCCGCGTGCTGGGCCTTGTAGAAGTCCGCCGCGATCGATGCCTGCTGCTCGGTATTGAACTCGGTAAAGCGCTTGTTCTGGCTCGCAGCGGCGCGGAGTCCCGCTTCGCCCCCGTAGTCGTAGGCAGACTGGCCGTGCAGCGCCCACCACACCTTCTCCGTTACGGACACGCCGTGCTGGTATTGCCAAACGTGCGTGAGCTCGTGGATGAGCCAGGGCATGAATTCGGGAAAGCCAAGCCGTGACGTGCCCGGCGGGAAATAGATGGTGTCGAAAGGCGTTCGCGCAAAGCCCCCGACGGCCATGACTGAAGACTCCGCGACGTGGACCGTTGACATGTTGAGGCTGGGCCCGAACACAATCGCTGCCTCGCGCCGCTCGTCGCCAGTCAGTTCTCGGCGCTGGGCCCCGGCGACCTCGCCCGCCGCCAGGCCCGCCAGCAGGCCAATTCCACCACCGATCAAGGCCCCGATCGGCCCGAAGATCGAGCCGATCGCCGCGCCGGCGATACCGCCGAGAGCCCCGCCCGCAAGGACGTCCCCGATCGCGCGGTGAACCACGCCGTCGTTCCCCTGGGCAGAGATACCGCCTACCTGGCCACCGCTTACGACGAGGTCCGCAGTCCTGGCGGCCTCCCGTTCCGAGTCACTGTCGACGGCGGCCATTCCCAGCGTTTGAACCTCGGCGCTGGCGCCCTGCTGGACGACGTGGGTCAGCTCGTGCGCGAGCAAGTGGAGACCCGCGGCCGTCCGCGGCGTGTATCGCCCGGTGTCGAAGGCGATGTCTGGCCCGACGGTGTAGGCTTGCGCTCGAAGCGCCCGCGCCGTAGCCGCGGCCCGCGCGTCGGTGTGGACGCGGACGTGGCCGAAGTGATGACCCAACCGGGACTCGAAGAAGGCACGCGCCAGCGGATCGAGCGTCTGGCCGGCTGAGCTTACGACGTCCCGGACGATCGGCCGCGTGCCGCGTGCCGGCTCCGCGTCCCAGGCGCGTCCGCGCAGGCGCGATCGCTCGTCCTGATGCTTCGAGGCGGTTCGCTGCTTCGGCTCGATGTCTGACAGGTTCAGCATCGCGATGGCCTATTTCTTCACCAGGGGCTCGCGCCCGAAATCCTCATCAGCGGCGTCCATGACGTCCTGGGGACAGCTCTCCGG
>DHIZ01000063.1:9478-11057 GCA_002404055.1 Chloroflexi bacterium UBA4733
TGGCGCTCCGGCGTCTTGCCCTTCGCCAGTTCATCCATGACGTCCGGCGTGCGCCGCGATTTCTCGGCTTCCTCCGTCTCGAACTGCCCCACCGCGAACGTCTCGAGTTCCTTGCCCTCGAGCTCCGGCCCCACCTCCGCGCCTTGCTCGTTTTTCTTCTTCCCATAAAGCTCATGCTGCTCGCCTCTTCGGTATTCGTCCGCGAAACAGCTGGGCCGCATGCTCAGGGCTGTAGGCGGCGGACAGACGGTCTTGACCCAGTCTTCCGCTGCCTTTGCGCGGTCCGCCGAAAGCGCCTCGTTGCCCTCAAAGCCCTTTGTCTTCCGAGGCATGGGACCTTCGGGCGAGGCGTAGCCGCTGATTGAGACGATCCTGTAGCCGTCTTTCAAGGCCGCCGTCACAGCCGCCTTCGCGTTGTTGTCGAGATCGGCAGTGCGGCCCTTTTTTGCAAACTCGTTTCTTGCGTATTTGAAGTAGAAGCTCTGAGTCTGGCTGCGAGTGACCGGGCGCGTGCGCTCCTCCTCGTGCTCGGGCACAATCTTTTCGCACTGGTAGCTCACCCGCGGCTCCTGGGTGGTCCGCTCGAAGGAAGGGCACTCCACCTTCGGCGGCCCACTGCCAAGGGGGATGGTTACCACGCCGCCCACCTGGAAGTTGGGACGCTTTTGGCCTGGCGGCGCCTGCTCGATCTTTCCCTCCAGGGAGAAGTCCGCGCCCGGCACCTTTACCGTGACGCCGGCGGCGCCGCCGGTCACTTTTCCCTTGTCGATATCGGTCGTGACCTTGCCAGTCACTGTGACGCTGCTCTTCTTAGACTGGGCAACGATGACCGACACAAACGGCTCGAGCTTGATACCCTTGAGCGCCGTAACCGGGTCGGCCCCACCAACGATTGCCTGGCCGGCTTTCTTCAGAACATCCTGCGCGGCGGCGGGGATGTTCGCGCCGACCTTGACCTTCACCTCGCCCGTGCCGTCACAGTGGTCGACCTGGATCCAGACGTTGTCTTTGTCGATGTCTCCGCCGAACTTGGTGGTCGCACCGGAGTGCTTGGTCGTCGTCTTTACCCACTCGACGGTTCGCTTGACGCGGTAACGAGTCCCGTTGTCCATCTCGACGATGCGCAGCGACGGATCGTTGGCGACGGGCGAGACCTTTGGCTTGCGGCGGATGATCGCGCCGGTCGCGCCGATCCGCGGGATCGACTGGCCGGCGAGCACGGCGTTGGCCACCCGCTCGGCGGTGGACTCCGCGGCATCGTTCGCTGCCCCCACCCGGAGGCTCGGCTGCGCGCTGGCGATCCGGCCCCGCTGCTGGACCGTGTGTGTCAGCTCGTGGGCGAGGAGCTGCAGTCCGGGCGCGGTTCCCGGCTGATACATGCCCCGTCCAAACGAGATCGAGCTGCCAACCGTGAACGCGGTCGCGCCGATGGCGTCCGCCGCACGCGCCGCCGTCTCATCCGCGTGGATGCGGACGCCGCTGAAGTCGTGACCGAAGCGCGGCTCGAACAAGGCGCGCGTGGCGGCGTCCAGCGGCTGCCCGCGTGATCGCAGGACGTCGCGGACGATGGCTGGGACCG
>DHIZ01000063.1:11083-13329 GCA_002404055.1 Chloroflexi bacterium UBA4733
AGCAGCTGCCCCACGTGGGCTCCGATGGCGCTGGGGCGGGCGCCATGCTCCACAACAAAGGAGCCGGCATCGAGCGATCGCACGTCTCGGCCGCCGGAAAGGGACGCGGGCAGGCCGCGGTCGGTCAGCAGCCGCGACAGCTCCGTTTCAATCGCCCGACCAATTGCCCCCCGATGAGAGTGTGAGAAACCCTGCAGTACCAGCTCCTCGATGTGCAGCTCGATGTTCATACCCAGCCCCCGATCTCGACTTCGCTGAGCGGCTTTTCGAGCTTGGCGTACTCGCTCCGCGCGGCCACGGCCAGGTGCCGCATACCCACCGCGGCGCCGGCTTCCGCCGCCAGGAACGCCGCGCCCATGGCGACGTTGCGGATGTTGCCGCCCGAGAGGTTGAGGCGGGCCAGTCGATCGATGTCCAGGTCTTGGGTGGGCGTGGGCCCGGGGAAGATGCGCCGCCATATCTGCGTGCGCAGCGCCACGTCTGGAAATGGAAACTGCACGACGAACCGGATGCGCCGCAGGAATGCCGCGTCCAGGGCGTCTTTCATGTTGGTGGTCAGGATGGCCAGGCCGCGATACGCTTCCACGCGCTGTAGCAGATAGCTGATCTCGATGTTGGCGTAGCGGTCGTGGCTGTCCTTAACGTCGGTGCGCCTGCCGAACAGCGCGTCGGCCTCATCGAACAGCAGGATGCCGGCCCCGCTCTCCGCGCCGTCGAAAAGGCGGCTCAAGTTCTTTTCTGTCTCGCCGATGTATTTGCTGACCACCTGGCTCAGGTCGATGTGGTACAGGTCGAGCTGCAGGTCGTTAGCCAGCACCTCTGCGGCCATGGTCTTGCCGGTGCCGCTGGGGCCGGCAGCGAGCAGGCAGATGCCGAGGCCGCGGGCATAGCGGGCCGCGAAGCCCCACTGCTCGTACACTCTGGCTCGCTGCCGGACGTGCACCGCTACCTCGCGCAGCGTACGGAGCTGAGCCTCCGGCAGGACAAGATCATCCCAGGTTGCGGAAGGCTCGATGCGCCGCGCCAGGCCCTCCATCCGCGGCCGAGCCTGGCTGCGACAGCCATCCCATAAGCGCCTGGGAATGTCGGCTGTGCTCTTGTCGGGGTCAAGCGCCTGGGCGCAAATGGCGTTGATCGCGGGTGCGCTGAGGCTGAATTGCGAGACCAGCGCCTCGACGGTCCTCCCAGGCGCACACGCGGTCCCGGCCAGCGCCTGCCGCCACATGTCGGCCTGCTCGCTCGAGGCCGGCCGCCTGACGTCGAACGTCACCAGCGCGCGGGACTCATCCGGCCGCCGCTCCCGACTCGAGACAATCAGCGCCGACTGGATCTGGCCGATGACGCGCCGCACGGCTTCGGAGCGCGCTGCGTCGGCGAAGTCCAGGCCATCGCACTCGAGCAACAGCGCACAGCCCTCGAGCGCCGCCTCGCGCAGCCACAAGCGGATCAGGCCGTCCAGTTCGTGTGGCGTCGTTGGCAGGCTGCTGGCGGCAATGGCCGCCAGGTTCAGCCCTGAGGCGGCGCACGCGGCTGCCGCCACCGCACGCTTGCTTCCGCTCTCTGGGCCGCACAGCTGAATACAGGAGATGAGGCCTGAGCTTCGGCCTCGCCGCCAGACTGCCGCCACGAGCGCCGCGACCTGGCGTTGCGACCGCGACAGCAGAGCCTCGGCCGGCGTCACGCTTTCGACGATGCCGGCCAGCCGCTCGTCCATATGCTGCACGCCGGCCAGGTAATGCAGCACGCGTTCATCGATGCGGAGTGGGCTGAGCGTCAGCGTGCTGCCTGCGCCAACCTCTATGAGACGCCAGTAGCGAAGTGGCGCGCTCGGCGACAGAGCGCTCCAGTGTGCGTCCGGCAATGCTGCCAGAGCCAGGCTGAAGGTCGGCTGGCCGCGCTGGGGATCGCCTTGAGCCGCCGCGCATAACGACCCAAAGCCGGACTCGAGCTCGATGCCGGCGCACAGCAGCAGGACATCGCGCTCAAACGGGGTCAGGCTGAAGGCAGCGCACAGCCGATCGAGCGCCGGCGGCGGCGAAATGGCGCCCGCGGCCTCCGGCAGGGCGCCCGTCAGGATCGGCGTTGGCTCGCCAGCGGCGTGGCGCTCGAGAGCATTCTTGACGCCTGCCAGCGCCGCCACCAGGTGGCGTTTATTGGCCTCCTGCCAGGTTTCCACAGCCGCCGCCTGGAGGCTCATGGGAACGTCAGCGTTGGGCCGAATTGCGCGCTTGCCGGGTCGAGATCGA
>DHIZ01000063.1:13400-13783 GCA_002404055.1 Chloroflexi bacterium UBA4733
TGTATCACGAACGGCGCAACGTTTGACTCGAAGCCGGGGTGGGGATCGGCCGCGGTGCCAAAGAGAACCTGCTGCACGATCTGGACGCCTTGCACCCCGGCACGCAGCGCGCCCGCCGGCAGCGGTGGCTCGCTGAGCGTCAGCGAAACAACCGTATCGGTCACGGAATCGGGTGTGAGCAGGCTGCCGGCGAGGCGCACCAGGGTGACGTCGCCCTGCAGCCGCTGCCCTCGGATCAACAGCACACTGCCGGCGACAATGGGCACGGAGGGGCCGCCCTGGGCAAGCACCCGTTCGATGAACGGCTGGCGGAAGGGCAGGACGCGCAGGTTGCGCCGCTGAACCGGGAGCGCCGCCATGGGTGTTTCGCCGCCTTCGATGAG
>DHIZ01000236.1:0-4047 GCA_002404055.1 Chloroflexi bacterium UBA4733
CCCCCGCCGGGCGCCCCCCCCCCGCCCCCCCCCCCCCCCCCCCCCCCCCGCCAATCCACGACAGGTGGAGGGCAAAGGTACCGCGCACGACGCGAATGGCGCGCCTCAGATCAGCCGTCTCTTAGAACACACGTACTATACAATACGCTTGCCCCGTTGTCAATAGGCGCGTGCATTCACGGTGGCCATTAGACGTCGGCGCTCGCTTTGCGTGCCCGATATTGCGCCACGGCTCGCTCCTGCGCCTCCTCCCGGGAAGGCCCGGAGGCGGCCGCCACCACGCGTCCATCGACGCGAGCAACGGCGCTCCAGCAGTCCGTTCATGTCAGGTAGAGGATGAGCTCGACGGCAGTTCCGTCTACCGCGACGGTCACGGCTTCGCGAATGCTTGGCATGTGGTCCTCATTTCTCGTTCCATGAGGGTACTGTACCAACTCCCCCTGCAAATGGGAGCGGAAGGGTTTTCGTGCCCCAAGCGCATGAATGCTAGACTCCGGCAACGCGGGAACGACGTTATACGGTCGCGCGTTCGGCCGCCAATGAACTGGGAGGACGAGACCATGGGTAAGCTCGACGGCAAAGTGGCCCTCGTGACCGGCGCGGGGCGGGGTATTGGGCGGGGTATCGCGCGGGGACTGGCGGCGGAGGGGGCCTCTATTGTGCTCGCGGCGCGCAGCAACCCGCAATTGCACTCGGCCGCTGAAGAACTGACAGCAGGCGGCAGTTCGGTGCTGGCGATACCCACCGATGTTGCCGACGAGGAGCAGGTCCAGGCGCTCTTTGAGGCGGCGCTGGAGCGCTTCGGTCGCCTCGATCTGCTCGTCAACAACGCCGGGGCCTTCAACGGCGGGCCGTTGGACCAGTTGTCGCTGGAGGACTGGAACCACGTCATCGGCGTCAACCTGACCGGCCCCTTCCTCTGCACGCGCGAAGCGCTGCGCATCATGAAGCCGCAGGGGAGTGGTCGGATCATCAACATCGGCAGTATCTCCGCGCAGCGGGTGCGGCTGAACTCCGCGCCCTACAGTACCAGCAAGCATGGCCTGTGGGGTCTGACGCAGGTGACCGCCCTGGAAGGCCGCGAGTACGGCGTCACCTGTGGCTGCCTGCATCCCGGCAATGTTCGGGTAGAGCGCCGCAGCACGAACACCCGCAGCAGCGACAAGGAGCCGATGATGGCGGTGGAGGACATCGCCCAGGCGGCGGTATTGATGGCAACACTGCCACCGACTGTTAACATGCTGGAAGCGATCGTCTTGCCGATGGGGCAGCTCTATGTCGGGCGCGGCTAACCCCGGCCACGGAGGACGGAGGAACCGCCGTCGGTGTTGATGATCGCGCCGGTGATCTGGGAGGACTCGTCACTGGCTAGGAAGAGGATGGCGTTGGCGGCGTCCTGCGGTTCCTGGATGCGCCCCATCGGCATACGCTTGCCCATTTCCTGCAGCCATTGCTCGTCGTGCCCTTCGGCGGCCTGCACGCGGATTTCGCCTTCGCTGATCACCCAGCCGGGGATTAGGTAATTGACGCGGATGAGCTGGCGGGCGTAGGCGGCGGCGAGTGTTTTCGTCAGGTTCAGCAATGCTCCCTTGGAAGCCGCGTAGGCGACGAGATTCGGTGAACCCTGGAGGCCGTGTATCGAACCGACATTCACGATACTGCCACCGCCGCCGGTCACCATGACAGGGATCGCGTGCTTGCAGCAGAAGAAGGCGCCGCCAAAGTTGATGTGCATAATCTCATCGAGGACTTCGGGGGTCGTCTCAGCCAATCGGTAGCGCGGGAAGATGCCGGCGTTGTTGACCAGGATGTCCAGTCGCCCAAAGCGTTCAACCGCAGTTTGCACGACAAGGGCGCAGTCGGCTTCCCTGGCGACATCCGTGCGGCAGAAGGTCGCCTGGCCACCCTGTTCCGTGATCCGGCGGGCCGTTTCCTCACCGGTTGAGGCGCTGCGGTTGGCAATCACGACGCTCGCGCCTTCACGAGCCAGCGTCTCAGCAGTCGCCCGCCCGATGCCGGTGCCGGCGCCCGTGACGATAGCGACTTTCCCGGCGACTCTGCTGCCCATCTGATGCTCCCCTCAACGCTTGCCATCACTCAGGGCTGGGAGCATACCATCGAACACGCCCGTCCAAACTGAGCACATCGCTCACTTCAGGATGTGGTTGACCTTCTTGCAAGACGCGCCGACAGTTCGTATCGAAGCGATACACCGAACGTAGCCCCGCGCGGTCGCTCAGGTCAACGCTAGGCCAGCACCAGTTCGCGCGAGCGTAGTTCCTTCTCGCGCGCTTTGCCGCGCTCGTTGTCGGTCAGGTAGCGCTTGCGCAGACGCAGGTTCTGCGGTGTCACTTCCAGCAACTCGTCGCGGCTGAGGAAGTCGAGCGACTGCTCCAGGCTGAACTTCGTGGCAGGTGTCAACTGGATGGTGAAGTCGGAGGTTGACGAGCGCACGTTGGTCTTCTGCTTCTCCTTGCAGACGTTGATCAGCATGTCGCCCTGGCGCGTCTGCATGCCGACGACCATGCCTTCATACACCGGCGTGCCGGCCTCAATGAAGGTAATGCCGCGCGCCTGGGCGTTGTTCAGGCCGTAGGTCACGGCGGTGCCTGCTTCCGAGGCGACCAGCGCGCCGGCCCGCACCACCGGCAGGTCGCCCTGGTAGGGCTCGTAGCCGAGCAGGATGGAATGCACCACCGCCTCGCCGCGCGTGGCGGTGAGCAGGGCGTTGCGCAGGCCGATCAGCCCACGCGTGGGGATGTCGTACTCCAGGCGCGTGTTGCCGCGTCCATCAGCGAAGAGGTTGACCATGCGGCCCCGGCGCTGGCTGAGCAGTTCTGTGACCGCGCCGACGTACTCGTCAATGACGTCAATGGTGGCCCGTTCGACCGGCTCCAGCCGCTCCCCGTGCTCGCCGGACTTGAAGATCACCTCCGGGCGGCTGACCTGAAACTCGAAGCCCTCGCGGCGCATCGTCTCGATCAGCACCGAGAGATGCAACTCACCCCGCCCGCAGACGCGGAAGACATCCGGCTCGGCGGTATCTTCCACCCGCAAGGCGACGTTGGTCGCCAGTTCACGGTAGAGCCGGCTCCCCAACTGGCGGGAGGTCACGAACTTGCCCTCCCGGCCGGCCACGGGTGAGGTGCTGACGCCGACGGTGATCTCCACCGTCGGCTCGGAGATGCTGATCGTCGGCAACGCCTCCGGCGCAGTTGGATCGGCCAGCGTTTCGCCGATACCGGCGTCGTCCACACCAGCCAGCGCCACAATGTCGCCTGCTGGGGCCTCCTCAACGGGAATGCGTTCCAGTCCCAGGTGGGTGAACAGGTAGGAGATGGTATGGCGGGTCGCCTCGCCATCGCGCTTGAGGCGCACGATCGGTTCGCCCCTACGGATGGTGCCGCGTGTGACGCGGCCGATGGCGATGCGGCCCTTGTGATTGTCGTAATCCAGCGCCGTGACCAGCAACTGCAGGCCACCATGCTGCTGGACATGCGGCGGCGGCACGACGGCCAGGATCGTGTCGAAGAGCGGCCGCAGGTCATCCTGAGGATCATCCAGGCTCAAGGCGGCGGTGCCGTTGCGCCCGATGGCGTAGAGTACCGGAAAATCGAGTTGCTCGGCATCAGTCACCAGCTCCAGGAAGAGGTCGTGGATCGCTTCCAGCACCTCGGCGACGCGGGAGGAGGCCCGGTCGATCTTGTTGATGATGACGATCGGGCGCAGGCCAAGCGCCAGGGCGGCGCGCAAGACGAACCGTGTCTGTGGCATCGGTCCTTCGACGGCGTCGACCAGCAGCAGGCAGCCGTCGGCCATGTTCAGAACGCGTTCGACTTCACCGCCGAAGTCGGCGTGCCCCGGCGTGTCGATGATATTGATCTTGACATCGTGATAGAAGATTGCAGTGTTCTTGGCCAGGATGGTGATGCCGCGTTCCCGTTCAAGGTCGTTGGAGTCCATGATCAACTCGCCCATCGCCTGGTTGTCGCGGAAAATGTGCGACTGCTTGAGCATGGCGTCAACCAGCGTCGTCTTGCCGTGGTC
>DHIZ01000236.1:4163-4605 GCA_002404055.1 Chloroflexi bacterium UBA4733
AAAGCACCCAGAGGGTACCCGTGGCGTGGTCATGGTGGCTGGGCTCCAAACACAAAGTGAAGGGGCCGCCGCCGTACCACCGGCGACCGCCCCTCCTGGGACATCTCTTTTCTTGTACGTGCTACCAGTATACCGCGCGATCAGTCGTTTTAGACCGGCATGTTCCAGAAGATGCCGGTGATAGCGAGGCGAAACTCCGGCAGGAGCGGTGTCGTGAGCGATTCGTCCGCGGCGACCGTTTGCAACAAGACGAGTTTGCCGCCATCGCGTCGATAGACGCTCACCTGGCGTTGGAGCCAGTCAATGATCCAGTATTCGTCAACGCCGCGCCGCGAATAGAGGTCGAGTTTGGCGCGACGGTCACGGTTCGTGTTTTTCGCGCCGGGTGACAGAACCTCAACGACGAGTTCGGGGGTACCGTGGAGATGGCCGTCTTCGCCCA
>DHIZ01000236.1:4757-5060 GCA_002404055.1 Chloroflexi bacterium UBA4733
CGTGGAGATGGCCGTCTTCGCCCAAAATAGCCCTCAGGCGGTTGGTGCTGACCCAGACAACGTCCGGCGCCACGTCGTCATCCTCTGCGAAGATCACTCCCGGCGCGGGTACGGCAGTGCCGTACCTGTGGAGTACACTCCAGGCTTGGAGGGCCGCGCCGATCTGCTGACAGGCGTATTGATGTTCAAGACGGGGCTGTTTGGACACATACAACTCCCCGGCAATGATTTCATAGCGTTGATTGTCGTCAGGAAGCGCTTCCAGATCCTGCGATCGCCACCGTTGCGCCGTGACCATGCTGC
>DHIZ01000152.1:0-441 GCA_002404055.1 Chloroflexi bacterium UBA4733
GCGCCGGCCGACGGGATGCCAGCGCCTACGGCGGCGGAGCGCGAGCGCGAGGCTAATCGTCAGCGCCGCCTGGCCCGCTATGACGAGGTGACCGCGTTGCAGGCGCAGGGCCTCGGTATCGCGACCATCGCCAAGCGGCTGGGCATGGCCAGGAAGACCGTCCACCGCTTCCTCCGCGCCGGCCGCTTTCCGGAGCGGGTGGAGCGCACCGGATCGTCGGGTCGGCTGGCCGCCTTCGAGGCCTACTTGCGGCAACGCTGGGAGGAGGGCTGCCAGAACGCCTCCCAACTGTTCCGCGAGATCAAGGCCCAGGGCTATCCCGGCTCCGCCTCCTACGTCGGCCAAGTGCTTGGCACGTGGCGGACCGAAATCGCGCCCACGGGGCGACGGCGCGCGGGCGGCGCGCTCCTAGAAGGGACCAAGCGGCGCGTGCCGTCGCGC
>DHIZ01000152.1:598-15985 GCA_002404055.1 Chloroflexi bacterium UBA4733
GAGGCGGATCAGGCCTACCGCGCCGCCTTGTTGGACGCCTGCCCCCCGGTGCAGACGGCCCAGCGGCTCGTCGCCGAGTTCCAGCATATCGTCGAGACCCACGACAGCGGCGCGTTGGCAGTCTGGCTCACGACGGCGCAGCACAGCAATGTCCCGGAACTGCAAGGCTTCACCCTCGGGGTGCGGCAGGACCGCGCCGCCGTAGAAGCCGGGGTCACCGAGCCCTGGAGTCAAGGCCAGACCGAAGGGCAGGTCAATCGCTTGAAAGGAATCAAGCGGGCAATGTTCGGCCGGGCCAACTTCGACCTGCTCCGCTTGCGCGTGCTGCATCCCACCTGATGGCACTTTTCCATGCACCAAAAGTGCCGGAGAACCCGGCAAGGTGCGTCCGCTCACGCCACGTTGTTGCCGCTGCCGGGGGCAAATTGCTGGCGTTCTGGATGCAAGAGAAGTGCGCTTTTCCTACCTGCCAGCGCCCTTTTTTGGCTGCTACACTAGGGCTGATAAGTACGGTTATCACGCATTGGCGAGGGGAAACGCATGGCCGTTTTGGCGTCGGTTGCCGAGCCGGCCGTCCCCTCGGTCCCGACCGATGACCAGCTCATCGCCATGTGGCTCCATGGCCGCACCGCCCACACGGTACGCGCCTACGCCGGCGACGTGGCGCGCTTCCGGGCCTTCGTGGGCAAGCCGCTCGCCCGGGTGACCTTGCCGGACTTGCAGGCCTTCGCCGATGCGCTGCAGCCGCTCGCCGCCTCCAGTCAGGGGCGCACGCTGGCCGCCGTCAAGAGCCTCCTGCGCTACGCCCACGGCCTGGGCTACCTGCCATTCGACGTGGGCAAGCCGCTGCGCCTGCCGCCCCACCGGGAGACGCTCGCGGACCACATCCTCGACGAGCCGGACGTGCAGCGCATGCTGGCGTTGGAGACGGGACCGCGCAACCGAGCGATCCTCTACTGCCTCTACGGCGCCGGCGTGCGGGTGTCGGAGCTCTGTGACCTGACCTGGCGGGACGTCCAGCCGCGCGGGGAGAGCGCCCAGCTCAACGTCTACGGCAAGGGAGCGAAGACGCGGCATATCCTGCTGCCGGCCCGGGCCTGGCGCGAACTGCGCGGCCTGGGCGTCGGCGCCGGCAGTGCACCGGTGTTCATCTCCCGCGTGGGCGGCCGTCTGTCGGAGAGCCAGGTCCGCCGGATCGTGCGCCGCGCCGCCGTGCGCGCCGGCATCGAGTTGGCCGTCACCCCCCACTGGCTGCGCCACAGCCACGCCAGCCACGCCCTGGATCACCAGGCGCCGGTCCACCTGGTGCAAGGAGACGCTGGGGCACAGCAACCTCGCCACCACCGGGAAGTACCTGCACGCCCGGCCAGGCGAGTCCAGCGGCCGCTATCTGCCGCTGTAGGGAAAGAGGACAGGGACTGGATGAAGAGTCAGAGAGATCCCCTTGTGGTGTTCACGGTTGACCAAGTGCTTGGGCTCACCGGTTTGTCGGAGCGTCAGCTTCGCTACTGGGATAAGACGGGGTTTTTTCTTCCCGGCTACGAAGGGAATCGTCGGCGAACACCATACGGACGGATCTACCTCTACCGTGACGTTGTCGGCCTACGCGCGCTCTCCATCCTGCGCAACCAGTATCACGTGCCACTCCAGGAGCTCCGGAAGGTAGGGCAATGGCTCAGGGGACATTATGAGACACCCTGGTCGAGCTTGAGGTTCTTGGTGAGCGGCCGCCACGTCTTTTTTGTAGAGCCGGAGACCGGTCTCCGGCTCAAACCTGATGAAGCGCGACAGGCAATGCTGCCGACCATCGAGATGGCAGTCATCGAGAGCGACACGCGGAGTCGCGCGCTGCGCCTTCGGGAGCGTGGACCGGACGAACTCGGCCAAATTACGCGGCACCGGTATGTCGAGAGCAATGCCTGGGTATTGGCAGGGACGCGGGTGCCGACTGCGGGCGTCTGGGACTTTCACAACGCTGGCTATGACACGGAGACGATCCTTGCTGCCTATCCATCACTGACACCTTTGGATGTCGAGCGCGCTATCGAATTTGAACGGCACCGTCGCCAGCGGGCCGGGTAGCTCTTCGACCAGCGTGCTGCGTACATGTACTTTCTGATTGATGAAGACACCGATGCACGCATAGCCGACACGCTTCGCGCTCGAGGCCACACCGTGGAGTTCTCCAAAGATGTGCTCGGACGCTCGGCGCCTGACCCTCTCGTCGCTGCCGCAGCCGCACGCCTAGGGACTATTGCCGCCGACCGCTTAGGCGCAATTGTCGTCACAAGAAACTACCGGCATTTCCGCAGGCTGATTCGACGGAATATAGGGCAAGAGCAGACTCCATACCCCAATGCAGGCCTTATTTGTCTCCGATGCGCCAACACGAGTTGTCTCCGTCGCATGAGCGAATTGATCAGTGTCATTGAAGCAGAATATGACGCAATACAACACCTTCCTGATCCGCGACTAATCGTCGAAATTACCGAAACGGCGATGCAAATAATTCGTTAGCTTCAGCGCAACGCGCCGAGCCAGCGTTGCCTCCTGCACCAAAACAGCAGCCGGTACAGCCCGCGTGGAAGAAGTACAGGGGGGATGCCCATACCAGAGACGCGTGCCGCCGTATCGGGCCTCCTCGCGCCATTTCAGGCCATTCCTATCGCCACCATGGGCTAGACGCCGTACTGTCTGTTGGTACGGGAGGGCCGGGCGTTGGAACCAGGGTTGGAACACGAGCTACTGACGATCCCGGAGGCGGCCCGCCGGGCCGGGATCAGTGAGGTTGCGTTGCGACAGCGGATCAAGCGTCGTACACAACGCTCGGCCCGAAAGGGCGGTCATCTTTGGGTCGCCGCGGCCGATGTACCAGCCGCTGTTGAAACAGTTGGAACCGTTGGTACGCTTCCCGTTGGTACAGTCTCAACGGCTGTCGCATTGGTTGAGACTGTACCAACAGTCGACGTGACGGTGCTTCTCCGTGAACAAATCGACGGACGACTCCGCGCCGAACAAGCCGCCGCGATGTGGCAGGAGCGCGCCCGCAACCTGGAAGCGGAGAACGGCCGGCTGCAGGAGCTACTGGCGTTGCCGGCGCACGAGGACGCGTTCGAACCGTCGCGGCGGTGGTGGCAGTGGTGGCGACGGAAGGAACAGCATGCGGGGGCTTGATCCGATTACTCGGGCCGACTTCCAGCAACTCAGCGAGAGTCGGTTGGAAGAGGCGGCGACGCTGCTGGCGAACGGCCACGCGGCGGGGGCCTACTATCTCGCCGGCTATGCCGTGGAGTGTGCCCTGAAGGCCTGTTTCTGTAAGCGGCGGCAGCCGGAGCACTTCCCGCCGAAAGTGAGCGTGGTGGCGCGGATGTACAGCCATGACCTGTCCGGGCTGCTGGAGCTGGCGGAACTCGGCGCGGCGCTGGATGCCGAGAACGATGCTATGCTGAAGCGGTACCGGGCGGTGGCCAAGGACTGGTCCGAGGAGAGCCGGTACGCCTTTCCTGGTCAGGCCCACGCCCAGCTGTTAGTGACAGCGGTCACCGAGCCGACACATGGAGTGCTGCCATGGTTGCGCAGGTACTGGTAGGGTCGGATATCGCGGGGGGCACCCAACTCCTGGCGACGCTCGATCAGGAGCGGCTGCCGATCCTCGCCGCCTTCTGGCGCTACCCGACGAGCGAGAGCGACCGGCGTTCGGTCCCCGACAGTCCTGTTGGCGGGTTTGCGGTGGTGATCCTGACTGCGTGGATTGCTGCCAATGCGTCCGTCGCGGCGGGCACCCACAGCATTGTTGCTTCTAAGTTACGGTATGAGGGGTACAGCCGAGATACGTGTAAGCGTAGGAAACAGGCCGCTCGCGCTGCTACCCTGATTGAACATCGGTCGGCCCGGTAAGGGGGGCATCCCGAAGCCATCTTGTGCCGCGCTAAAGAACGGATTTCGCGATACAACCATGTCCGCGTGTCGACGCTTGCCTCACTTACAGTAGAGCACTTGGACCGAGCCTTCGCCCGTGTAGAGCCGCCGCGTCTGCCACCGCAGGGTCACCGCGTAGGCGCAGACGGGGTCGCCTGCGATCGTCACCGAGGTGCCCCCCGGCAGACTGGGGGGATTGGGCCCGCTCGCACCCCCACGGAAGAAGTAGTTAACGGGCGGAAAATCCCCCCGCGGCAGAGGGGGCGCGGGGTGGACCGTCCCGGAGTTGTTGGATATCTCCACCGTAAAATATTGCAAATGCGGATGGTCCACTGTATACCGTAAGTGGATCGCACTCAGTCCGGAGACCGGGTTGCACGCGTTGGCGAGGAGCTCCTCCAGATTCAGGAGCACGATCGGCGACGAATTGTCGAGCACGACCGCGTCCAATCCGTCAGTGAAGACGTCCGTGTTCGTGACCGCATCGCGGACCTGGAAGAGCATCCTGTAGCGCCGAATGGGCTCCTGTTCCGCGGCAATCGGGCTGCGGCCGGCCTGGGTCTTGTCGGACGACCACGCGGGCATTCGGGCGGTATGGGCGCTGCTAATCGCGACCGAGTTCATCGCCATGAGGAGCCCCGAGCGCAGGAAGGTCGTGTCACTGATGACGACGGTGCTCGTTCCCCCGCCCGACAGCGGGACCGTGATCGACTTCCCTCCGAGCTGGATCCAGCCATCGGCGTCTTGATCGGCCGAGCTAACATAGACCGCCATCTGCGCGAAAGGGTTCACCCCATCGTTGTAGAATACAGTCCCGACCCGGGTGCCCGCACCCGCGGGGACAATCTTCCACGCCGACGTTGGCGCAGGAGGAGATGGCGGGGCGGGCGGCGCGATGGTGGGCATGACCCCGGCCGTGCCATCGCCGCCTCCGGTCCAGCCCCACTCAGCGATCAGGAAACGGTACTTCAACGGGTTTGCGGGCGCGGCGATGTTTCGCAGGGGACAATTCCCCCAGAGCGCGACATCGCCACCAAAGGTCAACGAGCTCGTCGAGACCCCGGCGTAGCCTTCCGGTAGGATGTTGTGGGCGGGGTCCGCGATCGAGGCGTGCACGTTAAAGCTTTCGACTTGGATCCAATGCGGAGTTTGCTCGGGTGTTGGGACAATCTGCCCCGGCGTCACACACAGCTCGACGCAGAAGCAGGGTCCGACCCCATCACGGTCGGGTTGCCGGCCCCGGTCGTGGGGCTCATCGAGGAGCACAGCTCCGCCCGCTGCTGCCACGCGAAAATGCACGTCGGCGCCCGCTGCATGGGGAAACAACGACACCAGCCCCGGCGCGACGGCTTCGAGAAACGAATGGTGGACATAGTCGATCCGGAACATCCCATCGGCGCCCGTTGTACCCGCGCCGAGGGGGTCGTCCGAGAGCCAGTCGGCATCAAACGCCGTCACCGTGAGCCCGGCCACCGGCTCGTGTGTGTCACAGGTGGTGACGCGCCCACAGATTACGCGCGCTCCAAATAAGTTGCGGATCTCACACCAGAAGCGCGCCGGTACACAGTACTCCCACCCCCAGACGAATCCGCCCTCCGTTGGCCGCCAGAGGGGTTGGAGGGTCGTGACCGAGAACTGCCGCGGCGGCGGGGGATGCGGTCCGACGATCTGATGGGGGACCGTCCCGCAGTAGACGTCGATCTCGAACGCCTCGCCGGCGTAGTTCTCTTTCTCGCCTAACGTGACGGTGAACGTGCCATCAGCGGCTGTATCGACCTCGGCGAGCAGGGACGATGCCTTCCCCTGAATGGCATCGTCGGCGAGCAGAGCGAGGGTGTCATTGGGACTGGCGACCGCGAGGACGGTAACATTCTGGTCCGGGCGGCTGCGATAGAGGCGCACCTGGACATTGGCGAGCGGCTCAGGGCACTCAGCGCAGATGAAGCCGCATAATCGTCCACGAAAAACATATGCCATCGAAAGTCTCCTTTTCTGCTCGGGAGCTGATTAGACGTCCGCCCAGCCCCAAGCACGACGGGCAGGTGTCGGAGTCAAGCAGTATTGAAGCACCCACCCGCGCTCGTGTCAACCGTCGCGGCTGTCAGCAACTCCGTCTGGGCGTCATTGGGGGAATTGCTGGGGGAATTGTTTGATTCTTAGCTCGACTTTGGCCATTTGGCGAGTGTACGGTCGGACGATCACCAGATGAGCCTCCATCCTGTTCGGGGTTTCTTCATATCGGGGTAAAAGGCCGACATGCAAATATTCCACAGGGCCAGACGCCCACATCTGGTGCCCTGTTCGGGTTCAGCGGCCCAAATGGCCAAAGTCGAGCTTAGGACCGCTTCTGGCGTGGAGCCTGCGCTGCAGCGGCCGCCGACGGGGGATCAGTGGCTCCGGCGGGTGCGTCGCGGCTGCCACCAGATGCTCCGATCGCGTCCCGATGTGGCCGGAGAAGGGACCGTCTGTCGCCGTGATCGTCAGTGGCAGAATGTATGCTGGCTGCAGATAGCTTTGTGCGTCGTCCCAGCCCAGCTCGAAGTAGCCGAAGCGGATGTCCTCGATCTCGATCAGGCCGCTTCCTTGCGCGCCCCACGAATGGATGACGTCTTGCTGGGCGGAATCCGGCAATCAGAGCTCGACGTCCGATTGGTAAACATCGTGAATCTCGCGCCAGAGGTGATCGATGCCGGTGAGGTCGCCGTTGTGGTCGATGACGCGCCGAAAAGCGATCCCCATGTCGATCACCCGTTGTTCGGTATAGCCGGTCCGTTGCTCGACGACCCCGACATTCAGACGCGTCACCTGCAATAGTTCGCATTCCTGAAGGGAGATGACCTTTAAGTCTGTGAGGTGCCGCTGAGCAATCTCGACGGCGACGGCGTCATCGAACGTGACCTGGGACTTGCCGTCGTCAACCTGCCAGCGCGCGTTATCGTGGAAGCGCAGACCGCCCGAAGCACGATAGAAGACGAGTTCGGATGATCGTTCGGTATAGATCAGACGGCTCGCGCTCTCCTGGCCGCACGCTTGCGCCGTTACCAGGACGACCTCTTCACCTTCGTGCGTGATCCCGCGGTCCCGCCCACCAACAACTTGGCCGAACGCAGCCTACGTGGCCTGGTCACCGCCCGTAAGATCAGCGGCGGCTCGCGCTCTCCCGAAGGCACCCAGACCCGCATGATCCTCGCCTCGATCCTCGGCACCGCCCTTGCCCAAAACCAGGATCCCCTCCAGGCATGCCACCAACTCCTCACCGCACCACTCGCCCAAGCCCCCTGATCAGCCCCACTCCAAGGATCTGACCTCTTACGCGTAGGCGTCGCCATAGAGCGCGGCATGGGCTGGATCGTTCGTGACGGCGGCGGCGTAGTGGTCGGCCACGATCGTATCGACCGGGACGCGGGAGAAGACCACCCGCGTGCCGCCGGCCGTGCCGACGAGGAACGCCAGCAGGACGACAAGGAGCATGCGGTGCGGCTGGCGCGGGGTCGCTGGCGCGGTCCTCCTGGGGGAAGGCAAACGCCTCGGGAATGTCGCGATGGCAGCTCCCTTCCCTTTTGCTTGACGACGAGCGTGCTCTCGTTGTACCCGATGGCTGCCGCAGCGGCGGATCACCACTTCGCGGGTGTTCTGAATGCAAGAGAAGTGCGCTTGCATTGCCCGGATCGATCTGTCTCGGTCCACCTTTGGCCCGAGCGTGCGCCCCCGGTCTGTGGCGGTCGGTTCGCCGGCGTCTCGAGGAGGACGAGATTATCGCGAACCGGTGTAGGCGCTGCCGAAGGCCCCGGCCCGATCGGTTCGTCGGTGCAATCGCCGATGCAAACCGGTAATCTCGTATCCTGATGAGGAGAGATCACCAAGCCATGGTGGGGCCGAGAGGAGCGCTCATCGGCGCTGGCCACAAGGAAGGGCGGTTCGACGTGCACGCGAACCAGAACGCCGTCGCGACGGGCGGCGCCACCATGCTGGAAGATGCCACGGTTCATATCCTGACACCGGAAGAAGCCTGGGAGACGTTCGACGAGGCGGCACGCTCCTACCTGCACATGAGCGGCCAGGAGTTCATCGAGGCCTGGGAGGCCGGCAAGTTCGACGACGATCCAGATCGCTCGTCAGTGGTGCTGGTGTCCATGCTCCGTCCCGTTGGCCGCTAGGACTCCCCACGCGGCTGTCACTGCGTTCGCGGAGGCGATCCAGCAGGCGGTCTCCTGCGTCACTGTCGCCCGATTCCTCCCGGAGGGCTACCGCCCAACCGAGGAGCCCTACAGCGGGAGCCTGGGCCGTGGTCAGCCGGTGACGCTGGGCAGCGACGCGGCACTCAGTCTGAAGGTGGTGTTGCGCTATCGCCTTCTCCGGGAGGCCGGGCCGGGCACCGGCTGGATCGTCCGGATTGTGAGCTATATCTATGCCATGACGGATGCAGTCGACGCTGAATTCGTGGCGTACCAGTGGGACCCGTATGGCCGCAGCCCGATCACCTGGCCACATGTGCATCTTGGACCGGCGCTCGGGGCGGTTCCCCGACGCTTCCTACGGGCCCATCTCCCGACCGGACAGGTCGCTCTTCAGGATGTCCTGCACGTGGCGATAGCGGACCTCGGTGTGGCGCCGCGGCGGCCGGATTGGGCGTTGGTGCTGGAGCGGACGCGGCCGTTGACCAGTCTGCCAGAATAGTCGTCCCTGCAGTGCGTACAGTCGCCGGGAGAGGCGCCATAGACAAAACTCGCCACCTTCGCTTCGTGTGAGTGAAGAACACGACCGATCGCCTGTGGCGCGGCCAGTCCTGATGGCCATGTTGGTTAACCGAATGCCCGGGCAGCAGCTAGTTCGGTAGGATAATGTCCGGGCACCACGCCTTCCGTGCCCGGACAGGATACGCCGGTGGAAATCGAACGCCCGGATACGCCGCCCGCACTGCCCGGACAGGATGGGCGGTGGCTCACCTTGGAAGTCGCCGCCGACGTGCTAGGTGTTCATGAGCGGACGTTACGTCGGCGCATTGCCGGCCAGCAGTACCAGGTAGAACGAAGCGGTCAGCGTGTCTGGGTCTGGTTGCCGACCAACGTGCAAGGTCCTCTTTCCGGCCTGTCCGGGCAACGACCGGACAGGCCGGCGAACTCGGAGGAGATGCCCGGACAACTGCCCGGACAAGATCCGGACATAGCCACTCAGGCGCTAGCGGTGCTGGAGCGCCTCTTTGTCGAAGAGCGCGAGCGCGCCGCATCCGTGACTGAGCGGGCGATTCTGCTTGAACAGCGAGCGAGTGCCGCTGAACAAGCGGCAGCGATGTGGCAGGAGCGGGCGCGCAACTTGGAAGCGCAGGTGGCGGCGCTGGCGGCGAGCGGACTGAGGCGCGCCTGGAGTGGGCTGGGTGCGGTAATCGGCGCTTAACGCACGCTTCCGTCAGGCGGGCACCGGCGCTCGCGGCCGGTGTGGGCGGTCCCCGAACGCCGGCTGTTTCTTAGGGTTGGTCTCCCTGCGCGAGGTCCTCCGCTCCCACCTGGTCCTGCCTGACATGCCGACGCGTTCGCCAATCTCCGGCAGCCCCGTTGGCACGACGGCTGCGACGTAGCCACGGAGCTAGGGACGGCTTGGAACGTCCGGCAGCAGACCTCGCCAGTCCCTGGCAGGACACGACGTGCAGGAAGGGGCGAGGGCATGCGGGAGCTGGGATTGCTGGCGATGCGCGCCGCCGTGGGTGGCTTGTTAGCCGGGCACGGGGCGCAGAAGCTCTTCGGCGCCTTCGAAGGGCCGGGGCTCACGGGCACCGCCGGATTTATGGAGATGCTCGGCCTGAAGCCGGGCCGGGTGTGGGGGACTACGGCCGCTGTGGCGGAGTTCGGCGGCGGGACGCTGACAGCGCTTGGCCTGCTGAATCCGCTCGGCCCACTGGGCATCATGTCCGCCATGGCGATGGCGAGCGCCACCGCCCACTGGGGTAAGCCGATCTGGGCGGCCAAGGGCGGTGCGGAACTGGCCGTGACCAACTTCGCGGCGGCGCTCGCCGTGGCGACGGTCGGTCCCGGCGCCTACTCGCTGGACCATGCGCTCGGGATCAAGCTGCCGCCGGCGGTGGTCGCCATCGCGGCGCTTTCGACGGGGGGCATGCTGGCCTATGGCATCGCCATGGTACGCCGGGCAGCACCACCGCCGCCGCCTGGACCGGCGGCGGAGACCACGCTCCAGAGCGGGGAGAGCGCGCGCTGAGCCCAGGCTGGCACAGCGGCGGCGCGGAGGTGGCTCGATTGAACGTCCGCTAAATCCCATTAGCAGACGTTCATCGGCGCCGACCACGCCTGGCCATGTCTGCTAATCTTTTCAATGCAGGCGTGGCGGGAATGTCTGCTAAGCTCTTGGCCGATCTGTAAAGGGTGTGGTGGCCGGCACAGCAGGTGTGCGGCGGGCGGGGAAGCCGGCGCTGGCGGGCTATTGCGAGGCGTTGCACCGGGAGGACGACTTCCGGCCGGCCACCCACCGCAACTATCTGAGCGACCTCCGCCAGTTCGCCGCCTGGTGCGAGCAGACCTGGCGGGAGGCGGACGAGGATGCCGCCTTCACGCCGACGCTCACCGCCGACGCTCACCGCCGACCGCGCGCAGCTGCAGACGCTCCGTCTTTCACTGGCCACGATCAACCGGCGCCTGGTCAGCCTGAAGCGGTTCTGCGCCTGGTCCCACGAACAGCAGTTGGTCGCCGCCAGCCGTGACGCCGGCCTCGGCCACCCCGGCGCAACCATCTCCGCGCACCTGGCCGGCCGAGGCCGGCGTCACGGCCACCGATCACCCAACCGCCCCCAAATCACCGACTTCGGCAACAGGCCCCTTGGAAGGATTTAGTCTCACGCCAATGACTTGTCTCGCGCCGTACACGACATCATGGAACGAATGGACTGATCGGACCAACATCGTATCCCGTGACCGCCGTAATAACTCGCTCAGCCAGATCTTGACAGGCAGGATTGAGTGTCAAGTCAGTCAGTTCAACATATGCCGCCGCTTCACCTACAGCCGGTACCCCAAGAGTGGGGATGATTGCCACTAGCGGCGCGCCGCATTTATAAACGTCCCACCCGTCCTTGCCCGCGTTGAAGGCCGCTTGCATCGCTTGCTTCTGCTGCTGAGCAGACGGGAGGTTATCAAGGGTGTCTTGAGTCAGTTGTGCGGACGCCCCAGCCTCAGGAGGATTAATGAAGCGAAGAGCCTGCTTTGAAATCATGTGGTAGGAAAACGCTGTATAGCCGTTCAGGAACCAAGTGATATATCCTCCCTCAAAGTCCTCCCGCTTTACTCCACCATCGTCATATATTCCAGTCTTTGGAAAGCCAAGGGATCCACCCGTTCCTCCTGCTCGCTCAAACACATCGCTAATTCCCCCGTATACTTCGTGCGTGCCGTACTTCGGACTCCAGTAGATCGAGCCGTTATCAAATCGTGCTCCCTTTCCCGTAGTACCAAACGGTGAGGAAGCGGCATCAAATTCGCTGCTACGAATGTTACCCATCAATCCATGTATCGCTGGCCCAGTCATATACCATTTCTCAATACCAGAACCAAGGTAGAATGAACCCGAAGGCGAAGTCTGCTGGCCATAGAGCTGCCGACACTCTCCGCCTAATCCCTGGTGACACTCATTGGAGGCAAGCAGGGAGTCGCGCATATCCTGCTCAGAGAGACCGCTGCCAACGTAATTTGCCAGACCTTGAGGATCAGCCTCGCGCCCCAAGATATCCTGGTACATCTGCTGAACTATCTGGGTCCGCTGATTCGTACCTCCTCCTTGTGAAGGGGGCTGAGTCGTAGTGCAAGATGAATCCATCTGGATCGCTGCCCATCCAGTCCCTCCGTTGGGATCTCCGGCCGCCTTGCGGTCGACATTCCACCAATCCCAGCCGTCCGCGCATACTGGCCCGTTGGTGACGAGTACCGACCAATTATCGGCAGGGACGGCGCTGCCCCACTGGGCAGGGATCGTCGATGGATAGCTCAACCCCGGGCCGGTTCGGATCTGTGTTCCCTTGGCAAGGCCAACGAACTGGCCTTTCTGGGGGGTAGGAGCGGACGAAGGAGGGCTAGGCGGCGGCGGATCTGAACCCGCCACTGAAGTCCCCGCGCCCCCTGTCGTGGTCTGCGACTGCCCCTGGCCCGCCCCACTAGTTGTCGAGGCACCGGGGGAAGGGTCGGGATAGGACAAGGTTGAACTCGCGCTGCGGCCGGTCGCGTCAATGGCGGTGTACGTGTAATTGCCCCAATCCTTATGGGCCACCGCCGTCGTGAAGCTCCCATTGCTATCGCTAGTTCCCGAGATGTTGGGGCCCCAACTGAAGTTATCGGCGTTCGTGCTGCCGCACGCATGCCGCGTGCCGCTCGCGGCCAGTTGAATCTGGCTATTTGGCGTCATGCCGCTCACGTTGACCGTCACGTTCCACGTGCACGCTCCGGTCTGCTGGGCGCTGAGGCCCACGTTCGGCGGCTCTGACGGCTGAAGAGTAGGCGGCGCGGGCGGTGCCCCTAGGCTGATCGTGACGTTGTAGCCTCCGCTATTGTCGGCCCAATAACCATAGTCATCGTTGTACACCAAATGCAGCCGGCCGCCTATATTCGAGGAGACGCCCCCGTTACTGCCGATGCCAGACCAAGGAACGTTGCCAATACGCGCGAGGAGAAAGCCGATCGGCCGGCCGGGTACCACGGCATTGGGATCACTCTTCGAGCCACAAACCGCGCCGTTGAGGTAGCGCTGCCCGTCCGGATCGGTCTGCGGATAGCCCGTACAGCCCGCGGCACTCTCGTCTCCGTACCCGGCCCGTCCCGTGGCACTGATATTTGCCTGCTGACCGGCGGCGAGATCGATCCCCGTATCGAGGCCCGGAGGAGCCTGCCTGGCGTCAAGGAAAAGTGACACCGAAGCTTCCGGCGCGGCCCAGGCCGCTATCGACAGTCCGGAGAAAAGCGAACCGGGAGCGACCACGAGCATGGTGAGAAGGATTCGCAGCAGCCGTCGATGAACGGCTGAATGGCCACGAGCCTGAAACATGGTGCCATGCACTACCATTGCCACCCTCCCTTGACGTTGACGCAACTAGCACGCCCTGTCAGATAGCTCGAAGTTCGAATGGGATGTATGGCAGAGTACGTCAAGAAGCAGGCCGTGTCAAGCGCGCGTATCCACTCACAGGGCCGTTTCATCAGGTTCGTCCGGGAGCGAGGACGAGTTTGACGGCGAGGGAGGGGCGGCCGGCATTCGTGCGGAGCGCGGCGGCGATGTTGGTGCAGTGGCAGCGGCGCAGTAAGGCGATGGCTAGGTTTCGGCAGGCGGCGAAGGTCTGGGGGGCGGCGCCGGAGCGGCATTGGGAGCGGTCCTCGTCGAACGTGACATCCCGGACGTAGCCGGGTAGGAGGAACGCATCACTGCCGTTCCTCCGCCTCAGAACCATAAGGGGTCAGACAACGATTCCTACATTTTCGAGCCATTTGCCCGAACGTGCGGGCACAGGCCGGATTGCTCAGACGGTGGCGGCGTCCCGACGGGTGGTGGCGACACCGCCATTGCCAGAGAATGCGCGTTCTCCGGCAACCTAACGTGACCTTCGGCACGCTTGACGCAGGTCCAACGCCATCTGCTGCTGACCGTAGCGTGGGATTTCTCTGGCAAACAGGCCGCCGTGGCGTTTTGCCCGCCCGTCGTTGCAGCTATCGCACCCTGGTGAGCACGCCAAATGGCTCGAAAATGCAGGAATCGTTGTCTCCCCCCAGCGTTGGCCCTACCAGACGGGAGTTTTTGCCGTGTCCATGACCCCGCAATGATCCTCGATCAAGCAGCCCGGCTGATTCGCCACCAAGTGCGGACGAGCGCCGCGTTGCGCGCGCAGTATCGCCACAAGCTCCAGGCGACGCGATCCCACGTTGAAGCGACCCAACTCGCCTGGGAGCAGGCCCAGCAGGAGCATGGACTGGGCAGTGACGAAGCCAACGCAGCGCACGAGACGTGGATCCGGGCGACCGTGGCGCTGGAGCAGTTACGAGAGCGGCTGTTTGCCACGGCGGGATCGTCATCCGAAGATGGTTGAAAATACTAGCCGTCTGGCGGTAATTCGCCGCTGCGAAGCGGAATAGGCTGGCGAAGCTGTTCCAGGCGCCTCCGCACGCTCTGCTCCAATACCTCAACGAGATGTTCTAGCTCGGCGAGATCCGCCGCCTGACGACGAATAAGCTCTACAGTGGTCTGCGCTGGCGGCAACCCCTTGATCAGCAGTTCCAACGCCTGATGGCCACGATAAGCCCCCCGCGCCTGTTCGTATAGGCTTCGGATGTCTGCACTATCCTCGTCGAGGGTTAAGCGCAGCAGAGCTCGCTGTGCCTTCGGCACGGTTTCAGCAAGATCCTGTTCCAGACGAGTTCGCCGCACATCGACATCGGCTATTTCACGCATTGCATGGTGTGCCTTTGCGGCAGTGAGCATTGTCCATGCTGCAGCCAGAAACTCCTCGTACGCCACGCTCTCTCGCTCGTACCGCCTGTCCCGCAAGTTCCGCGCATCCTTCAATGCCTCCTGCTGACTCTGATGAAGGAGCGTCCGTTCAAGCTGCCGCCATTGATAGCGTTGCGACAGCAACACGCCGCCGAGGGTGATGACGGCACCGATGATTGGGCCAAGCACGACGGATCGGAGCAGGAGGTCGATAAAAGCTGGAGATGTTCCGCCTGACGGTACGGCAGTGGCCGTGGCTATGGCAGTCGCGACTTGCGCGAACACCCGAGGCGGCATCTGCGCCCAGGGCGACAACGCCAGCAAACCGGCGCAGCCGCTCGTGATAACAAGGGCCGACGTTGATTGCCAGGAGGGTCGGATCATATGCAGTTACGCCCCGACCTTTGCCCCACGCTGGGACGACCAGACGTCGATTGTGGATGGATCGGCCATTCGCGTGTGATGAACGACAATTAGAACTGCCGGTGGCGACAACAAGACGTGCCGGTCAGGGCCTGGGTGACAGACCCGGGCCGTGACCTGAGCATGGCGCTCTCATGGAAGAGGAGAGGGCGTCATGAAGAAAGATACCGAGGTACGACTGTTGCAACGCGAACGACAGAAGGGAACCAGCCAAGCGGTCGCCGCCGCCCGGGCGGGGATGAGTGAGCGGACGGCCCGCAAGTATGAGCGGCTGGGGAAGTTGCCCAGCCAGGTGCGGGAGCGCCGGGACTACCGCACGCGGCCCGATCCTTTTACGGAGGATTGGCCGTGGGTGCAAAAAGAATTGGAGCGGGACCCGGCGCTGCAAGGGGTGACGCTGTTCGGCGAGGTGTGCCGCCAGCACCCGGGACGCTACCAGGAAGGGCAGATGCGGACCCTGCAACGGCACATGCAGTTGTGGCGAGCACTGCACGGTCCCGAGCAAGAGGTGATGTTCGCTCAGCGTCACGAACCAGGAGAGGCGGCGCAATCGGACTTCACCCATATGACGGATCT
>DHIZ01000341.1:0-14803 GCA_002404055.1 Chloroflexi bacterium UBA4733
AAGATGTGTATAAGAGACAGCGAGAGGGTCGGTGAGGATTGAAACCTCTTGCCCCGGCGGAAACGGCGTCGGGACCTAGTGTTGCACCGGCCCGAGAGGGTCGGTGAGGATTGAAACTGTACCGGCATCCTTGCGCCGTGCCGGGCATCGCTTGTTGCACCGGCCCGAGAGGGTCGGTGAGGATTGAAACACTCTGGTAGGGCCATTGCACGTTGGCAATGCTGGGTTGCACCGGCCCGAGAGGGTCGGTGAGGATTGAAACGTGACCGAGTTCGGCATTGCCGGCCAGCAGGCGAGTTGCACCGGCCCGAGAGGGTCGGTGAGGATTGAAACACCACGCGGCAGCCCAACGCCGCCGCTCTCCTCGCGTTGCACCGGCCCGAGAGGGTCGGTGAGGATTGAAACGAACCGGCAGGTTGCAGGTTCTAGTGAGTAAAGCTAGGTTGCACCGGCCCGAGAGGGTCGGTGAGGATTGAAACGTGTACGACATCGCCGACCTCTACAAAGTTGTCGTCACCATTCCCATCGCCTTTGGGGAGGTCGCTGCCGGGGAAGGCGACATCGCGGGCCGGGTACGACGGGCCTGCCGCGACGCCTTCAAAGAGCAGCGGATTCTCGAGCGCATTATCCCAGACATTGATCGTGTCCTGGGCGAGGACGAACCCGACGAGGCGGTAACTGCTACCGAGTTCGACGCGCACGATGCGTTACCCAGCGGTCTCTGGGAACCCGACGGTGTCGCGGTGGAAGGTGGCGTCAACTATGCCGACATGGTGGAAGGGCAGGTGTGACGATGGTGGTCATCATCCTTGAAAAGGTACCGGTCCGCCTTCGCGGTGAATTGACTCGCTGGCTGTTGGAACTTAAGGCCGGCGTCTTCGTCGGCAAGGTCTCGGCGATGGTCCGTGATAAGTTGTGGCAACGCGTCTGTGAGGGGGACGAAGGGCGGAGGTGCGCTCATGGCTCACAGCATGGATACCGAGCAGGGCTTTGCATTTCGCTTCTGGGGTACCACCAGCCGCCATATCGTAGACTTTGACGGTCTCCTGCTCGTCCAGCACCCACGGGACTAGAACTGCATCCCCTCCCTTTAATTCTGCTATGCTTGTCGGCGAGGACGGGTTTTCGGGCGAGATTTCAGTATCGTCCCCACGCACGTGGGGGTGAACCGAGTTGTGCGAGTCGCTACGTGGCCACTCCTTCATCGTCCCCACGCACGTGGGGGTGAACCGATACTACGGAAAAGGCATCTTTCCTAAGAGCGATCGTCCCCACGCACGTGGGGGTGAACCGTACTGTGTACGTACACCACGGTAAACTACTAAATCCTCTGGTGTACTCGACGTTGCTAATGCAGTGTCAATAAGACTCGTTAGTTGACGCGTTGACTCTACTTCTGTTACACCTGTAGGAGCTCCAGACATATGACGTAAAAACTTTGCAAGCGGTTGAAAAAACTCAGGTTTTTGATACTCTTTTATTGCTTCTACTTCACCAGGAACAAGTGCTTGTGCCCACTTCTCATACACTTGTTTCGTGTATTGATCGAAAACCTCGTACTTCTCTTTTGCAAAGTCACGCTCAGCTTGGGTAGGTTGAATCGCGCTGCCTCCTCCAGAACCAAACCGTCCGTGGCTATCTCGTGGTTGTCCTGGCGCATAGAATTGCTGAGACTCCTGTACAGTTACCGGTACAAATATAAGATGTGGCACAAAGGTGCCTTTCTCTATTTATATCTCATGTGGAAAAACGATGGTACCACCACTTGCTAGTATAGCATCTAGTTCTTATTCGTTTGGGATAAGAACTGTACCACCTTTTGCCTTTATATCAGCATCTTCTTTTATGAGTTGTGCTCGTAATGCTGCAAGTTCTGGGGTATCGGGTATTGCAGGCTTACTCTTCCTATCAACCTCTAGTAATAATCGAATAACATCATCTGAATGAATCATTATTTACCCTTTGCTACGAAATCATTCCAAGCGGACTGATTATGAATTGTCAAGTTCTTCCCTACATCGTCCCCACGCACGTGGGGGTGAACCAGTATGCCACATGACTACAATGCAAGTACCTACATCGTCCCCACGCACGTGGGGGTGAACCAGAGCGTCTCCCGCAAGTATGACGCCGAGCCAGTATCGTCCCCACGCACGTGGGGGTGAACCTAAAGCTCTTGGAGGAAGCCTCATGTCGTTGAGATCCTCCCCACGCACGTGGGGGTGGACCGCGTCGAATGGCAGCTTCTGGTGGCCAAGCAGGCCGGCCGGATCGTTGGCACGGTTCAGCGCCACCTGGCGGCGAAGCCCAACGCGCGACACCGCGCCGAAGTCGCCAAGTTGCTCGTCCACCCGGACGTACAGCGGCGGGGCATCGGTCGCCGCCTGATGCTGAAGGTGGAACAAGCGGCCCGCCGCGAGCAGCGATCACTGCTCGTGCTCGATACCCGCCTGGGTGATGGGTCAAATGACCTCTGTCACGCTCTTGGCTATTCGGAGTGCGGCCGTATCCCCGGTTATGCCCGTTCGGCCAGCGGCCGCCTGGATACCACCGTCCTTTTCTACAAGAGTCTGGACAGCGTGGCAAGGATATCCTCTTGCTGACCAATGCACTCAGCAAGAGGATACGCCGTATGCTCACTCACATGGTTGGGCCTTGGCGGTTATCGAGCCGTCACTTCCTGATCCCGTGGCACCCGGAGCAGTCCCGGATTAGTGCGGGCGTTGCTCCGAATAGTAGCGCGCCGCCCGCCGCCCGGTGGGGCCAGGTCATAGCCCTTCCGATGCGCCCCCCGTTCGCGAAGGTGCTGAAGCATCTCCTGGGTCTCTTCTAGGTGCTCCCGGTCAATCTGCGCGTTGCGGGCCAGTATTTCGTCTAAATCAAGCGGTTCGGGCATGGCACTACCTCCTTAACCTACATGTATGGTCCGAATTGACCTACAGTATGCAGCATGCCGGCATGTTGCAGCTTCACCATATAGTCGGAGAGTAAAGCGTCGTACTCCTTGACCTTCTCGTGACGAATGACATTGCCTTTCAGTTCCAGATCATCAATCAGTAGGTTTAGGTCATTCTGCAAGACGGCCATCGAGATACCGTAACCGTGGCTGTGCCACCGTTCAGTATCGTTGAGTGTTCGCGCGATGTCTTCCGCTCTCTCCTGTCGCATCTTAGCGGTAACTTTCCGCTTGCGCGTCTGCGTTGTCACCCAGTTCTTGAATTTATACTTAACCAGCCATTCTTTGAGGAGGGCGACTGAGAGTTCACGTGCCTATTCATAGGCGTAGAGTTCAGCTTGATCGAAGCCCTGAATCATCAATAGAACCTCCGGCTCCGTCAATTCTCCTGTCTTCGCCTTAGCAAGCAGACGTTCCCATTGTACCAGATAGCCGAGAGCAGGCACTGGCCGGCCCCTGGCGCTTTGAACCTGGGGGTCGATGGGACCGAGTCGAGAATAGTAGTCCATATAGATATCGTCCCCGGACATGGCCAGGACCGTGCCGGCCGAGAACGCGTGGTTTGGGATGATGAATCCAACATGGCCGTAATGGTGCCGAATCGTATCCACGATCCTGTGAACGGGTTCGAGGTAGCCACCGTCGGTCGTGAGTAGCACAACCAGGCGATCTCGCTGCTGATTCCGCACGCGTAGAGCTTCGATCATGACCCGGATGAGATCATCAATACCGTAAAGGAGGGTACCTACGATGCACAGAGCGTCAGCATCAAACGCCTTTTCTATCGCCAAGATTCGCTCGTCGAGTTGCTGTTCAACGAACCCATCGGCGCTCGTCGGCACCAGATTGGCCATTCGCTACCTGCCTTACTGCGCCACCGGGCCTCAGCTGCCTAATGGGTGATCTCGCTACGCCGCTCTGCACTCAGTCTCGTGGCACGGGCAGGCCCGCCCTTCTGGCCCCCAATCGACCGAGTGTCGCCGCGTGGGGATTCTTCTCCGGCTTGCTAGACTTCGGTATATCGCCAATTGCATCACCCACGACACGCGACCCCGGGGTATTGATGTCGTAGGACCGCTCTTGGTTGTTTGACCGTTCAGGCACCCTGATACTATGCATGATATAGCAACTCTTGTCAAGTACCCCGTCCATTGCGTGCCGGACGTGCGGCTCCTGATAGCCGAGCAGGCTAGCCGGATTGTTGGTACGGTCCAACTCCACCTGGCGGCGCGGTCCAACGCCCGGCACCGCGCCGAAGTCGCCAAGTTGCTCGTCCACCCGGACGTACAGCGGCGGAGCATCGGTCGCCGCCTGATGCTGGCGGTGGAACAAGCGGCCCGCCTCGAGCAGCGATCGCTGCTGGCGCTCGACATGCGCCTGGGTGATGGGGCAAATGCCTTCTATTGCGCTCCTGGCATTGCGGGGCAAACCCCGATCCCGTGGGCGCGTGATGTGACACTTTATCCCTTCACGGTTCCAGGCGGATGGGTGACCGGTACAGGTTCAGTCGGCCAACGGTGAGTAGTGCCGTGCATGAGTCGCGCAACAATGTGCACCGGCCCGAGAGGGTCGGTGAGGATTGAAACCATGTGGTGGCCCTTGTATGGCGATACGCTTACTGCTCGCTCCGCACGCCGGCTCCGCCGGCTCCGCCGGCCCAGGCGCCCAGTGCCATGTAGCCCCCGTCGACGCAGACGTATTCGCCTGTCATAAAGGAAGCCGTATCACCGGTGAGGAAGAGGACGACGTTGGCGATGTCCTCACCCGTGCCGATGCGACCGAGCGGGTGGCTCCGGCCATAGCGGGCGAGCGCCGCATCCATCCCCTCCGGTTCCCGCGCCGCGCTGCGGCGGACCATCTCCGTATCGGGGTAGGTATCCTCGAAGGTGACCCCATCACGAGGCCCGGCGCTCCTGATTGCGGAGCCATTCGAGCGCAATCATCCGCAATAGTGTGGATTTTCGGATTCCGCGCTGTTGCGCATAGGTGGCGAGCTGCCGGTCTGCAGCCTTATCAAAACGTACCTGGGTGATTTCAGAAAGCGGCGCGGTCACCTCCGCCGCGATCTGCGCCTTGCCTGGCTCCAGGGCTGAGAGGTAGTCCGTAAAGGTGTGAGTATCCCAGAATTCGGCCAGATCTTCCCGGCTCCGGAAGGTGGGGAGATGGCGCGGCGCCATGGTTGTATCGTCATGTTCGCTCATGCTCTTCTCTCCTCTGGGTGATCTTGGTAATATCGGCGTTCTGTCCGGTGTGCCGGGCGCCCGCTGACCGCGTAATAGATGCCTTCCCCTTCCGGGTCAAGCACAATCACCAGCATGCGCCCGCGTGCCGTTGGCCCCATGAAAATCGGGCGGCGCGGGTTAGTCTTGCTCGTGAGCATGAGATAGGGGCCAGCCAAGACTTGCCGTACTTCCTCTTCGCTTACCGCGTGATGTTCGCGTGCGAGGTGGGCGCGGTTCCAGTCGTCCCAGCGTAGGCCCCGTATCTCCAGCTCGTTCACGGGATGAGTGTATCCGTTTGTACTGTATTGTCAAGAAATCGTCCGCCTAACATGTGTAGCAGTCGGCGACGCGTGTGGGCGCGCGCTGGCGCCGTCTCCGAGGGGAGCGGCGGCGCGTTGCGCAACCAACTCCCGGTTGCCTCGTCGCGGCTACTGTACACGCCGGCGAGTGGAAAGCTTCCTGGCTACGAGGTCCGCAAATTGCGGAAGAGCTCGGCCACAGACAGGGTAATGGCTGGGGCAAAGGGACAAGCCAGGGAATCCCTCTCACCGAGCAGCACCGGCGCGCCATACTGGCTGCCGTTGTGCTGGTACTGAGTAACCGTCCGGAGTCCCGGATCAACGATCCAGTAGTGGGGTACCGCGTAACGCTGATACAAATCCCACTTCGTGCCGTCGGCTATATCATCTCGCCAGTTGCTCGGGGAGAGGACGGCGATCACCAGATCCGGCACCCCCTCCACAGCACTGGCACGTATGATGTGTTCGCGGTCCCGGCGCACGAAGAAGACGTCCGGTTCCGGCGCGTTCTCCCGTCGCATGCCGGCATCGAGAATAACCGCCACCGGCGCCGTCAGCACGATGCCATAGCCGGCATGCTGCGCCTGTCCGAGCCAGAGGGACAGAGACATAACCAGCAGGGCGTGGTTGGCGGTTGGCGGCGGCATCTCGACCAGGTCTCCATTCAGCAGCTCGTAGCGCTTGCCGTCGTCAGGCAGCGTGAGCCAGCCCTCGAAGGTGTAGCGCTGCTTGGTCAGAGCCATTGCCGCTGCCTCCTCATTACCCGGTCAGGAACGGACCGGGTCCACTGTAGCACGAGCATCCGCCGGTTCGGCGCTCTTGCGCCAACACGCCCCAGGTCCCGCGCCTGCTATTCGCTCGGCGTACCCGGCGCGCCGATGCACTCCCGTGCCAGCCGCAGCCGCTCCCCCTGACTCAGGCCCCGGCTTGCCCTGACCAGCCCGGTGAGCGCCTGGGCGGTCACGATCGGCAACGCCCGGCTGCGCGGAACGTTAATGTATTGCTCGCCATCCAGCAGGAGGATCTCTATGACGCCATCGACGTAGCGCCAGACCTCGGGCACGCCTATTTGGGCGTAGATGGGCAGCTTCCCCAGGGATGGATGGCTGATGTCGATCTCGATCACCAGGTCAGGCGGGGGGGCGACGTGTAGATCGAACCGATCCTTGCCGCGGACTCGGGAGCCGTTTTGGATGTAGAAGCAGGCATCCGCTTCAAATCCCTGCTGGAGGTCGTCGCGGCTGAAGGTTGTGGAACCGAAACTGTAGATCTTCGTGCCCGTCGCTTCCTCCACAGCCACCAGCACGAATTCGAAGAATCGGCCATACTCCTCATGTTCCGGCAACGGGGTCATGATCTCCAACGTCCCCCTATCATAGGTCAGGCGAGGCGCGCTGCTGTTCTCGAAGTCCTGGAGCAACCGCTGGTAGGTCTCCCAACTCACGTGATGCAGAATCAGCCGATGTTCGGGTGGACTTTGCGTCGTCACCATGGCGCGTACTCCGTTTCGCTGTTCCCTGATATTCCCAATCGCCATTGGTGATGGACAATGCGCCGTAGGCGATGGGTCTCCGTAACGAACCTTTGGGCAGGCCCCATCCTCGTGGGCATATGCAACGACACCTGATCTTGTCAGGGTTCCAGGCAGATGGGTGGCCCGTACAGGTTCAGCCGGTTAATGGTGGGGAGTGCCGTGCGCAAGTCGCGCAGCAACGCTTGGTAACGTTCCTGCTGCCCAGGCGTCATTCGATCAGCGTGGTACTGCTCATCCAACTCAGTCAGATAGTCCGCCATCGAATGTGCCCATTCCAGGCTGAGCGACACGCGAGCACTTTCACCGAGTTGCTCCCATTCGTCGGCGAGGTTGGGCAACCCCCGAACATCGCTCTCAACGAGCGCCAGGCCGCTCGTTACGCGCTCTGCTACTGCGGTCGTCGAAGCCATTGCATCTGCCCCCGATTCGGATCAAAAAGCGCCCGCAACCCATCCCTAAGCTGGTGCGCCATCATCCAAGGTCCAAGGCCTAATCGGTACTCTACCAGCACCCATTGCGGGGCCTAAAAATGACCGAACGTTGATTGTCAACGAAACTCATAGCATGGGCGCCGCTGGTTGCCTCGGGAAGCCAAACTCGTCAACCGTCTGCAACACCACAAGCATATCCCCCGGCTCCAGCGCCAGGTCCGCCGCCGGCAGCGTCAGGCTGGCGGCGCCACGGTGGAGCAGCAGCGCTCGTTGGCCCGGCTGCAGGAGTTGCCCCACGCTGGCGAGGGGTGTTTCAGCATCGACGGTCAGCGTCCAGACCACGTAGGGCTGGCCGGCCAGCACGATGCTATCCAGCGCCTGAACGCCGAAGGCGGCGTGCGCGGCGATGGCGGGCGCGGCCAGGGCCGGCGCCGACAGCGTGGCCGGCATGCCCAGGGAGGTGCGCACCCGCGCCGCCAGGCCGAAATCGAACAGGCGCAGGATCACGTGCTGCCCTGGGTTCGCCTGGCGCACCGCCAGGGCGATCCCCAGGTTGGTGAGGTCGTCGCTCGTCACGACCACGACCGAACTGGCTGACCCGACCCGCGCCTCCTCCAGTGTCGCTGCCAGCGCAGCATTGCCGGCAAGCACCGGCACGCCCATGGCGCGTACTCGCTGCGCCAGCACGCTCTCCGCCTGCTGGTCGATCACCGCCACCGGGGCGCCCAGGAGGCGCAGCACCGTCACTACATGGAAGCCAACCGTGCCCAGACCACAGACGATGACGTGCCCGTGCGGCGGCAAGGGTCGGGCCGCCAGCAGCCGCTCCAGCCGGTGGCCGATGACGTGCTCCGTCAGCAGCGCGTAGAGGACCGCCGTCATGAGGGCGCCCAGCAGCATCAGGGCCGAGGCGTAGAGCTTGACGAACGTCGCCTGCTTGAACAGGGTGGTGTCGCCCGACCCTACCGTCGTCAGCGTGGTCGTGACAAAGTAGAGGGCGTCGGCCAGGGGTAGGTTGAGTAGTCGCGCGAAGAGCAAGGCGTTGCCAACGAGCAGCAGCAAGGCAGTCCCGGCAACCGCCCAGAGCGCCGGTCGCACGCCCCGCAGGGCCGCGGCGATGCGCCGCCACGCCCCCGGCTGCCAATGCGGCCAGGGTCGCGCCACCCCGAGCGCCTGGAGCACGGCGTCCCAGGGTCCGGCAAATGTCACGTGGACGGCATCCCGTGGCAGCGCCGACGGCAGCGCGGTCGCCTGCGTCGGCGTGCGCACTTCCAGCAGCAGAAGCGGCTCCCCGGCTTTGATCTGGATGGGATGCTCCCGGGGATCGACCTCGGCCACCGCCCAGTGCTGGCCGTCCACGATCAGCGCCCGCGTGATGGCCGGACTGCCCAGCGCGAAGGCAAAGGCCGGCGCCGCCAGTTCCGGTACCGTCAGGCCAATGGCGTTGGGCAGAGTCGCATCGAGTTGCCGCGCTAACTGGGCATCGGCCAGGCGGAAGACGATGCGCAGCCCTGGTTGCAAGCGGAGGACATCGAAGAGCAGGTGTACATTGGCGGCGTCATCGCTGGTGGCGATTACCAACGCCCGCGCACCGGCAATGCCCGCCTCGCGCAGCGTCTGGTGGTTGCGCATGTCCCGCTGCAACACCGTAGCGCCGCTGCGCTCCGCTTCCTCGCGCAACGTCGGGTCAGGGTCCCTGTCGATGACGACCACGTCCGTGCCGAGCTGGCGCAGCACACTGACGGCGGCGGCCCCGACCTGGCCCAGGCCACAGACGATGACGTGACCCTCCACGCCCGCCTCGCTTCCGCCCCTGCCGGCGCCAACGCCACGCACGATTGCCGCAGTCCATCAGGATACGCCATCCCTATTGCCCCCCGCGCTCAGTACACCATCGGTCATGCTGAGTTGCCCGCCCGAAAGCGATGGGGCATACTGTTGGTGTGGTAGGTGCCAGGCAACCAGCCAGCGCGTCGTCAGGTGGGCGTCACTCCAGAGCGGGCAGAGAAGGAACTGCGTGAAGCACCTTGTCCGCCTCCTCGGACTGCTGATCAGCATTGTCTGCATCTGGTTGATTGCCCGTGTCTTTCAGCCGGCGGCCCTGCTGGCCGACCTGCATCAGGCCCAACCCATCTGGTTGCTGCCGGCGGCCCTCACCCTGGCCGGCTTTCTGACCCTGAACGCCTGGCGCTGGCGCACGCTGCTGCGGCCAGCGGCAACGTTGCCGCTCTTCCGGCTGCTGCGCTGGCAACTGATCGGCTACCTCGGCAACACGATCTTCCCCTTTCGCGCCGGCGAGGTGGCGCGCGTGGTGCTGGTCGCCCGCAACTCGTCGGTGCGACCGGCGCCGATCGTGGCGACCATCGTCGTCGAGAAGATCTGCGACGGCAGTGCCCTGGTCGGCCTGTCGCTGCTTGCCCTGTTCCTGTTGCCGGTACCCGCCTGGGTGACGGTGGTCGCGGTGATCGGCGCGGCAGCCTTCGCCTGCGGCATCATCGTGCTGTTGCTGCTCTCCATGCCGGCCTGCAAGGCTCTGTTGACGCGCCGCAGCTTCCCCGGTCTGGCCGGCAGGTTGCAAGGGTTGCTGCTTTCAGCGCTGACGATGGTGCCGGGGCCGCGTCGCCTGGCGCTGCTGCTGGGGCAATCGCTGCTGCTCTGGCTGGTGGACGTGCTCAACACCGCCTGTGTGCTGAAGGTGTTCGCCCTGCCGGTGGGGCTGCCCGGCGCGCTACTCTTGACGGCCGGCCTGAACCTGGCCCAGATCGTGCCGGCGGGTCCGGCGGCCATCGGCACCTACGAGGCCACGATCCTTGCCCTGCTCGGCAGTATGGGCATCGCCGCTGCGCCGGCCCAGCTGGCAGCACTCGGCCTGCGCGCCGCCCAGTATGCGCCGCCGGCGCTGCTGGGGCTGGTCGCCATTTGGTGGGAAGGGTTATCCTTGCAGGAGTTGCGCCGCCCGGCGCCGCTCGACCGTCAGGCCGACTCCGACCTGCGCGGCGGCGCCGCTTCCGCCTGGCGCTCGTGAGCCGGGGCGGCAGGCGCAGCACACGGTTGGCGCAGCAGCACAGAAGGTGACAGAAGTGGGAGCGATGCCGAAGGCACAGGAGTTGGATCAGCCGGTGGCGCCGCGCACCAAACACGTGGTGGTCGCCATGCCGGCCTATCGCGCCGCTCGCACGCTGGAGAAGACGGTGAACGCCCTACCGGTCGACGCCGCCGACGCCCTCTTGCTCGTCGACGACGCCAGCCCGGATGATACGGTGGCCGTGGCGCACCGCCTGGGGCTCCAGGTGCGGGTCCACCCCAAAAACCTCGGCTACGGTGGCAACCAGAAGACCTGTTACGACGAAGCGCTGCGCCTGGGGGCCGACATCGTGGTGCTGCTGCACCCCGATTTTCAGTACGACCCGCGCGCCGTGCCGGCCCTCGTGGCGCCGATTCTGGCCGGTCGGGCCGACTTCACTTTCGGTTCGCGCTTCGCCGGCGGCAGCGATCCGCGCCTGGGCGGCATGCCCCTCTACCGCTACGTCGGCAACAAACTGACGACGATGCTGATGAACCTGCTGCTGGACACGACCTTCACGGAAACGCACAGCGGCTTCAAAGCCTACAGCCGGCGCTTCCTGGAGGCGGCGCCCTACCGCGGCTACTCCGACGACTTCGTCTTCGATACCCAGATCCTGCTGGAGGCGGTAGCGGGCGACTTCGTCATCGAAGAGGTGCCGATCCCCACCCGCTACACCGAGGAGAGTTCCTCCATCGGCATCAAGCGCTCACTCCGCTACATCCAGCAGAGCCTGCTGCTGGCCTGGCGCACCCGCCGCCAGCGGCGACGACCTCGCCCGCAACCCCGCCAGACCGTGTAGAATACCTCCAGCTCTTGCACGGTGGCAGGAGGGAAGGAGAACACGTGGCCGGAACCGATAAGCCAAATGCCCAGGGACGGGTGGCGCCTGGAGACCTGACCCAACGCGTCGGGGTGGAAGCGATCACTGCCCGCGGCGTCGACGTCGATCAGTTGCTGGAGAAGCTGGTGGACGCCGCCGGGGCGGAATTTATGACCTACTACTACTACACGATCCTGCGCATGTACCTGGCCGGCGAAGAGGATTACAAGGAGATCTGCGAGGATGCCCGCCTCGAGGATCGGGCCCACTTCGAGCTGATCACGCCGCGTATCTACGAACTGGGCGGCACCATCCCCTACGACGTGCGCACCTTCGCCGACCGCGCCGGGTGCCCCGACGCCTTCCTGCCCGGCAGCAACAACGGCCAGCATGTGGGCCAGAACCCGCGCGACATCGTCACCACCGCCACGGCGGCGCAGATCCTGGAAGTGCTGCTGGAAGCCGAACGCTGCGCCATCCGCACCTGGAGCGAAGTGTGCGACCTGACCTTCGGCAAGGATCCCCGCACCTATGACATGGCCGCCCGCATCCTCAACGAGGAAGTCGAGCACGAGGCCTGGTTCATCGAGCTGCTGAGCAAGGAGCGCGACGGCGTCGTCCGCCCCTCCGGCCACTTCCGCCGCGGCGCCCCCGGCGAGGCGCCCTACAGCAAGAACCACGGGTTCTATAACCCGTAGCGGGTACGGGCAGGGCCGACGCGCCGGACGATGGCTTTGGCTGAAGCGATTGACCGGCGCATCGGCCCTACCGGGAGTGCTCGGTCCAATAGCACAGATGTCACAATGCGGTATAGGGAGCGAGTTGGCTGATATGGCGACGACTGCACCGATGGCGCGTGTTGCGCATGCTCGGATCGTCTATGCCCCCCACATCCTCGGTGGCGAGCCGACCGTTCGAGGTACGCGTGTCCCGGTGCGAGCGGTGGTTCTGATGCACAGGCTCTCCCCTGAAATGGCACGTCTGAGGCAAGCATTTCCCATGCTCACAGGTGACGACATTACTGCTGCTCTTTGCTTCTATGACGCCCATCAAGCGGAGATTGAGCGATATATCGCCGAAAACGTCCCTGGCGACCAGGGCTGATGCCGCGGCCGGCGGTCTATCTCGATGAGTGCGTTGACCATGCGTTGGTTCCTGCGCTGCGCCATCGTGGCTTCATAGTCACCAGCAGGGCGAGCCTCCGCTGGCGGTTTCCGCCGCGGATCCTTACAATCAGGATTCGCGGGCCGTCAGTGCGCTCCGTCTGAGTGAAGCCGCCGGAGCGGTCCGGGCGAGCGGAAGGGACCTGAAGAATGGACTTGACCGGTCAGGTGGCGCTGGTCACCGGTGGGGGAGGGGTCTTGGTCGCGCCATGGCGCTGGCATTGGCGGCAGCGGGCGCCGCCGTCGGCGTCTGTGCCCGCTCCGAGGAGCAATTGGCGGAGACCGTTGACGCCATCGGACAGCGCGGCGGAACAGCCCTGGCGGTCTGTGCGGACGTGAGTCAACGGGCGGACGCCGAACGGTCGGTAGCCACTATCGAGCAGCGCCTTGGTCCCCTCACCGTGCTCGTCAACAACGCCGGCATCGGCGGCCCGTTGGGTCCACTCGCTGAGGTCGATCCCGATGCCTGGTGGCGTGTGCAGGAGGTCAACCTGCGTAGCGTACTCTACTGTACACGGGCGGCGCTGCCTGGCATGCTCGCTCGCGGGCGTGGCCGCATTATCAACACGTCCAGCGGCGCCGCAAACGGTCCAATGCCCGACATGTCGGCCTATGTGGTGAGCAAGACGGCGCTCCAGCGCTTCACGGAGTGCCTGGCGTTCGAGACACAAGGTCGCAGCATCGCCGTATTTGCCGTTGTTCCCGGCATCGTCCATACGGCGATGGTGGACTATGCGCTGGCGGGCGACTCGCCGGTCGTCGCCGGCTTCTTCGAGAAAGCATTGGCGGATGGGCGGAATGTTCCCCCCGACCTGGCGGCAAACCTGGTGGTCGCCCTGTCCTCGGGTAAGGCCGATGCGCTCTCCGGCCGCTTCATCAGCGTGGCGCAGAATCTGGACGAGTTGATTGCCCGCGCCGAAGAGATCCGTCAAGGAGGGTTGCTCACCCTGGGTCCCCGGCTGCTCTGACCGGGAGTTCCTCGGCTAAAAGGCGGTATTGGTCACAGGTCGGGCGGCGCGTACGTAGGTGGATGCGCCAGGGCAAGCCGCACGAAGGCGGCGAACTTGCGACGGAAGTCGGCTTCGTCTGCTCGAATCGACTCCCGTTCCAGACGAGGCAGGATTTCCTCGAAGGCTGCACCCAAGTCGGCTACATTGAAGCGACCGGCGGCGAGCAAGGCGAGCACGTCATCAATGTCCTGCGTCGTGCCACGTTCGACCTTGGCGAGCGCCGTCGACACCGGATCGAAGGCGAAGACGTCCAATCCTCCGTAACGGCCAAGGAAGGGGCTCCGCGTCTCCCAACCGCTTGGCAAGGGGATGAAGTCGCCTGGTCCTGCCGGCTCGATGTTCATATCGAGCTCGCGAATCAGCCGGTGCAGCGCGATGCTGAACGGCTCCTGGTCGATCGGCGCGAGCTGGACGGTGTAATCAACGTCCATGGTCTGCAGGCGGAAGCCCGCCTGCACCATCTGTGCTCCACCGACCAGGTACAGACGACCATGGCCGTGGAAGTCGCGTCCTAACCGCCGCAAGAACTCCTCGAGGCGGTCACGAGTGACGGGTGTGCGGGGCATCAGGTTGGTCGCGCTCGCGCCTCGGCGCGCAGGCTCTCGAGGACGTGGTCGGCTGCATCGTGCCACTCGCGCTCGTAGGCGAAAGGGAAGGTCTGGCCTTCGCGCAGCACGTCGGCCAGGGCGCTGAGGCAAGCACGGCCATACTCCTCACGCGGCGATGGCGCCCCCAACTCCTGTGCAAGGTCATCGGCAGCGATGCCCGGCTGGCCAGGCAGGTAGATGTCCAGCACGAAACGCCACCTCATGTGCAGTGCCGCGGCGGCGAGGACACTGCTACGAATACGGAGGCGAGCCCGCTCGTCGCCTACCAACTGACCGGCAGCAGCAAGGGTACTGGTAGCTAGCTCAGGATGGCGGAACAGTAGCGCCACCAGCGCGTTCCGCATGCGACCGTGCGGCGACTGGGCGAGGTCTGTGACGAGCTCCAGGACTGGAACATCGCCCGACGTGTGATAGGGCGAAGGATGACCATCCCAGGCGCTCCCGCCGGTCAGATAGGCGAGGTCATAGACGGCAAGGCGGTCGACCAGGTCATCCCACTCGGGGTCGGCCACCATCGGGGTACCGGCCATGAACCGCCTCCTCCACGCCGACATCACTCTTGGCAGGCTACCGCCGACACCTGTCACGCTCTCGGTGTCTTCATCATACGCCATGGTGGTTTCCCGCTAAGCATGTGGCCATAACTTTGGCATGGGTCGCTCCAGAGGGGATCGGCTGCAAAAGCATGCCTTT
>DHIZ01000341.1:14951-26068 GCA_002404055.1 Chloroflexi bacterium UBA4733
CTTTGTTCTGGCTACGTGCTTAGACGCCACCGGCCCGGTAGGTCAGGCCGCTGTTTCCTACAATCCGTCGCCGAACGTCTCAACACGCTCCATGCAAGAGGGGACAACGGAACGAACCTGCGGCATCCGATACAACGCCGCCAACTCCCCAATCGCCGCTCGGATGCTCTCGCGCAGTTCTGCCGGTTCCAGCACCTCCACGCCGGCGCCCAGTTGGAGGATGCCGGCGCGGGCCTCTTCCAGGGTGTCGAATTCCAGCGCCAGCGTGCGCCAGCCGTCGGCGTCGGGCGGTCCGGCCAGTTCGACCGTCGCCAGGTCGGTGCGCCCCAGCCGGCGGGGCAGCATGGGAAGACCGGCCGGTGATACGCGGATGAGGAGGGGATAGCGCGGCACGCCGGCCCGGAACTCCGCTACGGAAGCGTTCCAGTAGGCCGCCAGATCGAACGCCGCATCGCGCGGAAAGCGCTCCGCCAATTCTGCTACGTCCCGAATGCGTGCTGCCCGGTAGGTACGCATCTGGTCGTCGGCACGCGCCACCAGGTACCAGACGTTGCCCTTCACCACCAGGCCATACGGCTCGACCACGCGCTCGAAGGCCTGACCCTCGTCACGGGCATAGGTCAAGCGCAGCCGGCGGTCCTGCCAGACGGCGTCCTGGAGCACACGGAGATGCGGCACTGCTTCCGACGAGCGGTACCAGGGCAGCGCGTCAACGTGGAGCCGCTGTCGCGCTCAGTCAGGTGAGCTTCCGCCTGGCGGTGGGGCGCATGCTCGGCCTGCTGGGGCGCACCGGTAGCGGCAAGACGACCATCGCCCGGCTGCTCTTCCGGCTGTACGATCCACAGCAAGGGTCAATCTGCCTGGGCGACGTCGACCTGCGCCGGCTTCAGTTGGCGGCGCTGCGCGGCCGCGTCGGCCTTGTCACCCAGGACGTGCAACTCTTCGCGGCCAGCCTGCGCGACAACCTCACCTTCTTTGATGCGGCGGTGCCGGACGGGCAACTGCAGGAGACGCTGGCAGCGCTGGGGCTGTTGCCCTGGCTGGCCCGGCTGCCGCAGGGACTGGCCACGCCCATCTCCAGCGCCAGCCTCTCGGCCGGGGAGGCGCAGTTGCTAGCGCTGGCGCGCGTCTTCCTCAAGGACCCTGGTCTGGTCATTCTGGACGAAGCCTCCAGCCGGCTCGACCCGCTGACGGAGGCGCTGCTGGATCGGGCGCTGGACCGCCTGCTGGCCGGCCGCACGGCGATCATCATTGCCCATCGCCTGACGACGATCGCGCGAGCTGACGACATCCTTATTCTGGAGGAGGGCCGGATGCAGGAGCAGGGACGGCGCGAGCAACTGCTGGCCGATCCGCATTCCCGCCTGGCGGGGCTGCACCGGCAAGGGTTGGAAGGGATACTGGTATGAGTGACCGGCAGGGGCTAGAGGCTGAGCAGGTGCCGGAGTGAGCACACCGCAGACACGCTTGCCTTCGACCGCCTATTTCGTTCGCCGGCTGCTGGCCTACCATCTTTGGTCCCAAGTGGCCAGCGGCTGCTGCTGGGTCCTCTTCCATCCCTGGCCGCTCTTCCCTGGGCTGCTGGCGAAAGCCTTCTTCGACCTGCTGCAGGGGCGAGCGCCGGCCTATGTCACGCTGCAGCGGCTGGTGGCGCTGGTTGTCGCGCTGGCGCCGCCGCGCGCTGCCTACACGCCGCAGGTACCGACCCTTCTCTCCGGCACGCTGCGCGAGAACCTCCTGCTGGGGCGCGATGCCGACGACCGCGCTTTGCACCGCGCCATCGACTGCGCTGTGCTGGAGGCGGACCTGGCCACCTTCCCCGCCGGACTGGAGACACTGATCGGCGCTCGCGGTGTGCGGCTCTCCGGCGGCCAGATTCAGCGGACCGCCGCCGCCCGCATGTTCGTGCGCGAGTCCGACCTGCTGGTGATGGACGACCTCTCCAGCGCGCTGGACGTGGAAACGGAGCACCTGCTCTGGCAGCGTCTGCTGGCACGACGCGACGCAACAGTGCTGGCCGTCTCCCACCGCCCACTGCTGTTGCGCGCCGCCGATCAGGTGATCGTGCTGGAGGAAGGGCGGCTGGTGGCGATGGGACCGCCGGACGAGGTGCTGTCGTCATTACTCCAAAGGTGATGTCATCCGATCTCGATTGGTCCGCGCTAACACCGCCGACCAATCGGGACGACGCGGACGCACGCCGAACTCGACGATCGCCAGTCGAATTACCTCCTCGATGGCAACGTGGCCTGTGGGCAGGTGCATTCGCGAAGAGAGGCGCGCGCCATCGCGAAGCATGGCACTGCCGATGTGGATATGGGGCCAGGTCACCCAGCTTGTTCCTTCCGGGTGCCACTCGTAGGAGATAATGTCCCGCTCGGAGGAGTCAACCAGCGAATAGTGGTAGGTGACGATCCGGATGGTCCAGGGATCACGGGGACTGGCTACTTTTACGATGCGGTACCGGAGGATGGCGATGAGACCGAGCCGCGCTTCCGCCGAGAGAGGAACGGCAAGACCGCCATTGAGGTCCGCATCATAAGGCAGGTCCGATGGGCGAAAACCATCCACGTTGAACCTGGCTTGCGTGACACAGGAGAACGCTTGCTGAACAATGTCCACCCACGCTCTGACGGCTTCCTGCGGGGTCCTACCGATCACTGGGGCGGAGCATGTAGACGCGTACGATGCCAGGTTGGTCGGGATCCTCAGCGAATTCGCCGGAGTCCCAGGCCCTGATGAACTCCTCGCCGCTCATGTGGAGGTAATGCCGGGCAGCGTTGTCGAAGATGGCCCACCGCTCCTCGGGAGTCACTTCATAGACGGTGACGCCCGGTTCCTCAAGGTCGGCTTCCCGCGCCACAATTGCCATGGGGCTGCTCCCTTTTGCTTACCATTCCGATCCGACGGAATCTACCGGTGCGCAAACCTATGCTACCAGTTGATCGCCTGGCATGCTACGGTGCTCAAGTACCTGAGCAGGCAATATGGGAGACCATGATGGTAACCGACCTGGCACGTGTACGCTTTAGTGTCGACGACTACCACCGCATGGCCGAAACGGGAATTCTGCACGAGGACGATCGAGTTGAGCTAATCGGAGGGGAGATCGTCCAGATGAGCCCGGTCGGCAGCCACCATGCAGCCTGCGTCAAACGCCTGAACCGGCTACTTGGCCGGCGACTGGGTGACGAGGCGGTGTTGGGCGTGCAGGATCCGTTGCGTTTGGGGGATGACACCGAGCCGGAGCCAGATCTGACGGTCCTGCAGCCACGCGAGGACTTCTATGAGCAAGCGACGCCTACGGCGACCGATGTCCTCCTCCTGATCGAAGTCTGCGACAGCTCGCTCGCCTACGACCGCACCGTCAAGCTCCCCCGCTATGCCCACGCCGGGGTGCCGGAGGTCTGGCTGGTCGATCTCGAGAGTCAGGTCATCGAGCGGTATACAGAGCCGACCGAGGCTGGCTTTCTCGATGTGCGGCGCTTCAGCCGCGGCATGACGGTTGCATCCATCGCCGTCCCGCACCTTGTCATTCCGGTGGAGGCCGTTCTGGGCTGAGCCCGCCGGCACATAGTCCCCGTCAGTCCTCCTCCCGCTCGCGGCCCGCCGTATGTACTGAACGCGGTAGGACCAGCATCAGCACGGCGTTGCGGGAACAACCCGATGGGGCAGCTACACCGGTTTGGCAGAGACACGATGCCGTATAGCGGCGGGGCACCAGCCAGCACAGAGATCGAGTGCATTTACGACCAGCAGAGCCCTTTACGGACGGGTCGCCCTGGGCTTTCGTAGAAACACCGCGCTCTCGCGCAGGAACGACTTCTGACGAGTTCGACCGTTTCGCTTTCGCAGCACAACGAGATCCAAAGTCTCGAAACCGATGCAGCGGGCAATCTCAGCCAACATGACATCCGTAGCGATTGGCAAGTAGTAATGCCGGGAGTTCGCAACCACGTACACAAGGACGCCACCACCCCGTAAAACACGCCACTGCTCCTTTAGCGCCACGTACATATCATCGAAGTAGCCTAGGATCATCCCACGGCGCGATTGAGCTGTCTCGGGTGCTAAACAGCGCGAATTAACCAGGTCATTGAGGTGGGTACTCATATTTGCCTGCCGCTGGTCGCTTTGCAGGTGATCCGTCAGCGGGGCGGAAATGCTGGGATGCGAGCGGATCGTTGATCGACACAGGGTGCTTGCCAGTCTGCCAGTCCTTGTACTGACGGTCACACAACTCACCCAGGGCGTCGCGAACGAGGTTGACTATCGTGCGCTGCAGTTTAGGAGGGAGCCCTCCGATGGTGAATACAATTACCCCACTATCAGACTCTCCTTGGTCTGTCGATGGCGCTGTCGCGATAGAGGCCGCCTTTGCAGCAGTAATGCTGAGTTCCCGCCCCCGCTATTGGAAGGGTTCGGGTAGTCAGGCTCGGATACTATATTCTGGTACGCTGCATGCATCGCCCGGAGTTGAGAAGAGGTGCGCATGCCTGCGGCTATCGATATTGGGACGTTGATCGTTCGCTCTCCCGACGTTCGTGGCGGGCGCCCGAGGCTCGATGGAACGGGCGTCACCGTCCAGCGCATCGTCTCCTGGTACAAGTCGGGGCTGTCACCCGAGGAGATTCAGCGGGAGATTCGGCACCTCTCGCTCGCCCAGGTCTATGCAGCCCTCACCTACTACCACGCCAACCACGACGAGATTGAGGCCAGCCTGGCCCGAGACGAAGCCGAAGCCGACCGACTGCAAGCTAAGCATACATCCAGCACCCTGTGAGCACTGCCCAGCGCTGGCGTTCGTTACACTCTCCCTGTCCGGCGACGGGAACGGGCCAGCACGGCCTTTCTCATGTGGCGCCGGAGCGGTACCAAAGAGGGGGAGGAGCAGGCAATGGAAGCACAAGAAGCAGCCGACAAGATTCGGGAGGCGCACGAGGAGAAAGACCACGCCAACGATGTCTTCCGCCGCATGGCGGCCGTCTTGATCGGCGTGCTGGCCATGGTGCTGGCGATTACGGCGCTCAGTACGGAGGGCGCCAACCGGGAGGTGCTCGCTGCCAATATCCAGTCGTCCGATACCTACGCCTTCTATCAGGCGAAGAACATCCGGCAAACCGACACGCAACTGGCGGCCGACCAGTTGGCGGCGCTCCTGCTCACGCAACCCGCACTCACGGACGCGGCACGGACAACCATTCAGAAGCAGATCGCTGCCGACAAGGCAACGGTGGCTCACCTGGAGAGTGATCCGGCTAGCGGCAACGGCAAGAAGGAACTGCTGACGCAGGCGCAGGCGTTCGATGCGCAACGCGCGCACACGGAGAAGCAGTTACCAAACTTCGAGGTGGCGCAGGGGCTGCTCCAGATCGGCATTGTCCTGGGGTCGGTGAGCATCGTCGCTGCCGCGCGCTGGCTGCTCTGGACAGGGGTCGGGCTGGGCGCGGTGGCTCTGCTGCTCCTCGTGAACGGTCACCTGCTCCTGGCCGAACTGCCCATCGGCTAACCGCAACGCCACAGCACGACGGCAACCAGACGTTGTACCTATAGAAAGAGGGGAACTCCATGTTCGTGATTGACGGCCATCTTGATCTGGCGATGAACGCGCTGTTGTGGAATCGCGACCTGCGAGTGCCGGTGGCGGAGATGCGGCGGTTGGAAGCGAATATGCCCGGCAAGGGCCGCGGTCGCTCCACCGTCGCCTTCCCGGAGATGCGCAGCGGCGTCGGCCTCTCCATCGCCACGCTGATCGCCCGCGTGGAGCGAGCCGGCAACCCGCTGTCCGGTTACCGCACGCCGGACATCGCCTACGCCGTGGCCCACGGCCAGCTCGCCTATTACCGCCGGCTGGAGCAGGATGGCGTCTGCCGCGTCATCAGCGACCGGACGGCGCTCGACCGCCACGTCGCCGACTGGCAAAGCGGCACCGGCGGCAGCGCACCGTTGGGCTTCATCATCAGCATGGAGGGCGCTGATCCCATCGTCTCGCCGGAGCAGGTCCCCGAGTGGTACGCCGCCGGCTTGCGCATCGTCGGCCTCACCCACTACGGCGTCAGCACCTACGCCCACGGCACGGGGACGGAAGGCGGCCTGACGCCGCTCGGCAAGCCGCTGTTGCAGGCGATGGAAGCTGCCGGCATGCTGTTGGACGTGACCCACCTGGCCGACCAGAGCATGGCCGAGGCGCTCGACGCCTTCGGCGGCACGGTGCTGGCCAGCCACCACAACTGCCGGGCGCTGGTGCCGGGCGACCGCCAGCTCACCGACGACCAGATTCGCCGGCTGACAGCCCGCGACGCCGTCATCGGCGCGGCCATGGACGACTGGATGCTCTACCCCGGCTGGGTGCGCGGCGAAAGCGACCCCTCGCTGGTCAGCCTGAGCGACGTCGTCGACCACATCGACCACGTCTGCCAGCTTGCCGGCAGCAGCAGGCACGCCGCTATTGGCACCGACCTCGATGGCGGCTACGGCACCGAGCAATCGCCGGGCGACCTCGACACTATTGCCGATCTACAGAAACTCCCCGCCTTGCTGGAGCAGCGCGGCTACACGCAGCAAGACGTGGAAAACATCATGCACGGCAACTGGTTGCGGCTGCTGGGGAAGGGCCTACCGGGCTAACGCTCGCCAGCGGACGGAGCGCCTGCTGCTCAGGAGGCAGGCCCTTCGTTGAAGGCAACGTTGCCGACGTGATTGGTGGCTGACGCGATCAAGTCCGCCACGTTGTCCTTCACCCACTGCGCGGCCGCTTGCACTGCCTCGTTCGCCTGCGCTTCGGAGTCCCAGATGCTGATCGAGTAGCCGGCATTCTCGCCGGTCTTGATGACAAAATAGCGGCGGAACCCGGCATGGCGGCGGAAGATCGGCAGCATGCCGGTCCTTGCCCGCTCAATAACGGTATCGGCGCCACCAGGCGTGAACGTGTAGACGGCGACACGAGCATACATCTTGGTATTGGTTCCTTTCTGAACGGTGAGCAACACACGAGCATCCTATAACAGCGAGCCAGAACCGTCAAATGCCTTGTGCAAGGGCTAGAGGGCGGGACCTCTACGGTATCCGCCGGGGCAACCGGTGCTAGAATCGCTCAACAGCCTGCATCGGTGAGAAAGGTTCCTCTATGACAGCATTCTCTGTGACGCGACGGCGCCTCCTCGTGGCGACGGCGGTCGGCGCCGGCGCGTTAGCGCTCTCCGCCTGCGGCTCCAGCGCGACGGTCACCGCAGCGACCAGCACCGCCAGCACGGCCAGCGCTGCGGCGACCACTGCCGCTGCTACAGATGCCGCGGCGGCAAGGAGTACGTCCGCAGCGGCAACGACGCACGCGGCCGGATCGGCAACAGCGCAGAAAGCGATAAGCAGCAGCGCAACCGTTGCCAGCGCTGCCGCCGTCAAGCCCGGCGCCAAGGAGCTGCGCATCACCTGGTTCGGCGCTGGGACCACCAGCGGCGTCGACTACTTCGGCGTCAACGCCAAAGCCTTTGCCACCAAGAACCCCACCCTGACGGTCAGCGTCGAGCCGGTCTCCGGCAGCTACGACGACAAGGTGTTGACCGATGTCGCCGGTGGCACGCCGCCCGACGTCTTCCAACAGGGCGGTCGCGACTTCGGCCTGTTCGTCAGCAAAGGCGTGCTGCAGGACCTCAGTGCCCTGATCGCCCGCGACCACTACGACACCAGCGACTTCTTTGCAGTGTGTATGCAACTCACCACCTGGAAGGGCAAGGTCTACGGCCTGCCCGACGACCTCAACCTGCTGGGCCTCTACTACAACAAGGACCTCTTCGACAAAGCCGGCGTGGCCTATCCGCCGACGACCTGGGGGGCGCCGAACTGGACCTGGCAGGACTTCGAGGACACTGCGCGCAAGCTGACAGTGACGAACGGCGGCGCGACGACACAGTTCGGCGCCGACTTTGCCGGCCTCGACCCCACCGGCATCGCCCCGGTGATCTGGTCCTACGGCGGCGACTATCTGGACGCCAACTGGACCAAGTCGCTCATGGACCAACCGGCGGCGGAAGCGGCCATCGGCTACTTGCAGACACTCATGATCAAAGACAAGGTGCTACCTACGGCCGCCGATCTGGCGAAGCAGGGCAGCAACCCGCGCCTCTTCGCCGGCACGGTCGCCATGCGCGTGGCCGGAGCGTACTTCTCCAACCCGGCCAGCCAGAGTATCAAGTCGTTCTCCTGGGATGTCGCCGCCCTGCCGTCCGGTACAGCCGGCGCCTTCTCCGCCACCGGTGGCTCCCAGGGATCGAGCTGGTCGATCGCCGCCGCCGGCAAGCAGCAAGACGACGCCTGGCAGCTCACGCAGTGGATGGCGAGTCCGCAGTCGCTGACCACGCTGACGCAACACGGCTGGATCGGCGCCCGCAAATCGATCGGCACGTCGGCGGTCTATCTGGACCCCAAGCAGTTGCCGGCGCACCGCAAGGTCTTCGTCGATGGCACCAACCACATCAAGATCATCCCGCTGATCGCCGACTGGTCGGACCTCAACACCGCCATGAGCAAAGGCCTCGCCGGTGTCTGGGCCGGCACGGCAACGCCCCAAGATGCCGGCAGCGCCATCGCCCAGCAGGTAGACGGGCTGCTCAAGCAGTTACCGGCGAGTGAGCGGTGAGCGGCCGTTGCCGATCGTGAACGAGTGAACGATGTAAAGCCGGCAGGTGTGCCGGTTACGGCGGCGCTGGACACGAGCGACGCAGCACAGGCAGCACACGTCGCGCTGCGAGCGATTGAGGCAGTGCATGGCGACGGTGCGCTGCCGAGAATACCCATCCGCATGGTGGTCGACGTTGCGTTCGAGGCGGCGTACGTGCGTTCTCCCGAGGACGGCACTCCCCAAGCAATCCTACTGTATGGCCAAAGTACCCTGCCGGAGTGGGCACTGATACACGAGATCGGCCATTTTCTGGACCAGCAAACGCTCGGCGAGCGCGGCAGCTTCGCTTCGCAGAACAGCGAATCGTTCGGAGATTGGCGACGGGCGGTGGACGCGACCCAGTCGGTGAGACATTTGCAGGAAATGGTACGGGATGGTGGAGTGACTGTCGTCCAGAATGGTATCGCGCGGCATGTACCAGTCAGGTCCGGCTTCCTGGCGACCCAGATCACCTTTCCTGAAATCTGGGCACGCAGCTATGCCCAATACATTGCCACAAGAGGCGGTAGTGACGTGCTGCGCGCGCAACTCCGCGGCTTATTACGAACGAGCGCGTCGGGAGGCGATGCGCCGTATACTCTGCATTGGGAAGCGGATGATTTTATACCCGTGCTGGATGCGATTGACCGCCTACTGCAACGGAAGGGATGGCGCCAATGACTGATCGGGAAGATCGGGAACGGGCAATCCAGGAGTTGATGCGTACGCATTTGCTGAGCGAACGGATGGCTGGGTTCATCTACGCGATCGAGTCGGGGGAGATTCCCGGCGACGTGATGTATATGAAGGATGGCAAGATCCTCGGCAACGTCCCGGCTATCCCTCTGCGCCCGGTTACCCGTCCCGCTCAATCGAAACAGGCTGAGCCGGAAGACGATGTGCTAGCCACGCCGCCGCCGCCAACAGCGGTCCGATCATCCCGCTGATCGCCGACTGGTCGGACCTCAACGCCACCATGAGCAAAGGCCTCGCCCCCGTCTGGGCCGGCACGGCGACGCCGCAAGATGCCGGCAGCGCCATTGCCCAGCAGGTGGATGGGCTGCTGAAGCAGTTGCCGGTAGGTGAGCGGTAAGCGCCGCGCCGGCAGCGCTATCACTCCCAGCGGTCCTGCCCCAAGAGCTTGCGGCCCAGCGGCGTCAGTGCGGGCGCCGGGAAGTGCTGCTCGGTGCCGCGCGGGTCGCCGGGGAAGGCAGTGCCCGCCATCGGCTTGCGCTGCTGCCAGCAGGCGATGCGCGTCTGGCGCGCCTCCTCGTTCTCCTCGTTGGCCGGGGACATGCTGATGTACTGCGCCAGGCGCGGCTGGTCGGACGTGTTGTGGCCGTTGCCGTGGGGCATCAGCACGTGCCAGATGACAAGGTCACCGGCTTGCAGCGCCACTTTGGTGATGTCGTAGCCGGTCAGGTCGGGCTGGCGGGGGTTGCGCTCTTTGGGCTGGCGCGGCAGCCATTCCGCCAGGTCACGGTACAGCTCCGGCACGCACTGGAAACCGCCCATGGCCGCCTCCGTGTCTTCCAGGGCGAGGACGGCCTGGACCCGGTAGGGGGTGTCCGGGTAGCGCGCCGTATCGGTATCCCAGTGGATAAAGCCAACGGAGTTGTGCTCCGGGTGCGCCGCATCGGCCGGCGGCTTGAGGTTGGTGCGGTCGATGCTGACCCACAGCTTCTTGCTGCCATACACGTCGCAGAAGACCTCGTAGAGGTGGGGGTGCTGGCGCGTGTTCCACATCGACTGGTAGTGGTACATCTCGACCATGCCGTTGCGCCGCACGGTCTCCCGATACCAGGACTCCCGGTCATCCGGCCAGGCGCCGGTGTGCTGCCAGATGTCCTCTACGACCGCGCGGAGGTGCTCCTTCGGCACGACCCCTGGGACGACCACATAGCCCTCGCGCTCGATCGTCTGTCGTAGGGGCATGGTTGCTACCGCCATAGTTTGCTGATCCTTTCTTCTCGCGCCGCGACCGGCTCCTGTATTATGGACGTCGCACGCCGCGCATTCAAGGGCAAGAGAATGTGCTGACCTGACGGGGACGGTCCTGGGGAACAGACTGTGCTGCGTGAAAACGGGGTGACGCCCCGGCGACATTGACAGGCGACCGATGTGCCGAGAGCAGGAGATTTGAGATGGCAGCAGAGAGCACAGATCCCGCTGATCGGATCACTGGCAGGCCCAGGGCGAGCGAGGCCTACGCGCTCCAGCTTGGGCAGGGTTGGACGTACCAAAACGGGATCGACTTTACGGTGAAGGCCGGCGAGTTCAAAACGGCCAACGGCGCCGCCATCGTCGAATACACCACCCGGAAGGGCGAAGAGCCCGGCGAGCACACCCATCCGACTGAGGACGAGATGTTCTACGTCATGGCAGGCGCACTTAGGACCCGTCACGAAATAACTTTGACAAATGGGCAAGGTAGCGGTAGGGTTCGGGGATGGACGAGGAT
>DHIZ01000146.1 GCA_002404055.1 Chloroflexi bacterium UBA4733
TCGCCACGGCGATCACCAGGCCCGGTATCGGCTTGCCCTGCAGGATCGCCTTGTGGACGGCGTCGGTGGACGGCGACGGGTCGACGCCAAGGTCTTCGCGCAGCCGCTTGCGAGCCCTGGCAAAGGTCGCCAGCGCTGTTCCCGGCTGGCCGCCGTGAGCCAGCGCCGCCATGAAGACCTGGAGCGCGCCTTCGTCGTAGGGATCCGCCGCGACCACCGCCTCGCTCATCTCACGAGCTGCTGAAAAGTCGCCAATCGCAAGGGCTGCCCGCGCGGCCGTCCGGCGAACGTCGACGCCGAGCTTCGTCACCGCTGCCCGCTCCTCGTCCGCCCACGGCGAATCCGGCTCGTCGGCGAGCAGGTCTCCGTGCATCAGCGCGAGGGCGGCCTCCGCGGCGAGACGTGCGCTTGCATAGTTCTGCTGCGCCAGCCTGCGGGCGGCGGCGGTGGCCAGGTGGTTCGCCACGTCGAGGTCGATCCAGTCGGCCAGCAGCTGGTAGCCGGCATCCGATCGAGGCAGCCGCTCCGCTCCCAGGACCGATCGCAGCCGGCTGATGAGCACTGAGATCTGCTGCGAGGGCCTCGCCGGGGGGCGGCCCGGCCACAGGCAGTCGACAAGGCGTGGGACAGGCACCGGCTGGCCGCGCGCCACGGCGAGCACCTTGATGAGGGTGCGCGCCTTGCGGCTTCCCAAAGCATGCTTGTCGACGCCGTGGATATCCAAGGCGCCAAGAACGCTGACCTTCAGCTCGCCAACCATATGCCGACCTGATCGAGTCACGATTTTCCCGCTTGAACCCGCCGCGTATCTATCTCAAATTGAGTCTAAACCGGATGCTATATGGAATGGACGCAATAGAAGATTGGCGCCCCACGGCAAAGGCGCAGCCCCGTAACGAGTTCGCGGCACCTCCCGTTCAGTTGCAAGTGGGGGGCACGGAATGAGCTGGCTGCCGGTGCCGGCGCGGCGCTTGGCACTCATGCTGGCCCTCATCGCGATGCTGGGGGCGCCGAGCGTGCTCACCCTGTGGGTTTCGACCCCCTCCGCGAGCGACATTCAGCAGCGCGTGCTCGCCGCGACCAGGGCGCATGGCGTGGTGCTGCTGGGCGAGGACGAGGTTCCCCCGCTGCTCGCGCAGGCGGTGGTGGCGACCGAGGACGAGCGCTTCTACCAGCACCATGGGATGGACACGATCGGACTGGGCCGGGCGTTCCTTTATGACGCGACCCATTCGTGCCTCTGCCAGGGCGGCTCGACCATCACGGAGCAGCTCGTCAAAGACGTTTATCTCGGCGGATCGAACGAGGGCTACAACAAGATCGTCGACATCGTGATGGCGCTCAAGGTCGAGCAGGTCATCGGCAAGAACCGGATCATGGCCGACTACCTGAGCGAGATCACCACCGGGCTCAACCGATACGGCGTCACCGAGGCCGCCTGCGACTACTTCCACAAACCGCTGGGCAGCCTGACGATCGGCCAGTACGCATTGCTCGCCGGCGTCACCCAGGCGCCGTCGCTTTACGACCCGACCATCGATCCGGGCCTGGCGGCAGCGCGACGCAGCAGCGTCCTCGCCGCGATGGTCACCGACAAGGTCATCACGGCGGAGCAGGCGGCGGCCGCCAACGCCGAGCCGGTGATCGCTACAGGACCTGCGCCCACGACGTGTCCGGCCTAGCCGGCTGATAGGGTCTAGTTGATCCAGGCCATCGGCGAGGTGGCATCCAACGCGACGTTGGTGGTCATCTGGATGGGCTTGACCACGACAGGCGCCGGCGTGGGCGCGGGGCTTGGGCTGGGACTGCTGACAGGGCCACCGGGGGTTGGGCTCGAGGTGGGAGTTGGCGTCGGCGGCGCGTACGCGAGCCTCGGCAGGAACCACAGCTGGAACCCCTCGCCGAGGCGAGCCGGCGCCATGTAGGCGATGCCGGTGCCGTCGGGCGCCCAGGTTGGCTGCGCCACCAGCTGGTTGGTGATGATGTAGCGGCGCGGCCCCAGCTTCGAGCCGTTGAACGACGCGAGAACGAGATACGACAGCTGTAACTGGCGCGAACAGATCATCGCGACGGTGTGGCGGTCCGGCGACAGCGATGGCTGCGAGCAGTCCTCTGCCGGCGTAGTGAGCGCCTGGCCAATTCCTGGCTGCCCTGCCGGCGGCGCGATGCAAAAGCTGCCGCAACGATACTGGCGCTCAGGCTGGCTCGCAAGCCAGATCTGGCTGACGATCTTGTTGTTGTCGTACAGGTACTTGGTGTACATGAGCCCGCCCGAAGGCAGGGGCAGAGGCTGCATGTCACCCCCCGTGTAGTCGATGGACACGGTCCAGAGGTGCGCTTGGGCCATGTTGCCGTGTACTGGCATCGCCCAGATCGACATCGGTACATCAAAGCCGATTTTCGGTTTGTCGTAGCTCAAGAACAGGAGCTTGTTGTTGTAGCTCATCCGTGGATAGAAGGCCCAGTGCCTGGCGCTCGGGTCGGGGTTGCCGGAGGGCGCGCTGTTATATGTGAATCGCTTCAAGACCCTGCCGAAACGGCTAAGGACGTAGACGTCGGAGTAGAGCACGTTGCGCTTGACCGCCAGGAGACTGCCCCCAGGGTAGTCGGAGAGCTGGGTCCAGCCCGCCGCGCCGGTCAGCTGATGGAAGCGTCCTGCGCTGAGCGCATAAATCGCTCCACCCTGGGTCACAAAAAGGGTTCCTGGAAGGTTGAACGCCCCTGGTGTTGGCGAAGCCGCGGTCGGCACCTTGGGCACCGCCGCCAGGGTGGATTGGCGCGAACCGAGGTACATGTACGAACCCACGGCGGAAAGGACCATTAGCACAGCCAGGCCTGCAGCAACAAGGACCCTCGAGATCACGGGAAGTACTGCTGCACGAGGGGCAGGATCGCGCCCCAGACGGGTACCACGTATCCCTGCGCACACCCGCAGCCATGGGTATACGGGGAGAGCAGAACGAGCTGCTGGATGTTCTTGAGGTCAAGGATGCCGACGATTGGCAGCAGCGTCGCGATGCGCGACAGCCCCATGCTGGTTTTTATCTGGCCTTTCAGGGACGCGGCGAGCCCGGGGAGGTCTTCCGCCGAGATCCCTGCGGCTTTTGCGCGAAGGGCGAGCAGCACCTGCTGCTGCCGCTCCGAGCGTCCGAAATCGCTCTGGAGGTCGTTGTGGCGCGAGCGCACGTACTGCAGTGCCTGGGTGCCTGACATGTGCTGCGGTCCGGCCATCACCGCGACCCGCTGGTACTCATAAGGACTGCCGCCTCCGATGTCTCTTGGATAGAAGTCGTCGAGCACCGGGTGGCTGGTGACGACATCGATCCCACCGATTGCATCGATCACGTGCACGAGCCCGACCAGGCCGATCCAGATGTAGTCGTCGATATGGATGCCAAAGTTGTTCTCGACGGTGGCAATCGCAGCGCCCGGGCCGCCATACGAGTAGGCCCCATCGATCTTGCCAATCCCGCCAGTCGAAAGCGGAACCCACAGGTCGCGCGGGATCGACATCATCACGACCTTTTTGGTTGACGGGTTGAAGCGCACGACGATCATCGACTGGGTCAGCACGTGGTCGCCAATGAACTTGGAGTCGTTGTCGGACCCGAGCAGCAGCACCGTGAAGGTTCCCGGCGCGCGGGGCGTGGGCTTCGCTGAAGGACTCGCCGCTACGAGCGAGGGTGTCGGCGATGGCACGACGACGACCTGGTTCGAGGCGTCCCAGGCTTCTTGGACTGCGGGCAAAAAGTACGCGCACCCGCCCGCCGCGCTCGACAGAGCTACGGCGATGACGGCCATGGTGAGAATGCGAAGAGGCCTCAGGCG
>DHIZ01000342.1:0-6099 GCA_002404055.1 Chloroflexi bacterium UBA4733
GGCGGCATGCCGTTCAGACTCCCCGTTGCCACGCTTGTATTATCCGCCTTTAGCGCCAGCTTGTCAAGCAGTATTACTGCCTACATAAACTGCCGCTTTCCGGCTACATCCGCCCTGTCCTGAGCACGAAACCAGGCTTATTACTGCTTAACTTGCTTGGAAGTCCGGGCTAGGGCGCGGCAGCAGATAACGGTGTCGGCAGTCGAGCGATTGCCCCCCGACCTTCTCCTTGGTAATGAGACCGTCATTGCATGAACGTCCGCGAAGTCAACAACTCGGGGGTAAGGCCGTCACACCCCTCCTCCACTTGTCCCCGGTGGTAGGGCGGCTTGGGCCGGTCGTGCTGCCGGCTTGCGCGTCTGCTGCTGCCCGGTCGGCCTTGCCCCTATAGGCGCGGCCGTTACGGCGGAAGTTGCGGGTCCCGCTGCTGGGAATCCAGTGACGTTCGCGAACTCCTCGAGCGCCGCCGTCAGGTCGTCTAGACCCTGATTGTGTTCCTTGGCCTTCGTCTCCGCGTCCTTGATCGCGGCGTTGGAGGCGGCGGTGATCGAGGCGGCGATCGCCGCCGTCGAGGGATCATTCGCGGCTGCTGCCGCGAAGTCCTTTGATCCAAGGAGCTGCAGCGTGGCCTTCGCCTCCTGAACGCTGCTGTCTGTGGACTGAGCCAGCGCGGATCTGACGCTTTGAATGGCGTCGCCGGCTTGCCGCATGAGGTCGCTCAAGGGCAATGCCGGCGTGGCCGCCGCCGTCGCGTTGGGCGTGAGCTCCGGCATATCTGGCACGATGACCGGCGTCCCCTCCGGCAGAGCTTTCAGGCCGGCAAGGTGCGGATTGGCCTCGACGATGGCCTGCGCGGCCTCTTGCGCGACCCTTCGGGAGCCAGTCTCCGGGATGACAAACACGTCACGTACCAAGCTGGCCACGTCTTGCTCCGCCTTCACCGTCACGAGTCGGGGGTCGGCCATAGCTAATTCTCCTGTTGCTTACGCGGTAATGATGTTGAGAGGCTGCCACGGCGTCCCCAGATTGGCGCCGTTAACCTGGATGACGCCTCGAGCGATGTTTCCGACGACTGTGTAAGCCGGGGGCTCGTTAGGCAGCGCCAGCGCCAGAGCCACGTCTCCCGGCCCGTGCATGTAGTTCGAGCTGGCCACGATCGCTCCCGCTTCAATACTCGCCACCGGGAAGCCAGCGGCCAACAGCAGCACGCATTGGTTGTTGCTGAACACGCAAGCTCCGGAGGTGACGATGAGGAGGGTCTCCGCCTGGCCATAGGAATCGAGCTGATTCCCTTGAACAGTAAGGTTGCCGGGTCCGCTGGGCAGCCGCGCGATCTTGCTGCCGAATACGCCGAAGGTCAAGCTGCCGGCTGTGACGAAGCGCACGTTCTGGCCAGCGACGAGGCTGCGACCGGCGGCCGTGGCGCCGCCGGACGCCGTGGCGCTGCCGCCAGCGGCGGGGGCGGCGGTGATGCGCACGGCCCGCCAGGGGGACCCAATGCTGTCTGGAGGAGAATTCTCGCTGCGCCGCACCCGATTCCCGGCAAGGTCCAAGCGGTCGAACGGCCCCAAGTATTCAACCCCGACCTTATCTCCGATTACGTCGCCGGGGGGCCCGACATCCACCACGTCATTGCCGGAGATACGACAGGATGTCGAAGGGCCGATTACCTGGATGCCCACGCAGCTGGGGTTGTCTACGGCCGAGGCGCCGAGGCCGACCAGGCTGTTGTTGGCGACGGCTGCATGAGCTGCCCGCACCACCCGAATGCCCGCCAGGTCCTGGCTCCGATCGATGACGGCTGCGACGTTCAGCAGCTGGTTGTCTTCGACGTCCAGCACATTGGCGCTGGCCTCGTCTGCCATGACAATGCCCCCACCCACGTTTTCGAGGATGTTGTGCTTGATCATGGCCGAGCCCAGGCTAGCCTGCACCGCGATGCCATTGCCGCCAACGCCCGTGACGCGGTTGTTGAGCACCTGGCAGCGGTCGACGGTCCCGCCCTTGACCATGGTGAGGACGATGCCGTCGCCGGTCGGTTGGACGGGAGCCGCGGCGTTGGCGGGCGATTGCACGGGAGCGGTGACGGCGTTCGCGGTTATGCATGCACCATCGCTGCCGGCGACAATGCCGCTGCCGCGCGCCTGCACGTGGTTATTCGCGATCTCGACTCCCGCGCCGGCCGTCGTGATGCCAAGAGCGGCGATGCCCGCCTCGGCGCAGTCACTGACGAAGTTGGCAGCGATCCGCGTCTGCCCCATATGGACGACGGTGCCCTGCAAGCTGACACCGCGCTCGCGGCAGATGAGGAAGTTCTCCCGGATCACGAGCCCCAGGGTCAGCAGGGCATTCGAGCCGGCCGCCGCCGCGCCTGTCGTGGTGTTCGGCCCGGGGATGGCGATATTGCCGATGCCGATGGCGGCCAGGATGACGTTCTCGCGGATGGAAACATCGGCCATCACTCCGGCCAGCCCAACCGCCGGAAGAGCGGTATCGCCGGCGCCAATCTGGAGCAACACGCAGCGTTGCACCGTAAGGCGGGCGCAGTTGCGCGCCGCCACAGCCAGTCCACTGCTGATGGCCCTGCCGGAGGTGAGGATGTCCATCTCTTCGAGCGTCACATCGATGGAGTTTTCCACCAGAATGGCTGGCCCGGCGCCGAGGTAGACGAGCTGCGTCTTCCAGCCGTGCCCCTTGATGCGCAGCGCCTGCGCCGCGGAAATGTGCAGCGGCTGGCGACCCAGGTTGTAGAGTCCGGGACCGAGACAAATGGTTGCGCCCGTGGCTTTGAGCTGGTCGATTGCCCGCTGGATGGCCTGGGCGCCGCCTTCCGGTGTGAGGCAAACCGTGCAGTCGCAGCCGGCCTCACCGAAGTCGGGCGGCCACAGGGTGCGGCAGTCGGTCACGTCGTTGGGCAGGGTGACCATGGCCAGGCGGCAGCAGTGGTGGTGAATGCCACGCGGCGGCGCCTGCTGGAGCTCTTCGACCGATGCGTCCGCCGTTCGCGCCGCGAAGGTCCAGTAGTCGGCGGTGTGATAGTCGCCGCCCGCGGGCGTGGTGCTGAACGTGATCTGGACACCGTCTTCCAGGACGATCGAGGCGCCGTCCGGGGGCACCGGGATAACCCCCGGGCTGCCCGCGGCGTCGAGGTCGATGAGGACGTGGTTGGCGGTGTCGCTCACCTGGCCCTTCTGATCCCACCGGCGGATGCGCGTGTGGCGGCTTGAATCGGTTTCGCCCTGGGCGTTCACGGCGAACACTCCGGCTGGCAGGCTGTCCGTCAGGGTGAGGGTACGGGTGGCGTCGTTCACGTCCTGGACGTGCGCCATCACACCTGGCTCGCCGGCCAGCTCGCGCCAATCGTCGGTGATCTCGATCCAATCCCCTGCGCTGAAGCGCAGCACGGCGTCGCGACCCACACGGGCGACGACCAGATTGTGCAGGTCCGGGATAGCGGTGACCGCGGTCGCCACCGAGGCATCATCGCGCGACCACTTGAAGGTTGCCGTGCCTTGTGCGCCTTTATCGTGGATCTCGACGCGGTAGAGGCGATTCTCGAGGCCCCTGAAGCCGCCGCTGGGCGGCGTGAGACAGGGGTCGTCATCCTGTGGAACGCCGACGGCGGCGGTCGTGAGGCGGCCGGCGGAAGAGCTGACGAGGTCCAGCCAGCCTTTCACGTCGCCGTCGGGTGTTGCGCAGGTGGCGCCGGCGCCTACGTCCTGCAGAACGCGCACTTGCCAGACCGTCTGGCTGCGTGTGGTGCTGTCAACGCCAACGGCCTTCTCAACCAGGTCCGGATCCTCCAGGTAGGTGACCTCTCGACGCCACACGTCCAGGTAGACGAGGTGGGGACCGCCGTCCGTCGGAAAAGGTGCGACGTTGCTGACGTTCGGGAAATAGGGCTGCTCCGCGTAGGGCATGGGATCGCTGCCGCGCAGCTCGGCCAGCACCGAGTCGAAGTCCAACCGTGGGTCGGCATTCCGCGGCTTGCCGTGGTTTTCCGCAAGCAGGCCGTCGACGTAGATACGGCCGGGGCCGATCGCAGCCCCCCCGCCGGTGATCTCGATCCTGAAACCGTCCGGGGTTTGCTTTGGCACGGTGGCCAAGCCGATGGTGTCGACGGTTTCGGCCCGCATGCGCCGGTCGACGATGTCGACCAGCTCGTTCCAGTCCGCGTCGAGCTGGACGCGGCCTTGCTGCATAAGGACTTCGCTGTAATCCTTGAAAGGGCCGAACCTCTGCCTGCTGTAGTCGCCGCTCATGCCTGTTTCCCCTTCACTTAGGTCGCGTAGAAGATGCCCGCTTCGAGTCCGAAGCGCAGGTACTCGTCCAGGCGTACGCGCAGGTTTGTCTCCCGCTGCGGTTCATAGAGCTCGTGAAATGCGCCCATCTCAGCCTCGTCGTCTGCGCCTTCGCGGATTTGCCGCGGGCAGTTGACGTGCAACTGGCCGTAACCTGGCTCGCCGTACCTGGTGGACGTGAGGCGTGGCTTCAGCCATGAGACGACGTCCGACTGGATCGACGCCTTCTGTGTGGCTGTGAGTGGCGGACCGACCCTCTCCTTGTCCGCGATGCGTTGCGCGATCCCGGTCTCGGGCTGGCATTGGTAACGGCGGGGCGCCGCCGCTGACAGGTCCAGGAAGGAGAAGCGGACGCAGCCGGTTTGCCTGCGCTCCGAGCGGATCGCCTGCGGCCAGCTATCTGCTTGCCTCAGGCGAGCCAGGAAGATGGCGTTGGACACGTACTCCAGCAGCACGCTGTGCACTTTGCCGATGAGGGTGGTATCGATGGCCTGCAGCATGCCGCCCGCGGAATCACCGTCCAGGGCGGCGTAGGCGACGCCCGTTTCGCTCGTCGCGTCGACGATGCTGTTGGTCACGACCACGTTCGCGTCTGCGGCGATGCGCAGGCCGCCAACGATGCAGTGATCGATCTCGACTGTGACATCTTTCGGCTCGACGACGAGACTAGGTTGGTCTTGGTGCCGCGGTGCGCCCGCGATGGTCAGGCTCAGCCCGGGAACCAGGGTGCAATGGAGCAGGCGCAGCTTGCGCAAGTGGTTGCCGGACGTAGCGGGAACGCGCAGGGCGGCGCCGGCAATCAGCAGACCGTTGAGGGTCACCTCGCTCTCCACGCCACCGGTGATCTCCAAATCGCCATTCAGCACCAGCGTCGGGCGATGCTTGTTCTCGGCTCGAAGCTCCAGGCGCTGGTTGTCGTCGATGCCGATCGACAGATTCCCCTGGTAGCGGCCGCTGCCCGCGATCTCGACGGCCCCGCCGCTGTGCACGGCGTCGAGCGCGGGCTGGAGGGGCGCCGGCGCGCTCACCGAATTCACCGGCTCCAGCAATGCGTCGAAGGTCGCCAGCCGGTCGTACTCGCCGCCGCCCGTGTCCCCCGCGAAGCCGTAGTGGAAATCGACCAGCACGTCCGCGGGCGGAGCCTGGTTCTCGGGAAAGGCGATGCGGCCGAGCACGGGATCGATGGCAATCTTGTCCTTCGGTCGGTGGGCCCACAGGCTGCCGCCCGCGTCCGAGAGATCGGCCGCGTGGACGTCGTCCGCCACAGCGGCTGCGCCGTCGTGGTGGATCAGGAGGCTCTTTTGGGGGCCGTAGTACTCGCCCAGATAGGCGTCCAGAACGCGCCGGCTAATCGGCGCCGGCACCTCGATGGGCTGGGCCAGATGGCTGATCTCAGCCTCAAAGCGCGGGTTGGTGAAGAGTGGGGCGTCGTCGCCGAGAGGGCTGAACAGGTAGCGCCTATCGTCCACTTTGACAGCGGGCGATTGAGTCAGCGGGTAGGCGTTGAGGCGCCACAGAAAGGTGCCGATGTTGGGGATGTTGTACAGGCCCTGGCCGGTCTTGATGTGGCGCACGTCGACGGTGTGCGCCAGGCCGTCAAATGGGCTGCCGAGGCGCTCGAGTGGCTCCCACTGGCGGAGGTCGGGCGCGTAGAAGTGGCTGGGCCGAATGTGGTTCATGTACTGTGTCGTACCCAGGCGCAGGAAGTACTCGACCACATTCGCGTTCCAGCCGGTAACGTCGCGAGCGAGCTGCTCGAGCATCGAGGCGGTGCCCTTGCGGCGCCGGAAGCCGATAG
>DHIZ01000342.1:6219-6608 GCA_002404055.1 Chloroflexi bacterium UBA4733
GGAAGCCGATAGTGTGGGCGACCTCCGCCCGAGGGCTGCTGATGCGCGGCACGACCCCGTGCAGCGACCGGTAGCCGATGAGCCCGCCGATGTATGGCGCCACCCATTCGGCGCAGGTTTCGATGAACTGGTCGTCGTAGAGCTGATCCAGGTTCTCTTCCAGCACGGCGGCCTGGTCCGCAATGACCGCCAGCAGCTCTCGCAGCGGGCCGCCTTCCTTGTCGTCGCGCACGCGGTAGATCTCGGGCAGCAGGTCGTACAGCTGCTGGGCGTCGAAGCTCATGTCATCACCCCCAGCCCCAGCGGCGCCGGGTCGAGCGTCAGGAGCTCGGCGGCCTGGAGCGCTCCGGCCGCGTCCGGCGCCGTCTTCGCAGCGGTCAGGCGAGTGT
>DHIZ01000342.1:6785-7077 GCA_002404055.1 Chloroflexi bacterium UBA4733
CAGAGCCGGCGCGGCGTCGCCGCGGTAGAGCTTGTTGACGTCCACGGCCACCACGCCGGCTACGTCCTGCATGGCAGCGATGACGTCGCTGAGCACGACGGGCTGGCCGAAGGAGCGCGCTTCGAAAGAGAAGCGCTCGCGCAGTGCGGCCTCAACCGCGGCCATAACGTTTGTGCGCACGTAGGTGGGCTCGTCCACCTTGACGTTCGCGACGAGCCTGAACGTGACGGCGCGGTACGACTTGACGCTGAAGCTGACGAATGGGTCGCCGGCGGACGCCAGGGCAGCGACC
>DHIZ01000020.1:0-31433 GCA_002404055.1 Chloroflexi bacterium UBA4733
ACCAAATACCTACCCCAGAAAGGGCCCCTGGCCCCCGACCCCACGGCGTGGCACAATAGCATCCGGCAGGAGCAGCAATGGAAAGGGAGCACGTGGCGGCGATAACAGAGTTGGCGGAGAGCGCGGTCGCCGAGTGGTACAACGATGTCGTCCAGCGCGCCCAGTTGGCCGACTATTCGCCCGTGCGCGGTTGTATGGTCATCCGGCCCTACGCCTACAGTGTCTGGGAGTCGATTCAACGCTGGCTGGATGACCGGTTGAAGGAAACCGGCCACCAGAACGCCTACTTCCCCCTGTTCATCCCGCAGAGCTTTATCCAGCGCGAAAAGGACCACATCGAAGGGTTCGCGCCGCACCTGGCGATCGTGACGCACGGCGGCGGCGAGGAATTGGCCGAGCCGCTGGTGGTGCGGCCCACCTCCGAGACAATCATCTACGATGCCTACGCGCGGTGGGTGCAGAGCTACCGCGACCTCCCGCTCCTGATAAACCAGTGGGCGAACGTGGTGCGCTGGGAGATTCGTACCCGCCTGTTCTTACGCACGATGGAGTTCCTCTGGCAGGAAGGCCACACCGCCCATGCCACCGTTGAGGAGGCCGTGGCAGAGGCGCGCCTTATCCTCTCCCTCTACGTCCGGCTGATTGAGGGACAGTTAGCCATACCGGTCCTGCAAGGCCGCAAGTCCGCCAAGGAGCGCTTCGCCGGCGCGCGCGACACCTACACAGTGGAATCGCTCATGCGCGACGGTCGGGCGCTGCAGATGGGTACCAGCCACGACCTGGGCCAGAACTTCTCCAAAGCCTTCGAGGTCTGGTTCTTGGATCGTGATGGCGAGCGCCGCCAGCCCTGGTCCACCAGTTGGGCCGTCACCACCCGCCTGATCGGCGCGCTCGTGCTGGCTCACGGCGACAGTAAAGGGTTGCTGCTGCCGCCCCGAGTGGCGCCGACCCAGGTGGTGATCGTGCCGATCTATCGCAGTGACGAGCAGCGCAGCGCCGTACTGGCCAAGGTCGCCGAGATCGTCGCCGAGTTGCGCGCTGCCGGCGTGCGTGTGCAGGTAGACAGCCGCGAAGAGGTGACGCCGGGCTTCAAGTACAACGACTGGGAGATGCGCGGCGTGCCGGTGCGCCTGGAACTCGGCCCCCGCGATCTGGCTGCCGGTCAGGTGGTCGTCGCTCGGCGCGACATGGCGGAAAAGCAACCGCTACCCGTTGCGGAGTTGCCGGTGCGCGTGCCGGAGTTGTTGGAGCAGATGCAGGCTGCCCTCTTCCAGCGGGCACTGGCCTTCCGGGAGAGCCATACCTTTACGGCGGCCAGGCTCTCCGATCTAGCCGTGCTTGATGAGCAGCCTGGCTTCTACCGCATGAACTGGTGTGGCAGTGGCGACTGTGAAGACCGCCTGGGCGAGTACAAAGCGACCATCCGCTGTATCCCTCTGGACGATGAAGCTGCACAATCGACCGGTGATTGCGCAGTCTGCGGCCAGGCGGGTCAGCACATGGTCTACGTGGCGAAGGCGTATTAGGGGACCCTTGATACCCTTCGCTTTTCGCATCGCCGCACGGGATGCCGGCACGCGGGCGCGCGCGGGCGTGCTCCAGACACCGCATGGGCTGGTGGAGACGCCGCTGTTCATGCCCGTGGGCACGCGCGGCACGGTCAAAGGGCTGGCCCCGCGCGACCTCAGCGAGGCCGGGGCGCAGATCATCCTGGCCAACGCCTATCACCTGAGCCTGCGTCCGGGAGCCGAGCAGCTTGCCGCCTTCGGTGGCCTGCACCGCTTCATGGGCTGGAGCGGCCCGCTGCTCACCGATAGTGGCGGCTTTCAGCTCTTCAGTCTGGCCACCCCGGACCGGCGCCACGGCAGCCAGGGCAGTCTGGTCAAGGTGACGGACGACGGTGCCTGGTTCACTTCGCCGCTCGACGGCTCCCGCCAGTACATCAGCCCGGAGCGCTCGATGGAGATCCAGCAGGCCATCGGGGCCGACATCATCATGGCCTTCGACGAATGTTCCCGCAACGACGATGATGTCGCGGTCGCGGCATTGTCGATGCAGCGAACGCATGTCTGGCTGGTGCGCTGCCGGCAACGCTGGCAGGAGCAGGAAGCTGGCAAGCGAAACGCGCCGCCTCAGGCACTCTTCGGCATCGTGCAGGGCGGCAACAGCCAGGCGCTGCGCGAGCAGAGCGCCGCTTTTGTCGCCTCGCTGGACTTGCCGGGCATCGCCCTTGGCGGCGAGTCGATCGGCTATTCCCGGCCCATGACTGCGGCCATACTGGACTGGGTCGCCCCGCATCTACCGGACGACAGACCCCATTATGCCATGGGCATCGGCGAGCCGGAAGATTTCTTTGCCGTCGTGCGCCGGGGCATCGACATGTTCGATTCCGTGCTGCCGACCCGCATGGCGCGCAACGGCACCCTGCTCACGGCGCAGGGCCGGCTGCGGCTGCTCAGCAGCAGGTATGCCGAAGACCAGACGGCGCCGGATCCCCGATGCCACTGCTATACCTGCCGCACCCACAGCCGCGCCTACCTTCGGTACCTCTTCAAGACCAAGGAGTTGCTTGCCCCCTACCTGGCCACGCTACACAACGTCACGTTCTGCCTCACCCTGGTACGCCAGATGCGACAGGCGATTATCGAGGGCCGGTTCGGCACCTTCGAGCGCGCGTTTCTCGCGGGCTACCGTCAGGAAGATGAAGCAGAGAACGGGCGGTTGCCCGTGTTGCCCTGAGTTTCCCTGAAAGACGTACAATCTCCACCGAAACTTGGCGCGGCTGGAGGCCGACAGCGGATCACGTAATGAAGGAAGCGCATCAATGGCGTTGCACCTGATTCTGATGGGGCCGCCGCACGCCGGCAAGGGAACACAGGCGAGGTTGCTGGCTGCCCGCTTCGGGTTGGTCCATCTGGCCACTGGTGACTTGTTACGCGAAGTTTCTCAGGACGACACCCCCCTTGGCCGGCGCGTCGGTAACTTGCTGCGCCGCGGCGAGTACGTGCCGGATAACGTCGTAACTGAGATGGTCGTGGAACGAATGGATGACCACCACATCCTGCTGGACGGCTACCCGCGCACGGTCGCGCAGGCCGAAACCCTGGAGCGGCTCGCTATCCCCGTCCACTGCGTTTTCGTGCTGGACGTGCCGGAGCAGGAGTTGATTGACCGGGCACAGGAGCGCGTGTTCTGCCCGGAGTGCAATGCAGTGTTCGGCAGTCGGACGAATCCGCCACGCGAACCCTGCATCTGCGACGTCTGCGGCCACGGTCTGGCACACCGGATGGACGATGCGCCGACCACCGTCAAGCATCGACTGCAAGTGTATCGCCAGCGCAGCGAGCCGGTGGTGTACTTTTACGAGGAGCGCAGCCTGGTGCAACGGGTCGAAGGCAGCGGGCCGGTCGAGTGTGTGGCCACCGCCCTGGCAGACGCCACCGTGGCAGCGTTTCAAGCGCAGGCGAGATAGACCCGGCGACTGAAGTCGCGGGCTAACCGTGCGAAGCCGCCCTTCGGCGGCTGGATTAGTCCGCGTAGGCGGACTTGGCGATGCTAGCCCGCGACCTCAGTCGCCGGGCGAAAACCCACTTGACACGACGGCCATCTGGACGTATCATCCGTAATGAGGCAACATAATGGATGAACGGTTCAGCGGCGGTGCCCTGGCGCGGCTGCGGGCGGCGCTCACGGCGATGACGCGGGCGGAGCGCGTGGCGGCGGAGTGGATCCTGGCGCGTCCGGGCGAGGCTTCCCGCTCGACAGCGGCGGCGGTAGCCGACGCGGCGGGGGTTGGCTTTGGCAGCGTGATGCGCGCCTGCAGCCGCGCCGGCTATCGCGAGTTTGGTGACCTACGCACGGCGCTGGCGGTGGAGCTGCTGTCACCGCCTCCGCTCGGTGGGGCGGCGGTACGCGCTCCCCAGCCGGGTGACCCGCCGGAGGTCGTGGTCCAGGCGGTGTTTGCTGCTGCTGCGCAGGGGCTGCGCGACACCGCCGGCGCCCTGGATATGGCGGCGATCGCCCAGGCCGTGGCTGCGTTGGCCGAGGCGCGCCTGGTGGCCATCTTCGGCGCCGGCAGCGTCTCCGGCGCCATCGCCCAGTTGATGCAGGTGCGTTTGCTGGGGGCCGGGCTGGCGGCCTGCTGTTACCCGAACGCCAACGACCACGTACCGGCGGCGTCTGCGCTGGGACCGCTGGACGTGGCGGTCGGCATCTCGCAGTCGGGCGACACAGACAGCGTGCGGCTGGCTTTGCAGGGAGCGAGCGCAGCCGGCGCCGCCGCCGTGGCGCTTACCGCCTATGCGCATTCGGCAGTGGCCCTGGCGGCGGACGTGGTGCTGGTGACGGCGATCGCCCCGGCCTTGCAGGGTGAGCCGGCGACATCGCGCGTGCCCATGCTGGCGCTCATCGACGCGCTCGCCGTTGCCGTCCTGCTCCAGCGCGGTGTTGACGGCACGCCAGTAGGTGCTGCAACGACTCCCCGCCCACAAGGGCGGCGTCAGACGCAGCAAGGAACGTAAAGAGAGGAAGAGCCAATGTCCGTGACAGTCGTGGTTGGGGCACAGTGGGGTGATGAAGGCAAAGGCAAGGTCGTTGATCTGCTGGCCGGAGCTTCCGACCTGGTGATGCGCTTTCAGGGCGGCAGCAATGCCGGCCATACGGTCATCAATGACTATGGCGAGTTTGCGTTACACCTCTTGCCGTCGGGGGTCTTCAACCCGGACTGCACCTGCGTGCTGGGCACCGGCACCGTGGTCGACCCGCCGGCGCTGCTGGCAGAAATAGCGACGATCACCGCCCGCGGTATCCAACTGCCGCCGCTGTATGTTTCTCATCGTGCCCACGTCGTGATGCCCTACCACCGGCTCTTTGACCGCCTCGAAGACGAGGAGCGCGGCCGCTTCCGCGTTGACACCACCGGACGCGGCATCGGCCCTGCTTACTCCGACAAGATCGGCCGGGTCGGCATCCGCATCGGCGAACTGACGCAGGAGGCCGTGCTGCGCGACAAGCTGGCGATCGTGCTGCGGCGGCGCAACGCCATGCTCACCAAAATCTATGGCGTCGAGCCCTTCGACGAAAGGCAGGTGCTGGCCGAATGCCTGGAGTGGGGACGGCGTTTGCAGCCCTATGTCATCGACACGGTGCCGTTGGTCCGCTCCGCGCTGCGCGACGGCAAGCGCATCCTGCTGGAGGGCCAGTTGAGCGCCATGAAGGACATCGACTGGGGTTCGTACCCCTACGTCACCAGTTCCTCCCCGACCGCCGGTGGGGCTGCCGTCGGGGCGGGCATCCCGCCGCGTGCCATCGACCGGGTGATCGGCGTCGCCAAGGCCTACAGCACGCAGGTCGGCACGGGCCCTATGCCTGCTGAGTTTGCGGGGGAGCAGGCAGAGTATCTGCGCCGCCTTGGCGGTGAGTTCGGCGCGACCACCGGGCGACCGCGCCGTATCGGCTGGTTCGACGTCGTCGTGACCCGCTACGTGGCGGAACTCAACGGCTTCAGCCAGCTCGCCCTGACCAAGCTTGACCTGCTTGACACACTTGACGAGATACCCGTCTGTGTCGCCTACCGCTATCAAGGCCAGCGCCTGGACGACATCCCCGACGAGGAGACGCACGCCCGCTGCGAGCCGATCTACGAGGTGTTGCCCGGCTGGAACACCGCAACATCCCAGGCGCGCACCCTGACCGACCTCCCTCGCAACGCCCGCCTCTACCTGGATTTCATCAGTGAACAGGTCGGCGTACCCCTCCACAGCGTCGGCCTGGGGCCACACCGGGACCAGACGATTGTGGTGTAGAAGGTGGCGCAGACCGAGCCGGAGCGCTTGAGGTATCCTGGGGGTACAGTCGCGGCGTGCTCATGTCGACGGTGGCACACTTCAGTGAGGGGATATTGGCCGTGAAGATAGAGACATTGCCCACAACCATAGTGATGGACGAGCAAGGCCGGGCAGAACTGCCCGAGGGAATTCGGCAAGCGGCCCATGTCGTTCCAGACACCGCGTTCGAGGTCAAGGTTGCAGCAGACGGAAGCGTTGTCTTGCGTCCGCTGCGGGATCTTGATCAGGCCTGGTTTTGGACCGAGTCCTGGCAAGAAGGTGAGCGCGAAGTCGACGCGGAGATCGCCGCCGGCCTGGGCACGTTCTACGAGAGTGGGGAGGCCTTTCTTGAGGCCCTTCTTGCTCGTTACCCAACCGACAAGGTCACCGGTTAGCCTGTTTGAGGGCCGCGGCACAGAGAGGAGTTGGCCGAAGCAATGGTGCTCACAAAGCAGCGGTACACCTTTGAGCAGTGGTTGGAGATGCCCGACGACGGCCGGCGCTATGAATTGCTGAACGGAGAACTCGTCGAGATGGCGCCGCCCACCGCGAATCATGCTCTGCTGATCGCTGCGCTCCATGCCTGGCTCTTGCGCGCGCGAAATGCCGGTTATGGAGCCGCGCTGATGGGGCCGGTCGCGGTGTTACTGGATGCGAGCATGCGGCGAGAGAACGCCCCGGAACCTGACGTGTTTTTCATCCGACGGGAACGAGAGCATATCATTACCGACGTTGCGGTAGAGGGAGTGCCCGATCTGATCATTGAGGTTCTTTCTCCTACCAATCGCCGCGACAATCTGCCCGGTGGGACGAAGTGGGACCTGTACGAGGACTACGGCGTGCCTGCGTACATGCTTGTTGATCCCGAGGCGCGCACCGTGACGCAGTACGCTCATCAGGGCAATCGCTACGGCGCGGCGGTGCTGTGGCGAGAGGGCGATTTGCTGGTCTCTCCGCTCTTTCCCGGGGTCGCGCTTTCTCTCTCTGAACTCTTCGGAGAAATGCGGCCGCCAAGGCGCTAACTACACATTCAGCGAACCCGCCGCCTGGCGACTGAAGTCGCGGCTATGGCGAGCGAAGTCCGCCTGCGCGGACTCGTTTCCAGCCCGCGGAGGGTACCGCAGCCGACCGGCGCCGGCTCATCCAGTCCGCGAAGGCGGACTTGGCAATGTTAGCCCGCGACTTCAGTCGCCGGGTCCCTCTTGGTTAACGCCGGTACAGCGGGCTGACGCCGCTCACCGGGTCGTGCAGCGTGATCTCCTCCGCTGTGAAGCTGGCCGTTGCCACCGGCGGCTGCCCGGCGGCAAATAGTGCGGCGTTGCGAGCGATAACCGCTCGGGCGGCGTGGATGACGGCCGTGGGGCGGCGCAGCGAGGCGGCATCCGGGTAGCTGCCGGCGAGGTCGTTGGCGGCGGCCAGGCCGTGAACGCAGCGAAAGACCTTCTCCAGGCCGAGCACCAGGCTATCCTTGCCGTAGCCTAACGACACCTGCGAGCCGTCCGGGCGGCGCACCTTGCGGAAGAAGTGGGTGTTGGCGGTGCGAGAGCCGCCGTTCTCGATCCAGTAGCGCAGGCCGCGATACTGCGAGTCGGACTCGACTTTACCGCGCGTCGCCACCATGTGCGATTCCTGGTTCACCGGGCCTTCGAAGTCGGCCGGTGTCAGCCAGTTGTTCTCGTAGATGATCGTCATGCCGCTGGTATGGGTCACCATCACCTGCGTGCTGTCGAAGGCATCCAGGCCGTACTCCTCTTTCAGCCGGCGTTTCTGACCGACGCCATACAGCGCCAGCGGCGTGAGGTCCAGGTAGTGCATAAAGAGGTCGACCCAGTGGATGCCGACGTAGCTGAAGGGATCGCTCTGTTCGACCCACTTGAAGGTCGACGTGGATACTTCCAATGGCTCCTCCAGCACACCGCGCGCGTAGAGCGGTGTGCCGAGGCTGGTACCGAGTTCCTGGAAGATGCGCAGGTGGTCTGGGTCGTAGCGCTTGTGCATGTCCACGGCCACGACGCGGTTCCGGCTCCGGGCTAACTCGATGATCTGGTCGGCCTCATATAGGTCCAGGCAGAGTGGTTTTTCGGTGATGACGTGGACGCCGTGCTCCAGGGCCGCCAGGATCGGCGCCGTATGCAGGTGGTCCGGCGTCGCCACGATCAGCACGTCGAGGTCCGGCACGTCGCGCAGGATGTCCAACCAGGGCGTGTCGCCGAAATAGCCGCGCAGGGGGTGCCCGGTGGCCGCCAGCGTGTCCGCCTCGGCGCGACGAGCGCTGGCTTCGCTGCGCGTGCCGATGGCGACGAGGTCGAAGCCGGCGCCCTGGTAGCGGCTGGTCCAGTCGTCCAGGCCGACACGGTCGAGGTAGGGTGCGATGCCGTTGCGCTGCAAGTCCCAGAGCGTGCCGATGACCACGTCGGCGCCGAACATACCGTAGCCGACCAGGGCGGCCTTCACCGTCTTCATGCTGGCAATTCTCCCCAGACTACCGTGCCCTGCGCCAGGAGCGCTTTCAGTTGTACCACTTGCTCGCCTTCATCCCAGGAGAAGAGCATCAGGTCCGCCGCCCGCCCCGGCGCCAGTTCCCCCCAGGCAGCGGCGATCCCAAGCAGCGCCGCAGGTGTCGTTGTTGCTAGCGCCAGCGCTTGCGCCAGCGTGATGCCGGTGAAGCGAACGGCATTACCGACGCCTTCCGCCAGCGACAGCGCCGAGCCGGCCAGGTAGGGCGTGCCGACCAGATTGACACGCCGCTCTGCCGTAAGTTCTACGTCGAGGTCCATAAACCGCGCCCGGCCCGGGGGCATGCCGGCCAGATAAATGGCGTCGCTGACGAGCAGGCTGCGGGAGAGGCCCTTCGCTCGCAGCATGCAGCGGGCGACGGACGGCGGCAGGTGGTGGCCGTCCAGGATGAAGCCGGCGGACAGCCGGTCGTCGCCCAGTTGATCCCAGATGTAGTTGGGGTGGCGCGGCAGTTGGGCGTGGGCGCCGTTGCCCAGGTGCGTGCAGAGGCGTGCCCCTGCCTGCACCGCCGCCTCCAGCTCCACAGCCGTCGCGGCGTGGTGCCCCAGCGCGACGATGATGCCCTGCGCCGTGAGGCGGGCAATGAGATCAAGAGCGCCGGGCAGTTCCGGCGCCAGCGTCACGATGCGAATCGTGCCGCGCGCAGCTTCTTGAAAGTGCTGGAACTCGTCCCAATCGGGTGGGCGAACGTAGGGCAGCGGATGGGCGCCGCGCGGCCCATCCTGCGGCGAGATGTATGGGCCTTCCAGGTGTATGCCGGCGACGGCGTGGGCAATCGTGACGTCCTGCTCGCAGGCATCACTGACCGCGCGCAGCGCTCGCCGGGTCTGGCCGAAGCCGCCGGTGGTGATTGTCGGGCAACAGAGGCCGACGCCGGCCTCGCGCAAGGCAACCACGGCGCCGGCAGCAGTTTCGGGAGCCGGCGTCGGGGCGTTGAAGTCGAATCCGCCGTAGCCGTTGACCTGTAGGTCGATTAGCGCCGGCGCCACCCAGTACGACGCCGGCGCTGACACCTCCTCCACAGTCGCGATACTGCCATTGGCAATGTGCAGTGCAAGCGTCTGGCCGCTGCTCGGCTCCCTGGCCGTTATGCGCATCGTACCGCCTCCCCTGTTATGAATCAGTGAGGATAGCACGGCACGAAGGGAACCGCCGGTCCAGCCGCTTCCCTCCCTCGGCATTGTCCTATGGGTTGTGGCCTTCGGCCTTCGCTTCGGCGCGGTCGACTTCGCGCAGCACGTTCTTCGCACTCTGTTCGGCCGGCGTAAGGCCGGGTCCGGGCGTCTCGGCGGTGGTCGGGACTGGGCCGGGCGCCGCCGCCGTTGTTTGTTGGACCGTCTCCCTGGCCTGCTGGGCCACGGCGGACGCTTTCTCGCCGGCCTGTTCGGCGGCGTCACCAACTCGGCTCGACACCGTGTCTGCTGCCTTGCCTGCCTGTTCTTGTGCTTGTTGGGCAACATTGGCGCCCTGCGAGCGCACCTGATCGGCGACGTCGCCGAGGCGGGACGTGACTTGCTGCGCCGCCTGGCTCAGGTGTTGTTGCGCTTGCTGTCCGACGCTGCCCATCGAGTCCTGCGCGCGCTGGGCCATTGGCCCAGCCTGCTGGCGCGCCTGGTCCAGCGTCTGACCGGCGACGGCGGCGCCCTTCGTTGCTACCTGCTGCAAGTGCGACTGCACCTTCGGCGCCGTCTCGCCTGCCTTGCCTTGCAGCCAGGTCCAGAGGCGACGGCGGTTCTCCGCTCCCCCTCCCGGTGAAAACAGCAGCCCCAGGACGATACCGAATACCAGAGACCGTAACCGCCAGAACATCGTGTTTCCTCCATCCCTCGCGCGCCCCTGCCCCTACGACGGCCCAGGCGACGCTCGCCGACCCGGTCGAGGCCGGCACGTGAATACCTTTGCGGCATCGCAACGACGGCGACACCCTGCCACAACAACCGGCACCGATTCTTCTGACCGGTTGTGCAAGCGACGTGCCAACCAGTGTCCCAGCCCGGACTATCACCCAAACTTTACCGGAAGTACTGTACAATCATGTCGCAAGCCCATACAATGGCGTGGGCTTTCACCTGTTGTAATCTGGGCCATGGTCTCCAGCATATAGCCAAACTGGATAGCAGTGGCTTGAGGGTGGCGAGGAATTCGCTATGATGGACGGCATATGGACTCTGAACACTTAGCACCGCTCGTTCTCGTCGTTGATGACGACGCGCACGTTCGACGCCTGGTCGAAGTGCTGTTTGAGCGCGTCGGCTTTGACGTGATCACGGCCAGCAACGGGGCGCAGGCGATGGCGGCGCTACGCCATGGCGTTCCTGATCTTGCCATAGTCGACCGTAGTATGCCCGTGATGGATGGCTTTGAGTTGGCGCGCGCCTTGAAGGGCCGCGCCGATATTCCGATCATCATGCTGACGGCTTCCAGTGACAAAGATATCGTCATACAGGCGATCAACACCTTCGCCGAAGACTACATCGTGAAGCCTTTCGACGGACGCGAGTTGATCGCTCGGGCCAAGCGCATCCTGCGTCGCTTCGGTGAGATGCCGGTCCAACGCGGCAAGGAGCTGGTGCTGAGCCCGGAAGTGCAGGTCAGCTTCAGTGATCGAACAGTGATCGCTGCCGGGCGCAATTCAACGCTAACGGCGACCGAATCACGTCTCCTGAGCGTGCTCGCCCGGAACGCGAACCGCGTGGTGCCGTCCAGCGCCTTATTGCAGCGCGTCTGGGATCCGGCAGAGGCGATCGACGTGGATACCTTGCGCGTACACGTTCGTCGCGTCCGTGAAAAGTTGGAGCCGGATCCCACACATCCGGCGTACCTGGTCACCGAGCGGGGTGTTGGTTACCGCCTCGTGGTGCAGGCTGTACCGGCAACATAGTCCCGCGCCGGTTGTCGCTCGTCCGACGGCGCCGTACCATGTGTGCGATACGCGCGGCTGGCACGGCGGGCGCCACGCTCTCCTCTCGACTGGAAAAGGCGGATGAGCTTCCCATGATGCGTTTTACGATCGTCGAGGCGGAACAGGCGATCAGTTTTGTAGCGCCACCGACGGCCCTGGCCATCCTGGTCGCCTGTTGCGCGCGCAACCCGTCAGGAATTGACGCACTGCTGGTGGCAGTCGAACGTGAGGACCGGCAGTTAGTCGAGCAGGTCAGATCCGGCCTGGCCGTGTTCGACGAGCACAATGCCTACGGCGATTTCCAGCACGTCCACAACGCGCTGGCAGCCGATCCCGACCTGTATCAGCCGGTTTTTCGCGTCGTCGACGACGTGACGCAGGCGGCCAGCCTGCAACCGTACCAATGGGGCGTCGTGGTGTTCAACGTCACCCAGAAGCGTATCATTCAAGTGCAAAACACCTATGTCGAAGTCCGCCGCCAGGGCCACGTCCCGACCTTCCGGGAGGAGAGCCCGGACGGGCGCCAGCGCATCTATCGGCTGCCGGCGCAGTGGCGGATTGTGCCGTAAGAATGACAGTGAGGTATCATGCGCTTGCCCGCCACGTGCAGGTAGTCTGATCACAGGACGGCCCAGCAACGTCCGTCAGGAGGAGGCTACATGTCTGTCAATCGTTTCGCGCGTCATCCTGTCTTGAGCGCCCTATTCGTCATCGTGTTACTCGCTATGAACGGATTGCCAACGGCGGTAGATGCATCCGGGCAGGCCAGCAAGATCAAAGGGGTAACAGCGGACGTCGGCATGTCGGTGAAGAACGACGTATCCGCCCCCCTGCGCTCGCTCAAGCCGGCTGCCTCCCTTCCCGCCGGTACCAAGCGGGTGATTCCCCTGCATCCCCTGCCTCCGATACCGGCCGCAACGGGGAGCGCCGCTGCGTCCATACCGGTGCAGACCCGTGTTGGAGGCGAGAAGGTGCCAACCACCAGCGTCAACATTGATGGCATGGGTGTTGGTTTCACCGGTCCACAGGGTACCTTTACTGTGCAGTATGCGCCGCCGGATACCAACGGCGCGGTCGGCTTGACCCAGTATGTGGAAACGGTCAACGTCGATCTGGCGGTGTTCAACAAGACCGGAACCCCAATCTATGGCCCCGTTCCTATCAATACGGTCTGGAGCGGCTTCGGCGGCATCTGCCAGACGAACAACGACGGTGATCCAGAGGTCGTCTACGACACCCAGGCCAATCGCTGGGTCATCATGCAGTTTGCGCTCGACTTCAGCACCCCCAGTTTCATGATCTGTGTCGCCGTCTCCCAAACCGGCGATGCCACCGGCGCCTACAACCGCTACGCCTTCGCCGACGCGAATTTCCCGGACTATCCGAAGCTGTCCGTTTGGCCCGACGGCTATTACGTCACCACCAATGAGTTCAACGCCGCCGGGACGCAATTCCTGGGCGCCGAAGTGACCGCGTTGAACCGGAGCAGCATGCTGGCGGGACAGCCGGCAGCGACCCAGAGGTTCACGAACGCTGCCTACGGTGGTCTGCTGGCGTCCACACTGGATGGAGCGACCCAGCCCCCGGTCGGGGCGCCGAACTATGTGGTCGGTCTGGGAGCCGATACCTCGCACCTGGCCTACTGGACCTTCCACGTCGACTGGACCACACCGGCCAACACGACGTTTGTCGGCCCGACGGCGCTCGCTGTCGCCCCCTACACTTTGTTGTCCTGCGGGAGCAGCTGCATCCCCCAGCCGGGCACCACCGACGGGCTCGACTCTCTGGGTGACCGCCTGATGTATCGCCTGGCCTACCGCAACTTCGGCGATCACCAGTCGCTGGTGGTCAATAACACCGTCGCTGTCGGCGGTGCGGCCGGCGTCCGCTGGTATGAACTGCGCGTCGCCACGCCGACCACGCTCTCGGTCTTCCAGCAGGGCACCTACGCGCCAGCAGATGGCGAGTACCGCTGGATGAGCAGTATCGCGCAGGATCAGTCCGGCAATATGGCCCTGGGTTTCAGTGAATCCAGCACCAACCTTTTCCCCTCCGTCCACTTCACGGGGCGGCTGGCCGGCGACACCGCAGGCCAGATGACCCTGGGCGAAGGGAGCATTATCACTGGCGGCGGCTCCCAGCTGGGCACCTCCAACAGGTGGGGCGACTACAGCAGCATGGCCATCGACCCCTCCAATGATTGCACCTTCTGGTACGCGCAGGAGTACGAGGCGACCACCGGCAGCTTCAACTGGCACACCCGGCTCGCCGCCTTTACCTATCCGAGTTGCGGTTCCACGATTGCCAATGACTTCAGCATCAGTGCGAGCCCTTCAACGGTCACCGGGTCACCTGGGGGGACCGCGATGGCGACGATCAGCACGGTGGTGACGCGTGGCAACCCGCAACCCGTGTCGCTCAGCGTCGTTGGTTTGCCGACCGGTACGACCGCCAGTTTCAACCCGTCGGCTATTACCTCCGGCGCGAGTTCAACGCTCAGAATCACCATCGGCGCGTCAACGGCGCCTGGGGTATATTCGCTGACCATTTCTGGAGCCGGTAGCGATGTGACACGGAGTACGATACTCGGTCTGGATATCGCCAACGTCGGCATTACCAATGGCGGCTTCGAGGCGAGCGGCGGCACCCTGAATGGGTGGACTGCCATCGGCACGACGTCGGTGAGCTCGACGATATTCCATTCCGGCGGCCATTCGGCAATGCTGGGTTCCACTGTTCCCACGAACGGTGACAGTTCGATCAGTCAGATCTTCCAGGCGCCCGGTAGCAACGGTACCTTGAGCTTTTTTTACCGGGTGACCTGCCCGGACACCGTGACTTTTGACTGGGCCACTGCCACACTGGCGGACCTCACCGCCAGTACCACCATCACGCTGCTGCCGCGTACCTGTACGAACACCGGTAACTGGGTCAGTGTTTCGGGACCGGTTACCGGCGGGCACGTCTATACGCTCACGCTCACGTCGCACGACGACAACTATCCCTCGGATCCAACGTACACCAACTACGATGACGTGAGCCTGCTGTCTACCGGCAACCCGTACAACCCGGTGGCACCAGCGCGGCTGCTGGACACGCGGCCGGGCAGCCAGGTGGGGCCCTACAACACGCCCTTTGGCGCGAATACGCCCCGGTCGGTGCAGGTGACGGGGCTGGGTGGCGTACCAGCGACAGGCGTGTCGGCCGTCGTGCTCAACGTGACGGTAACGGACACCAGCACGGCCAGTTTCCTGACGGTGTACCCCAGTTGTGCGAGCAGCGTGCCCAATGCGTCTAACCTGAACTGGGTGGGCGGCGTGACCATTCCCAACCTGGTGGTGGCCACGGTGGGCTCGGACGGCAAGGTCTGCATGGACAATGCCTACGGCACGACCGATGTCGTGGTGGACGTGGAGGGCTGGTACGGCACGGGCGGGCAGACGCCGCCGGCCGGGACCTACCACGCCCTGTCGCCGGTGCGGCTGCTGGACACGCGGCCGGGCAGCCAGGTGGGGCCGTACAACACGCCCTTTGGCGCGAATGCGCCGCGGTCGGTGCAGGTGACGGGGCTGGGTGGCGTACCGGCGAGCGGGGTGTCGGCGGTGGTGCTCAATGTCACGGTGACCGACACCAGCACGGCCAGTTTCCTGACGGTGTACCCCAGTTGTGCGAGCAGCGTCCCCAACGCCTCCAACCTGAACTGGGTAGCGGGGAAGACGATACCGAACCGGGTCATGATTCCGGTGGGGTCGGACGGCAACGTTTGTATGGACAATGCCTACGGCACGACCGACGTGGTGGTGGATGTGGCGGGCTGGTATGGGAACGCATCCTCGGCGCTGGGGAGCCAGGAAGTGGCGCTGGCGCCCTGCCGGGTGTTGGACACGCGGCCAGGCAGCCAGATCGGGCCCTACAACACGCCGTTTGGCGCAGCGGTGTCGCGTGCGGTGACGGTAGACGGCGTCTGTGGCGTGCCGGCGAGTGGGGTAGCGGCGGTGGTGCTCAACGTGACGGCGACGGACACGAGCCAGGCGAGTTTTTTCACGGTGTACCCGAGCGGGAGTGTGCCGAACGCCTCTGATCTGAACTGGGTAGGTGGGGTGACGATCCCCAATCTGGTGCTTGCCACCGTGAACGCGAGTGGGCAGATCACCATCTTCAACGCCTACGGCACCGTCGATGGCGTCGTCGATGTCGTCGGCTACTTCCAGTAGCCCGTTTGGAGGAAAGGCTGGCCGACGGTCATCCGTCGGCCGATCGTTGCGGGCCGCGCCGACGAATCCGCAGGGCTGCCGCCGACCTGATAGCGGCAGATCGGGCCTGAGACGTGTCACGACTGGCGATAGCAACGCTATCTTTACCATTGTCCTTGCCGTTCGCGTCCAAACGCCGTAGGCTAAATGGTAGGATGGCGAGGCGCTTCACGAGGTGAGGACCCACGAAGAGGCCGGCCGGGCCGATTGCGGGACGAAAGAGGCACGTGTCGACGGGGAAAGATGCGTGACCTAACTTGCCGTAGAGCGTTAAGACGCCAGGGTGGACGACAATCATAGGGGGAGCGAATTGCATGGTTAGGTGCGGTATTGCTTTCGCGCAGCCGTCGATATTCGACTTCCTTTCCTGCAGCCGACCACGGTACCGGATGACCTACCGTGGCAACTGACATTCAGGTGAAGGCGCCGCAACTCGCTGCTGTCGCTCCGGCGATTGCCTGGCGAAAACTTCTCGCCGGTGGGACAGTAACGGTTGTCGGCGCGCTGGCTACGAACATACTGAGCTTCTTGTTCTCCTTCGGTACGGCACGGCTGCTGAGGCCGGAGGATTTTGCCACTGTTACGGCAGCACTTTCACTCCTCGTGATGGTGACTGTGCCGGCTACTACCTTGCAGCTCGTCGCGGCGCGCTATTCAGCGATTTGGGGACAAGAGCAGCCTGCTCTGGCGGGAGCGCTCGCGCGCCGGCTTGGCAGAGTTGCCTTAGTAGTGGGATTTGCGCTCGCCCTGGGCGTGGCCGGCTTCTCCGGTCCTTTGGCGCAGTACCTGAAACTCCCGACAGCGCTGCCGGTACTGATCGTGTCGGGCGTACTTGCCTGTAGCTTTGTTGGCCCTGTGTATCGAGGCTTGCTGCAAGGGCATCACCGTTTTGGATTGTTTGCGCTGGCATCGAGCAGCGAGTTCGCCGTGCGGCTTGTTGTCGGTCTTGTCCTTGTGGTCTTTGGCCTGCGGGAAGCGGGCGCGTTATTGGGCGTGATGGTCGGCGCAGCAGCAGCTGCATGGCTGGCCTGGTGGTTTTCGACGCAGGTGACTGAAACTGCAGACGATGTCTCGGTGCCCTGGCGACGCGTATTGCGTTGGGCTGTGCCCACGCTGCTCGTGCAGGCGGCACTCGCGTCGCTCCTTTTTCAGGATACGCTGTTGGCCAAGCACTTCTTTAGCCCTGCCGACGCCGGCGCCTACGCGGGCCTTGCGACATCGGCGCGCGTATTGGTGTACGCATCGGGAGCGCTCACGTCCTTCCTGTTTCCTGTGGTCGCCCGGACGCACGGTATCGGCAGACAGAGTCGTCTGATCACGAATGTCACGCTCGGCATCCTTGCATGTGTTGAGGCAACGATTCTTGCGGTTTACGCGCTAAGGCCCGAGCTGGTGATGCATATTCTTGTTGGTGGCCAATATGAGACGGCACAAGGTTATCTACCGCAACTTGCCCTCGCTCTTGCGGCGTTCGGCGCGGTCAGCGTGCTGGCCAGTTACTTCCTGGCTGCGGGTCATCGGGCTTTCTTATTGCCTCTCCTCGCCGCGCCTATTGTGGAGGGGATACTGATGGCGCTTTTCCACACCAGTCTGGGTGAATTTGTGCATACGGTGGACGCGGTGATGTTGGGTACACTGGCAGTGCTTCTGGTGATCTACTTGAAGCCTGCAACTTGGGCGTTCGTCCCGGAGGGGAAGGCAGAATGGCGATAGAGGCACCCGTCGGCATGGTGGCGGCTACATCGCACGACTGCGCGGTTGCCGTGGACCTCTCCGTCGTGATCCCAGCCTACAACGAGGCCGATAGGATTGCTGAGACTATACGCGTCACGATCGAGGAACTTCGTAAGCTCGACTGCAGTTACGAACTGGTGATCGTGGATGACGGGAGCGAGGACCATACCCGCCGCTATGCCTGGGAAGTTGCCATGGAGCACACGGAGCCGGGGCGCGGTGAGGTACACGTCGTCACCTACGAGCGCAATGGCGGGAAGGGACACGCGGTCCGCCACGGGGCTGCCAGCACCAAAGGGAAGTTCGTGGCGTTTCTTGATGCCGACCTTGAGTTGCATCCCCGACTGTTAGCTCGGCTGCTGAAGATACAGGCAGATACCAACGCGGATATCGTTATTGGCTCCAAGCGCCACCCTGAATCGGTGATTGACTACCCGCGCGAGCGCAAGATCTATAGCGCCGTCTATTCTTTCCTTTGCCGCTTGCTCTTTGGTCTCCCGGTGCGTGACACGCAGACGGGGATTAAGCTCCTTCGCGGCAGCTTTGCGCGCGACATACTGCCGCTCCTTACGGTCAATCGCTTTGCCTTTGATCTCGAGATGCTCGCCGTGGCGCACCGCATGGGGCTGCGTATTGCGGAAGCACCTGTTGCACTCACATTCAATCGCCCGTTTGGACGCATCGGGGTGAGAGATATCTGGGAAATTTGCGCAGATACGGCGTCAATCTGGTGGCGTCTGCGGTCCTCGCAGGTTGTGCCCATTCAATCAAGGACGGGTTTCACTATTCCGTCTATTACGCATATGGACAACGACTAACGGTGTCACGATGCTATCAGATTGTTACCTTGTTTGCGATGAATCAGATCATGTCGGCTCGGCCGACTCTCCGCTGAACTCCGCATGAGAATCGTCGTCTTCAGTTGGCGCGACCTGAACAACCCGCGAGCGGGTGGCGCGGAACGCGTCACGTTTGAGCACATGCGGAGTTGGGTTTCGGCAGGCCATGAGGTGACACTCTTTACAGCTTTGTACCCGCAGGCGCTTAAGCGCGATGCCATAGCAGGAGTCCAAATAGTCCGGGCAGGTAGCGAGCGAACCGTCCATTTGGCGGCGCAACATTGGTACCGGCGTCAGTCCAAACCCGACCTCGTTGTCGACGAAATTCACGGCGTCCCCTTCGGTCTGGTTGCGTATACCGATGTTTCTGTGCTCGCGTGGATCCATGAGGTGGCGCGGGACATTTGGAAAGTCATGTATCCATTTCCTGTTTCGGTAGCGGGACGGTTGCTAGAGACACAGGCTCTGCGCTGGTACGCCAAAGTAGGGATTCCGTTTGTAGGCGACTCGGCCTCTACAGCAAGTGACCTTCGGTCTTTCGGCGTTGCGCCCGGTAGCATCACCGTGATTGAACCTGCGATCGACCATGAACCGGTGGATTGCCCGCCAGAGAAGGCATCTATTCCCACCCTTGTCTACGTCGGACGCCTTGTTCGAATGAAGGGGATTGAAGATGCTATCCACGCCCTCGCTCTAATCCGCCATCAGGTGCCTTCCTGTCGGCTTTGGGTCATCGGGGTAGGTGATGCGACGTATACGCAGCAGTTACAACAGCTAGCTCAAGACCTGGAACTCGGAACAGCGGTGCATTTTTTCGGGCGGGTGACCGACGAAGAAAAGCAACAGCGTCTTCTCAGCGCGCATCTCTTGATTCATCCATCGCGTCGAGAGGGCTGGGGCATAAACGTCATCGAAGCAAATGCCATGGGTACACCTGCGATTGGCTACCACGTTCCCGGTTTGCGCGACTCCATAATCAACGGGGAAACGGGGTTGCTGTGTTCAGCAGGACGGCCCGAGGCACTTGCCGCCGCGGCTGAATGGCTGTTGCTAACACCAGAGCGCTACCGGTATCTCCAGGGTAACGCCTTACATTGGAGCAGGCAATTCACGTGGCGAGCCGCGACAGCACGTAGCCTCGCCCTGGTATCACACGTGGCCGGCCCGGAACACGGGCCAAGGCCGGCTGTCACCAGTGCGTCCTTTGCCAGACGTTTCTGGCGGCTTCGTCTCCCACCAGTTCCGCCATCGGCACGACGTGAGATTCCATAGGACTCCCCGAACAGCATCGGGTACAGTTCTTGATTCCTCGGTGCATGCGGAAGGAGCGGAAATGAGCGATCAACAACAGCCGTTGGTATCGATTATCATAACAACGCGGAACTCTGAATTGACGATATCGAGTCTACTCACGTCTATAAACGAACAGCTATATCGAAACATTGAGGTGATCGTCGTTGACAATTCAACGAACACACAAACCAGCAAGATTGCGGTCAGTTTCGGTGCACAGATCCTTCGCTTCGGTCCGGAGAGATCCGCCCAGCGAAATCACGGAGTAGGACGAGCCACAGGTAAGTACGTGCTGATTCTTGATGCAGACATGGAACTTACACCCAGTGTTATTTCCGATTGCGTAGATTGTGGTGCGCATGGTGGTAATGTAGGAGTAATTATTCCAGAAGTATCTTTCGGGGCGGGATTTTGGGCGGCATGCAAGGCATTGGAACGTAGCTGCTACATAGGGGATGATACAATAGAGGCGGCACGTTTCTTTGAAAGATCAGCCTTTCTAGATCTAGGAGGATATGACGTCGAAATGACCGGTCCCGAGGATTGGGATTTTTCGCAACGCTTCCGAGCCGCACACAACGTAGTTCGAGCACGGGCTTTCATCAAGCACAACGAAGGACGACTATCTCTATTGGGAACCGCCAGGAAAAAGTATTACTATGGGGTATCGTTTCGGCAATACCGAAGCCGGCATCCCCGCACCGCAGCTCGGCACGCAAATGCAGTCTTCCGTCCAGCCTTTCTGCGTTCATGGCGCAGACTCATACGAGACCCGTTGCATCTTTGCGGCATGTTCGTCATGAAACTAGTGGAGACGGCGGCCGCGGCCGCCGGTGTGGTCGCCAGCTTTAGGTCCGATCCACCTGGCCAGGCATCCCTATTGCTCAAGGAGAAGTGAGGATCAACTGCGATCGAACAACGTCACTTATGGCTGATGGGTGACGGGGGAACGTCCTCCAGAGTACGATGGCGGGACTATACCAACCAGCCATGTACCCCGGAGGCTCTGCGCGGCCTGCGGACATGGGCCCCGCGATGAGCACCAAGCGCTTGGCGCACCTCACCGACGCGAGGGGTGGCCAATCGTCTCCATTGCACGAGGAGGTTGGCCGAGAGTTGCGCGCGAGCGCCGAGGTGAAGCATCAGATGGCGGCCCAGCCGACGGTAATCGTGGAGATCGCGCTTGCCCTTAATCGGCGCGCTCAAAACTGGCCAGAAGGTGCTATTCTGTGGCCTCAGCCTTTCGCGCCGTCAATGGGGACTTGATGACCGACCGAGACCTCCAAGCCTTGCACCGGCAGCACCGTGCCTACGGAGCGCTCGCGGCGATGGCCGTGGCACCGCTGCACTCTCCGCGTGGCATCGTGCTAGTGAATGGTGATGAGATCGTCGGCTTTCAGGAAAATCCCGTCCTGCCGCACTGGATCGACGCGGTCATCTATGCGATATCACCGGAACTCATCACGCGGGTTCCTGACGTCGGTGACCGGGAAGCCGTGTTCTTGCCGGAGCGTGCGAGCGCTCGCCAGCTCCGTAGCAATCCACTAGACGGTTGGTGGCGCAACGTTGATACCGCCAAGGCCGTTGCGGCGGTCGGCAATGAGTTGGGGTGCGGAGAGGGCGCCACGGGTTGGTGGAGGATGGACTGTGGCTAAAAGAGTGGACAAGCCAGCGTCGATGCCCTTGCCGGGCCAGCTCGCTCGCAATGCGATAGCGTGGATTGCGACCAAACCGGCCGGTGAAGCGATCTTGGGACGGACGTTAGGTGGATACAAGGCGCGACTGTACGCGCGTCTGCTGGCGGACCAGCATTTGCGAGAATGCTTTTATCGCGGTGGCCAGTTGCCCGAGGGGTACGGTGCCGGCCTGATGGAGCGGTGTGTCGAACTGCCCTGGGCTTTGGCTCACTTGCCTGAAACTGCTCGGCGTGTATTGGACGCCGGCTCAACGCTGAACCACCGGTACGTCGTGCAATCCCCGGCGCTTCGTGGTAGGGAACTGCACATCCTGACATTGGCGCCAGAGCAGAATTGCTACTGACGACGCGGTATCAGCTACCTCTTTGGCGATCTGCGCGACGTTCCCTTCCGAGATGCGTACTTCGACGCAGTGCTCAGCCTGTCGACACTGGAACACATCGGCTGCGACAACACTTGCTTTACCGCCAACCCCGCGCATCGGGAGAGTCGGCCCAGCGACTGGGCCACTGCGGCGCAGGAACTCGGCCGAGTCCTCCGGCCAGGCGGCGTACTGCTTTTCACGGTCCCTTTCGGCATCTATCAGCACTTTGGCTGATTCCAGCAGTTCGACGCCGAGTTGCTGGAGCGCATGATCGCCGCCTTCGGCCCGGCGACGACGGTAGATCGTTTCTTCTACCGTTACCGAGGCGGCGGTGGCTGGCAGTTGACGGCGCAGCTAGACTGCGAGATGTGCGAGTATGGGGTGGCCGGGCGCGGCTCAGGTGCTGTGGTCTGTGTGCGTGTGGTGAAGGCAAGGTCACATCCGTAGGTCTCTCGTTTGCAGCTGGGAGCTGACCCGTCCGTGAATGAATGCGGTTTAAGTGAAGTGTGGTCAAAAATCCCTACGATGTGCGACGGCCCCACCATGGGAGGAGCGAACATTGTCGAAACTTCGAGCGTTGCGAGCGCATCTGGCCGGGATTGGCAGCGGCGTAACTTTCACCGATCGGGCGCTGATCATAGACGCGCTCGGCAGGCGCGGACTCGACTGGGCGACTCTTCCCTTACGCCAACGGGGTTTGCCGGCCGTCGCGGGACGTGGCCGCGCCTATCGCATTCGGGATGACGTGGGCAACTGGGTAGTGCCCCCGGAGGGCGGGGCTGGTTGGCTCTTTCCCGCCACGCGCGGCGGCAGCGTCGTCTCCGCGTTCGCTAATATACGCGCGGGGACGATCATCGACGTAGGTGCGTCCTTCGGCTACTTCACAGTGCGCTGGGCGAAGCAGGTGGGCGCTGCCGGGCGGGTCCTGGCCGTCGAGCCGCATCCCGCCCGCTACGCAGCACTCTGTGGCAATGTGGCGGCGAACGGTCTGACAAACGTCGTCCCCATCGCTGGGGCTGCGGGCGACCGTGCGGCCGCCGTCACGCTCTACGTTCCGCCGACAGGTAGTCGCCATGATGCTTCGGTGCTCCACCCAGTGGGCACGCCGTTCCAGGTCGTCATGCGCCCGCTCGATGCGGTCGTGGCGGATTCGAACGGCCCGCCCGTCTCGGCGGTGAAGATCGATGTGGAAGGCGCGGAACCACTGGTGTTGGACGGGATGGTCAGCCTGCTACGGCGAGATCGGCCCCTGGTGCTCTTCGAGGCGCTGGACGCGGCCGGTCTCGCGGCGAGCGTCGCCCGCCGTGGCCTACGATGTTCCCGGTTTGCGCGACTCTATTCGCTCCGGTGAAACGGGGGTTGCTCCGCCCATTTGGGCGTCCGGATCTTCTCGCAGAGGCGATGCATGGGTTGCTTGGTGACGCGCTCCGCTATCGCGCGATGCAAGCGGCCGCGCTCGATTGGAGCAACCACTTTCATTGGGACAATGCGGCGCAGCGCAGCCTGGCGGTTCTGACGCGCCTTGCGGACACGAATCCCAGAAACAGGTGTGTTCGGTGAAAGGGCGGGGACCGCATGGGCGAATGAGCAGTGAGTGGGACCATTGGGGTACAACGACCCGCGAACTCGCAAACGGCGTCCTTATCGACCGGTATCAGTACGACGATACACTCGGCACTGGGCATGCGATGCAGTACACCTGTGATCGGACCAGGCCGGCAAGAGAGGGAAGTGCGCGATCCAAGCCAAGCAGCGGCGCCAAGCCGGCATGCCGACTCGAAAGTTCACGTAGTCCAACCGCCTTAAGCATTCGCCGCAAACTTTTGAGCGTGTAGAAATGGAGGTGCGTCTCATCAAGTATCCCTTCGCGCTCATAACGCCAATCGCCGCGTAGGCCAAGTTGCAGCAGCACACTTACATGGCGGACGTTTGGGACGGAAATGAGGACGAGACCGCCAGGAGCCAACCACTCTTTGGCGCGGCCCAACGCCCGCACCGGGTCAAGTAAATGCTCTAAGACGTCGGCAAAGATAATCAAGTCGAAAGCTTCACCCGGCATCGGCCTCCATGCTTCGAATGTTTGCGTCGACACGTGATCGTAGACGGTCGCCGCCTGGGCGGCGGCTTTAGCGACCGGCTCTATCCCAACGATGTACGAGGCGCCGAATCCCCGAAGCACTGGCGCATCCGCGCCGCCGGCACAGCCGACGTTGAGTACCCGCGGAAACGTGCGCCGGACATTGCCGGATAGGAACTCGTAGAGCAACGTCCGTGGGTGTCGATAATAGCTATCGTGCTTCGCTTGAAGCATTATTCGGCATCTCCTGAATCATCAAACCCATCGTTCACCTTGAGTGAGCACCTATCGTACCTGGATACGCGGCAACCGGCGCGCCAGGCGAAAAGCGGTGCGCAAGCGAGTGAACGGCGGACCGAAGTAGCGTCGAATGGTACCGTCATCCACGCAGCGAGTCCGCTGTACTATGCGTCGGCGCTTCCAGGTTGCTCTAATGTTGCGCATATTCCAGCCTACCGCTGCGGCGTACGCGCGCCAGAGGCCAGCGTGCCCCAACGCCGTTGCGCCCATGCACTCAATAGCACCGGATAGTCCCCAGCATGCCAGGGCAAACGCCAGAGACGGCCGTGAGTAGTTCTTTAGTAGCATCGCCAGTTGATTACGACGTCCCAAGTACAGGCGTTGCCAGGTGGTGGTCACGGCACCTTCCTGGTAGCCAAGGAGAGCACCCGCGAGCGTCCCACCGCCGATGTGATAGACGGTTGCGCGTAGGTCACAGCCCACGCGGCACTTTGCCAGATGAGCACGCCACTGAAGGTCCGCCTCTTCATAGAAGGCAAAAAAGCGGTCGTCGAAGCCACCGAGTGTCAGAAAATCGGTTCGGTTGACCAGCAAGGCGGCACCACATACAAAAAATGGTCGCTCTAGGACGTTGGATTGGACTGGATCCCCTAAGAAGTCTATAGTCATCGGCCCAGACTGGAAGGTGCCATCGGGATTGACGAGGATGGGGCCAGCAATGCTATACCCCGTCCGCGCGAACGCGAGCAGTTCTGCCAGTGCGCCCGGAGCGCACCACGCGTCATTGTTCAGGAGCAAGCAGTACTCACCCTTTGCGGCACGGACGCCCCGGTTGCACGCCTCGGCAAACCCGCAGTTGTGCTCCAGGGCCATGACGTTCACCGCCTCCTCCTGGCGACGTAGGCCGACGAGGGTTCCGTCCGTCGACCCATTATCAACGACCAGAATCTCAAATGGCTCGGCAAGACTGGCGCACTCGGTGAGAGTGTTGGAAAGGCAGGTCGCTAAGTGATGCCACCCGTTGTGGGTGGGGATTACTACAGAAACGCTCACGATCTTGTCGCAAGCCTCTGGAACCGTACTTGCTAACCGCCCTACATCGTCACTTACCGACACTGGCTAAACCTCCTGGTTCCGCCGCTATCGTACCTCGGCGGCAACGCGCATGGTAGCCTAGCACCAATGTTTACCCCGCCCGACCCCATAACTGCCCAAGTCCATGAACCGCGACGCGGGGTACCGAACGGCTATCTCCTGGGTACTAGGACGTTTCGGGGTGTTGTCCGCCGCTTGGGGGCGCTGACCGGCAACGTTCGAACGAACCTGGCTTGCCGAGCAATGCGACAATATGTGGCGCAGATCACTCTCGTGGTGCTTGCCGTGCTAACGGTATCCGCCTGGGGACCGCCGAGCGCTCTCCTAGCTAGCGGCGACATCTTCCCGACGACGCAGTTAAATCCGTCCAAATGGTTGCCGGCGGGGCTTCGGGTCTGGAATACGGCCTTTACTGGCGGAGGCGACCTGCACTACGGCTCAGGGCTAGCGCTCTTGAGTGCCGAAGCTTGGCTACCGCGGCAACTGGGCGTTTCGGCGGCGTTGGTGCAGCGAGCCGAGCTCGCCGTCTTGCTAGCCGTCACGCTCGTCTCCATGTACGCCTTAATCCCCGAGCTTGGTATCAGCACTCAGCCATTGCCGCGCACACTCGGCAGTATCGCCTATGCGTATAGCCTGGGATTGATTGTCGGCATCCCGAATACCCTCGACTTCGTCGCCTTTTGCCTGCCGGTCTTGCTTCCTTTGCTCTACGTGCGCGTCTTGCACGCTCGCGGTGCGCAAACGACCCGACGAATAGCCGTGTTGGCCATCGCCAGCCAGTTACTTGCCATCGCCTTCAACAATCCGCCGCTCGCTTTGGTCAGCGTACTTCAGTCTGCCCTGGTGGCTACAGTACTCCTAATCCGATATCAGCGACGGCCCCATGTTGTCTTCAGGACTGTGGTTGCGCTGGTTGCTGTCGCTGCCCTTAGCACATGGTGGCTCATCCCTGCTTACGTTACGTCGTTCAACGCGTCCGTGCAGATCACTACTGCTACGAATGTCACATCGTGGTCATGGACGCACGTTCGGGCCAGCTTGCTCAACGTCTGGCGCTTCACCGCCAGCTGGGCTTGGCGCCTACCGTCAGTCTTTCCATGGTCTGCATTCTACAACCCACGTTGGTTACAGATACTGTTACTCTGGCCGCTGGGCGTGGTCATGGTTAGTATGTTGGTGGCCTTTCGTCGGCGACGAGGCGACCTCTTGGTGTGGGTCAGCGTCGCCATCCTCACAGCGTGGTTGATGAAGGGCCTCCATCCCCCGCTCAGTGCCACGAACCTCTGGCTCTATCAACACGTACCCGGCTTCTTCCTATTCCGTGAACCTTCCAACAAGTTCAGCCAGTTCCTCGCGTTCTCCTGCGCCTTGCTCCTGGTCACTGTTGTTACCAGCCCGAACGAGCGACGAGTGCGGGTGCTGTCCCTAATGGCCGGTTTCGTCCTGGTGGCGACGCTCGCGGTTCCGGCCATCACTGGTTCGGTCACTGCCGATGATCCGGTACGACTCGCCCCGGTGCGCGTCACGATTCCCAGCGACTGGTGGCGTATGGCAACCTATATCAACGGCTTACCTACCAACGGTGGTGTCGCCTTGCTCCCTGACGACGACTACTATCAAATGCCCTATCGTTGGGGCTTTTACGGTGACGACCTGTTAGGGGAGGAACTATTCGATCGGCCCGTATTCTACCTATACGATACCCCTCAGGGCTATTCGTCGGCAGCCGGTTCGTTGGGGGATCTGGATGCGCAACTTATCCAGCAACTGAAGAAGAACGATGACTCGGCTCTGGCGCCGACGCTCGGCGCACAGAATGTACGATACGTGCTCCTCCGGCGCGACGTGAAGTCCGTTATGCAAGGTCGCCAATATGTTCCGCCCGAGCGTTTGGCAGTGCTTCTTGCTGCCAATCCGGATATGCGGCTGGTACGCACCATTGGCTCCCTGGACCTCTACGAAATAACTTCGGCACTCGTGCATGCCGGTATTTATGCCGTTGCCCCGGAGCAGACCGTGCCGGTTCCGGCAGCAGCGATCAGCGACGTGGCAACCGCGAGCCGTCATGAAATGGTGACAGTGAACACGTCCAATGGCGCATGTACTTCTCCCGCCGTCTCAGCACCTGGGACGGCCAATGTCCATGTTGCCTTGCGCGCTCGCCACTGGGACGGGTATACCCTGGAAATCACCGGGGCGCGAGGTCCTGTGCTCTTAGTTTTGAATCAATCGAACAATTCCGGTTGGGTAGCCGCAGTGCAGTCGGGCGTGGTGAGCGGTTGTCCCATATCTCACGTGGTTGTCGACGGATTTGCCAACGGCTGGTGGATTGACGCACCGGGGCCGACGACCATTCGGCTTACCTTCGTACCCCAGCGTTTGGCAGATGATGCCGCGCTCCTCTCACTCGTAACCCTAATACTCTGCGCGGCGTTTGCCACCACACCGCTTGTAGTCGAGGTTCTCCGGCGTGCCAGGGGGGCGCCGCGCCGGGTAGACAGTAACGTAACTCCTAGCTGCTGTCTCGCGCGCGCTGACGCTGGGGCCGAGAGCAGAGACCGCGGTAGTCAGAACGTTGCTCCTGACGACTGACACGGACCGAAGATCTCCGCGGGGCGGACTCTCAAAACTGGGAGAGCAGGATCGAGCGCAAGATGACGCCGCATTTTGGTAGACGCACTCCGTCATGGGTGGGATGTGTCGGCGCGCTTCTGCTATTCATGTGTAGTGTTGGCTTGATGGGCGCTGTTCTGCGGCACTGGAATGGCTGGCTGTATGGAATCGGTGGCGATGGTGCGGGCGCACCGGCGGGCATCGCCACGTTCCGCCTCGCAATGGCCGACGGTGGGCCGTTCCCATCGCTCACTGGCGCACCTTTTTTCCAGCCAAATCTGGGCGCTGCGGCCGATCCCTTATGGTGGCACACTGGAGCGCTGTTGGCGGGCATCTTCACTTCTGTGGGAGCCGCGAACACCCTCGTCTTCATTGGACTCGCCGGAAGTGCTCTTGCCATCTATGTCCTACTACGCGGTTACAACGTGGCGAGCGGTGCGGCAATTCTCGGTGCATTGATCTATGGATTCTGTCCTATCCGTCTCGCTGAAGCGCAAGAGCACTTCCTGATCCTTGATGGATTCTGGTTTGTCATTGAGGGCGGGATACTGCTCGTACTCGCCCGCCGTCGGCAGCTTCGCTGGGCAGGACTGCTTGGACTGTGCATCGCCGTCACTGAGTTGGACAATCCCTACCTAGGCTACTTTGCCAGCGTGTTGGCGGCGTCCTGGTTCGCGGTGGCTGGAGTTAGGCAAGCTCTTCAGTATAAATGGTCTTCGCTCAGGTCGCTAGTCTTCCAATCCATCGTTGCGCTGGCGGTGCTTCTCATCGTGGTCCTTCCCACGCAATGGTCGCTCCTCGCCGCTCCGAAGGCCGCATCCTACGCCAACGATAATTCCATTTCTTTAGACCGTAGCCTCGGCGATCTCGATCGCCTCTCACTACGCTGGTGGAACTTCTTCCTGCCGTTCCCTGAAAATCCCATCCTTGGCCCTCTCGGTCGCTCCACGTTCGACGCCCACCTCGGGGTAGATGCGGTAACTGAGCAGAGCACGATGATCGGCTACATCGCCCTGGCACTGGCGGTCGTCGGCGCTTTCTACGCCTTTCGTCTGAAAAGGCCAGTTTCTCCGAGCCCGGTCGCATCTCCAGGAGCGTCACGTTACCTGGCAAAGCCTGGCGAAGCCGTTGGTTTGGGCACATTGGAGCCGCGACCACGGGACACACGTGAACTCGCCACTCTCGCCCTCGTCTGTGTCGGCTCCGGCATTATCTTCGGGCTGCCGCCAGAATTCCGGCTTGGTCCGCTTCTCATCCCCACGCCGCCTTATTTTGTCCATGCGTTGCTTCCTGAAATCCGGACGACCTCCCGTATCGACCTGGTGATCCAGCTTGGCGTCGCTATCCTGGCGGCGCTCGGTGCTTCCTTCCTCCTCTCCAAGGTCCGCTCTCCCGGTCGCCGGAACCTCCTAGCCGGTGCTCTCGCCTTGGGCATCATGCTCGAGTACACAAATGTTCCCCCCTGGCGCTACGTGAAGCTGCTGCCGGCGCCTCCAATCTATCAGTGGTTGGCTTCCCTTACACCGCAACAAGCGGGAATCGTTGTTCAATACCCTATCGCCCCATCGGACCAGGCGACCACTCCCCTGTACGCCTTTTACGCCTACGATGTTCATCACCACCCGCTCTTCAACGGTGGCCTTCGCGATACGCCGCCGGACGCCTTGCGTCGTAATATGCTTGATCTACTCAATCCTACCGGTCCTGCTGTCTGGTCCGCACTCGGTGTGAAGACCGTCACCGTCGAGACGACCTACTACGCCGAGTCCTACCACAACGTTGGTCTGACATGGCATAGCGGCTCCAACGGCTTCTCGCAGCAGTTACCGGCGGGTCTTGCCGTACGCCACATTGATGCGGGCGCCACCGGCTACGCCGTGACGGCTGCTCCATCCGCGCTGGCGGCGGGATTAGGAACAGGCTTCGGCGACGCCGTGCTGGAACAGGATGGCCGCGAGTGGCGGTGGATCGGCGGGCAGTCAACGGTCTGGCTGGATAACGTCACGCAGACAACGGTGAAGACAGTCCTGTGGACGGTAGCGCATAACAATGCCACGGCGCATACGCTGGGCTGGCCTGGCTACCTGCCGGCGCCCGTGTCCGCCGCCGAGCGCGAGACTCCTGTCGCCCTTGCCTTCACGGCCCAACCAGGCATGCACTCAGTTGTGCTGAATGTCGAAGGACAACAGCGGCCGCTGCAGGGCGGCAGCACCGCGATACCGGTCTCGCTAGAGCTGCGCAGTCTGGAGCCGGCACCGGTACGGCCATTAAGCGCCCAGTTCATTGAGGGAGGAACCGCGCGCTGGACCATCACGGGGGTGAGCACTGACGCCTGTACCGTTCAGGCGGGCGGTACCCTCGACATCGCCTTACTCTGGCACGTAAATGCGCCTACCGACGCCGATCAGACGGTCTTTGTGCATCTGCTTGACCCGTCCGGCAAGCTTGTCGCGCAAGCGGATGGGCAGCCCGATGGCGGATCCATCGCCACCGGCCAGCCGGCGCCCTCCCCGGATGTCAGCGATGCCCATGCGTTGCTGCTTCCACGCACCCTGCCGCCTGGCCGCTACCGGATGCAGGCCGGCCTGTACAACGCCAAGACGATGGCGCGGTTGTCCCTGGCAAGCGGCGGTGATGCAGTGGACCTCGGCAGTGTCACCGTGATTGCTCCCTCCAACGGGCCGAAGCGGATACCGTGTTCCTGGTAAAACGACCGCTGTGAACACTCCTGTGATACCGGAACTGGAATCCAACCATCCGCGCATCTGGTATGTAGACGACAAGAACAAGCCAGGCCACCTGGCGCAGAACGCGTTGGACGCATCGGCAAAAATTATCGGCTATTGGAAAACCGATAGCGGCGCCGTTCGTCTCTATTCCACAGGGCATGGCGGCACCGCGGCTTTGATACACGAAGGTGGTACGGTAGAGTGGTGATGTGGCACGGTGGCGTGATGCAATGGTAGCGACAGAGGCCGTTGCGACGGTGGTCGTCGGCGGTTCTGAAGCCGAAGCAGCTCCAAACGTTGGCGGCTTCGTCGCCACTGCCTGTATCATCTTCCTCTACCTGCTGCTGGCGCTTACCTGGCGCATCGGCGCTATCGGAGATGTGCTCTTCGGGGCCGCTCTGGCCGGGCTCGTGTTCCGCATACCGCACACGGTAGCAATTTGGGCCGGGCTCACAATCCTCGTTGCGACCGCCCTTGCCCTTGCCCTCAACAGCGCAGTCGTTGCGGAGAGTCTTGCCAACTATGCCTACTACGGCCTTGCCGTCGGTTGTCTGTGGGCTATCTGGAATGGCGCCGCTGAGCGGTTCCGCTGGAACATGCCGGCAACGGTACTGCACGAGTACCTCTCACGTCGCCACGTCTACCGGGCGATACCTGCCCCCCTGTTGGCGGCAACTCTGGTGCTCGCCGGTGCAGCGATCTTAGTCGCGGACGTAGCGAGACCTGCCGGGAGCCTACTTGCCGGTGCTATTGTGTTCACCGGCCTCCGCCGACCACGCTTCACCTTTGTCCTCTGCGCAGGCGCCACGCTCATCGTGCTGTCCAATTTGCTGGTCTTTGCGCATCTCCGGTCTCCGGCGATCAGTGCCGGTCTGCTGGCCGGGGGGGCGTTTCTTGTAGCACTCATCCAACTCGGCTGGCGAAGGATACGGCGGCAGTTCAGCCGGCGTGTAGAGCGGCAGGCGTTGGTTGCTACCGGAGGGGCCGAACGGTCCGTCGGTACACCTCACCCTGTTCAGGGCAGTGATCGAATGCCAGCGGATGTCTGAGTCAGCACCGAAGAGTTCTGCCCGGAAAGAAGCTACCGCCGGCATCATCGCCGGCATCGTTCTGACGCTCGCTGCGTGGCTTGGCACCGGTACGCCCGGCGCCTTCCTGAGCAGCCACCTTACGGCGGAACAGGCAGGCATCGCCCGACAAGCCGTCCCCGGCGCTGCTGCCGTGCTGCCGACGCCTACGGCCACACCCGTGCCCC
>DHIZ01000020.1:31502-34242 GCA_002404055.1 Chloroflexi bacterium UBA4733
CGGCCACACCCGTGCCCCCCGCCGATTGCACCGCGCCCGCCAGCACCGTCGCCAGTATTGGCTTTGATCCGTATGCCATCCTGTTGCAGAAGCGACCAGATGTGCTCCAGTACTATCGCCAGAACGGCTGGAACCCGGAAACACAGTGCGTGGCCATCTATGACGACTGGACGAAGGAGGGCGCAGGGGGTAAGCAGCCAACTACGCCGGTCGCTTACGTGAAGGCGCAAGGGTGGGCGCCGTCTGCACCTGTCGCCACGCCGGCGCCGCCGGCCGACTGTGCGGCGCCGCCGAGCGAGGTTGCCCGGCTCGGCTACGACCCCTATCGTCTCCTGGCCTTGCATCGGCCCGATGTGCTGAATCTGTACAAGTTGAACGGCTGGAAATCCGATACGCAGTGCGTCAAGCTTTTTGATAACTGGCTGCAACACCCCGATGGTGGACCGCCAATGACAGCGGCAGCCTTTGTTGTCGCGCAAGGGTGGGCGAAAGCGCCCACGCCGTCCGTTCAAGCTACGCCTACCGTGACGAATTCACCGGCCCCTGTCACGGCGCCTCGCGCGGCAAGTCCTACCGCAACGCCCCAGGCCTCCCCGGAACTCGGCGCAACGCCCACAGCGGCAATATCCAGTGCAACAACGTACACTGTGCAACCAGGCGACACCCTTGCCGGCATCGCCCAGCGCGAACACGTTGCTCTGGCGGCGCTGGAGCAAGCTAATGGGATTCGCAACCCAGACGTCATTCAAGCCGGTCAGGTGTTGCGCCTCCCCAGCGCGACTCCCACGCCGTAGAGCCAATGGCCCGCCTCCTCGGTGCAACCCCTGCGGCGGCCCCGCCGAACAGTGGGAGGTTCCGACTCCTCGTGAAAGGGACATTTTCCACTCGGCTGGCGGGTTACGTGAGCGTGCTGGCGCTCGCCGGGCTGGCATTTTGGCACGCCGGTGTGCAGCCGCTTTGGATGGACGAGACCTACGGGCTGCTCTTCGCGCAACGTTCCCTGCCGTCCATGCTGCAGGCCCTGGCGACCAGCGAGCCGCACTTGCCGCCCTACTTCCTGCTGTTGCGCGCCTGGGAGGCGCTGGCCGGGCCATCGGCGTTTGCGGAGCGCTGGCCGTCGGCCGCTTGTCTGGTCCTCACCGGCATCGTCGTGTTCCGAATTGGCAGGTCGCTGGCCGGCCGGACTGCCGGAGCGCTCGCCTTTGGCTTCTGGGCGATCCAGCCGGAAGGCTTCTGGTACGGCCAGGAAGTACGCATGTACGCTCCGCTCATCTTCTGGACGGCGCTGGCGCTGTTGCTGTTGCTGCGTGCCTTGGCGAGTACTACCCGGCGAGCCTGGTTCCTGTTCTCCCTGGCTGAGCTGGCTGCCCTCTGGACCCACTATTCCGGCGCCTTCGTCGTTCTGCTGGCCGGCAGTATGGTGCTGCTGTTCGCGCGGCGTCCGCAACGCCTGAGAGCGCTCGCCTGGGTCGGCTGGCCGGCGCTCACCTACCTGCCCTGGCTGTGGTACGTCCGGCATATTCAGCCGCCGACCGCCCGCCCCAGCGGCTCACTCGCCGACCAGATCCTCGCCGTGGGCCGCGGGCTTCTGCTCGGCTACGGCGGGCCGCTGCTGCCGGCAGGCGTGGCCATCCTGCTGCTGCTCTTCCTGCTGCTGGGGACATTGGTCGCGGCAGTGCCGGCGCAGCGCCGACCACTCCAACTCATTGCCTGCCCGGTCGCCGTTATCACCCTGTTGCCGTTGGCCATTCCGCCGCTCCATTTCCTGTTCAGCCCCCGCTATCTCTGCCTGGTCACCCCCTTGCTGTGTGTCCTGTGGGCCGTGACGGTGCGGGAGCTCGATCTGGTGTGGCGTCCCCTCGCCGTTGGCCTGGCCTTCGTCGTGGCCGGCGCCAGCCTCGCCGGGATGGCCGTGGTGCTTGCTCCAACATTCCGGCACTGGTACGACTATCCGGCGGCGATGGCCTTCGTTCGCCAGCACGAGCAATCGGGACAGGTGCTGATCGATAACAGCGGCGGGGACCCAACGGCGCGCTACTACTATCAGGACGTCGATCACGGCCCCCTGCCGCTCCTGCTCTTGCCGCCGTACCACCCAGGCAGCGTTCCCGACGTGGAATCCACCGCGGTCACGCTGTCCCAGCGCTACAGCGGCGTCTGGCTGCCGCTGGACGCGGCCGGAACGTGGGATGGCGATCGGGTGGTGCAGCGAGCCTTCGACGCCACACTGGTTCCCGCTGGCCAGTGGCGGTTCCGTGACGTACCGCTGCGCTTCTACCTTACCGCGCGCGGGCTGGCCGGGCAGCAATCGGCGACGACGGTCTTTGCAAACAGCATCCGCCTGACCGGCTTCGGGCTGTCGCGCTCCGGCGATCAGTGGTTCGTGGCGTTCCATTGGTTCGCCATACGGTCCATCCTGCGCAACTACACAGTATTTGTCCACGCCGTAGACGGCAGCGGCAACCTTGTCGCTCAGCACGATGGCCCGCCGGATGATGGTCGGCTACCCACCGTCACCTGGTCACCCGGCAATGATGTCTACGATCTGCACCGGCTCACCGTCCCCTCCGCCGCCGGAGCGCTCCACCTCGTCGTTGGTTGGTACGATCCGTCGACTGGCCAGCGGCTTGCAGTAGCCGGTGGCGGAGACAGCGTGGACCTGGGTACGCTTCCCTTACCGGTAATGCCGGAAGCCCCGCCCGGCGACTGAAGTCGCGGGCTAAGCATGTGGCCATAACTT
>DHIZ01000310.1 GCA_002404055.1 Chloroflexi bacterium UBA4733
GCTAAAACCACTCCCACTTGCGAACGAGCATGCCGGCGTTGAGCTTCTTCGCAATTTGGTAGGCATCGACAGCGGCAACTATCCATATGATGATCGCTCCCACCCCGGCCGTTAGCGCCCCAACAACGATACCGATAAGCAGAAGAACGACACCCTTTGCCACCTGACCAAGTAGCATCTGGCCAAAACCGGCTATGACCAGACTGCACAGCGCCGCCCCCCATGGCGGTAGCGGGTTTGGATTCAGCACCAGGCCGGATGAGTCAACCGGTCCGGACTGGTCCACGGTCGTCACCGGTTGGTTGATGAGGGACAGTCCGCAGGAACTACAGAACCTCGCACCGCTGGTTTGCCGGGCGCCGCAAGCAGAGCAGAACGAACCAGGCACCAACTTGTTGACCGGCATCGCGGATTCTCCTTCCAACCTAGTCCGCCCCAGCGATCCATCGCCAGCCATTACGGTTGCTCCGCTGGCGTCTGCTGCTTGCGCGGTTTCCCCTTCGGCCAGCCACGACGTGGCCGGCTTTCCTTGAAGTGCTCGACGTCCACACGGTACGGCTGAGCATAGCAGCGGCAGACGACCGGCACAAGAACGGTGTATTGGAGCGTGTCGGTGCGCCTCTTCCCACTGAGTCGCCCGCCGTTGCACCTCTCAATCCGGCCGCCGTTTGGCATCACTGCCGATGTAATCGCGGCGTTGATGGGGTAGCGACTGGAGCGAGGCACGGTCGCAAGCATCAATGGGTGACAACTGGCGATGCATATGGGACGGGATCCAAGATTGTGAATCCTTCGCTCGGGATCCTCTGGGTGCACCGCAACTTTGTGCGTCGTAGGCCGCTTGGTAAGCGTTAGCCCTGATGCGCGTCATCTGGGACAGTGAACGCTCGCGTGCTGCAAGCAGGCTGCGACGCACAACTCTGCGGTGCACCCGGACCCTCTTGGGGGATGGTCTAATTCTTTCGCGTGCGGTAGGATACATGCACAGTGGGTCAGGGGACTACATGGCTGCAGTCATCGGCGCACAGAGGAGAGCGGATTATGGCATCGGCGGTACAGAACCGGCCCGTGCTGCACCATGACGGTCGCTTCAAGCATGTCTTAGACGAGGCGCGCGCTGCAATGTCTAGATTCCGAGCAGGAAGTCGCCCAAATGCACCTGATCCCTCCGATGTGCCAGCGTTCACGGTGCATACCACAGTCACCTCCTGGGAGCGGGCGAAGCCGGCGCGATATTTGCCGGACTAATCAGTTGACGCTTCGGGGGATGGCTTCCGATGTCATCTCCTGAGCAAGTTCGTCCTCCGCAGCATCCCTGGTACGAGGTGGTACTTGACCGCACCGTCGACCAGGGCGACTTGCTCGATAACTGCCCGGTTATCGTGCCCAAGGATTACGGCGCGCTGATTGAGGCGGTTGAACAGGGAACACCGGACGGTGACTTCCGCATTGAGTCGCGCGGTGTGCTCTACGATCTCATCGTGCTGACGCAAACCTGCGACTTTGCGAACAAGAAAGCCGCTCTGAAGGCGGTGACGTGCTGCGTGCGATACTCTTGGCAGGTCTTTCGCAAGGAAAATCCTGAGTGGGCCAAGGCCGACAAACGAGGCAACCTGGCGAGCAATAAGGTGCATGGCCTGCACGTCTTGCAAGACTGGCAGGACCGGGGGCTTGCCTTCCAAATAGTTGACCTTCGCGAGACTGTTTCACTGCCCATTGAGTATGCACGTGTACTCGCAGCGCGAACAACTCCACATTTGCGACTGAAGGCCCCGTACCGGGAGCACCTGGCGCAACGCTTTGGGCTCTGCTTCGGCAGAATCGGGTTAGACCCTGATCTTGAAGGGTTCTAGCGGTAAAACGGGCTCGCCAGGGGGTGACATCCGCAACCGGCCGGTTGGACTTTCGAGATCCCGCCGTCGATTATGGGGGCAACGTCTTGCCGGGGCAGATCACCGGGATGGACGACAAGACGATCCGGCGGGGGCGCCAATAACCGGTGAAGAAGCGCGATGCCTGGCTGAACCCGCCGGACGCCTCGGCGGAGGAACTGAAGCGGCGCACGCTCACCAACCTGTACAACCAGCGTCCCACCTGGCTTGACCTGGCCCACCGCACGCTCGATCACGCGGTGCTCGACGCCTACAGCTGGCCTCATGATCTGAGTGACGAAGATATGCTGGGCTGGTTGTTGGCACTGAATCTGGAGCGAGCCGGTGAACAGCGCGGAAGGATGCCGTCCGGCGAAGACGTCGCCCAGGCTGAGCCGCCGGGCGGGCAAAAGGTGATTGGATGAGCCGCGCTACGGGGGGATCCCGCGCACTTCGACCGGAGTACCTCGACAGATGATGGCCGGACGAGGATAATGGAATAGTGGAAGCGTTACGAGAGCTCGTCTGGATAGGTGGGGCGAAACAAGATCTTAAGGACTTTCCGCAGCCGGTACAACGGGCCATCGGGTTCGCGCTCTACAGAGCACAAAAGGGGCGGACTCCGGTAACCGCCAAGCCGTTGAAGGGCTTCGGAGGAGCAAGCGTGCTGGAAATTGTGGACGACTGGGACAGCGCCACCTACCGGGCAGTCTACACGGTCCGGCTATCTACGGCCATTTACGTGCTGCACGCTTTTCAGAAGAAGTCGACGCATGGCATCGCGACGCCCCGACGCGAGATAGAGCTTGTCCGGGCCCGGCTACGACAAGCGAAGATGATCGATGCCGAACGGAGGAGCACACGCAATGGATCAGCCTGAGTTCGAGGTTGGGAGCGGCAATGTCTACGCCGATTTGGGCTTCGCGGATCCCGAAGAGGAATTGGTCCGGGCGGAACTGGCCCACCGCATCGCCACGATGATCGAGGATCGGGGGCTGACAACGGATGCCGCGGCGATGCTCATTGGCATCACGCACCCCGAGGTCTCGGCTTTGGTACGCGGCCATCTCGAAGGTTTCTCCTTGGAACGGCTAGCGCGCTGTCTCATCGCGTTGGGCAACGATGTAGATATCGTTGTGTACCCAGCCGCCGAGACCGGGCATCTGCGCGTACGCGCCTGACGCTCACCAACCGGTACAACCAGCGTCCCACCTGGCTCGACCTGGCGCACCGCTCCGCGAGGCTTCACCCAGGCAGCCCACAGGTGGCCGTGTGCTCATTACAACCGACGGCGACGAAGATTGAGCCCGGGAGCGAGGACGGCGAGTGCCAGTAGGATCACCGCCAGACTGAGTGCGACCGACGGGGGCGCCGCATTCACGAGGGCCAATAGCGCCAATAGGAGGGCGATCCCAGCGAGGACTGTCGTCAGTGACACCTTCATCCCAACTCCTTACTCCGCATGGGGACGCCCTTCATGTTTCCAACATCTTCAGTAGCCTGCACAGAGCACGCAAGGCCTGTGCCGAAACGGCGGCAGCCACCGTAGGGGTACGCCGCCGTGTACTGCTTCCTGGTATGGCGCCCCTCCCCCCTTCGATAGGCCGTTCCGCGGCACGCGACGGTCACGCAGCTCAGTCACCCTTGTGTCTCTGCCGACCGAGGGCGTTGCCGTCGGATGGGCCGGCATTCGCCGTGGCAGTGGTAGCGTCGTTGAGTCGCCACCCGGCGGGCGTGGCAATGAGTTGCCAGCTCAGGCGGTTCACCAGGCGCTGGCCGCCCTGGATCTCCGTGGTGGTGACGACCACTGTTGCCGTCCCAGCAGCGACCGAAGGTGCGGGGAACCAGAAAGTGATGGTGGCGGTGTCCGCTTGGTAGCGGGCGACGAAGGCGGAAAACGGGGTCTTGGCCCGCAATCCATCGCTCAGGTAGCTGTAGGCGCGCACGAAGGCGGCGCTGTTGCCGGTGAGGGCGGCATTGAGCGCGTTGTAGAAGCCTTGAACGGCCATTGAGGGCGTCGTTGCCACGACGTTCACCAGCGTCGGTGGCGCCGGCGTGGCTGAGGCAGCCGCCGCTGGCGCTGTTGTCGTGGAAGTAATCGACGCCTGTGTTGCCGGAGTGACCGACGAGGACACGACGGACGCCTTCAAGGCCGGCGCGGTCGTGGTTGCTGAGGTCGCTGTTGTGACGTGCTGCATCGTGGCCTGTGGTACGAGGGTGGCCGTACTGACTGCCACCGATTCCGCCCCGGCAATATGGGGATGGACGTTGTGGATGCCTGCTGCTAGCAGCAGCGCGACGAGGATGGCTGGCGCTGCCAGCGCCAGCCGCCTGGGTACCAGGGGCGCCGGTCTGGTCAGCTTTGGCGCCGGAAGGAAGGCGGCGCCAAGCCGGGTATCACCGAGCGCTGCCCGAAGTTGGGCGCCGAACGCCCCAGCGTTGGGAAAACGCTGCAGCGGATCCTTGGCGAGGCAGCGCGCGATGGCATCGTCCACCCGGACTGGCACGTCTGGTCGCACCGTCCGGATAGATGGTGGCGTCGCGCCGAGGTGCTGCAGGATCAGCCTGCGGTCGTCCGGCGCCCGAAACGGTAGCGTCCCGGTCAGTAGTTCATAAGTGAGTACGCCGAGCGAATACACGTCGGACTGCGGCGTGACGGCCTCCCCCCGCGCTTGCTCGGGTGAAAGGTATTCGAGCGTGCCAACGGCAACACCGGCACGCGTGAGGCGACCGCCCGCTTGCGCCTGCGCAATACCGAAGTCCATGAGTGTGACGCGGTCACCGGTCTCCAGCATCACGTTGCCGGCGCTCACATCGCGGTGAATGACGCCACGGGCGTGCGCATAGTCCAGTGCGGCGGCGATCTGCTCGACAATGCCGACGACGCGCACCAGGGGCAGTCCTCCCGCCGGAACGGCGCGGGCCAGGGTCACGCCTTCAATCAGGCGCATGGCAATGAAGTACACATCGTCAGACTTGCCAAGGTCGTACACGGGGATGATGTTGGGGTGTTGCAAGTCGGCGGCGGCGCGCGCTTCCTGGAGGAAGCGCTGGACGAGGACGGTGTCGCCAGCAAATTCCTGCGGAAGCACTTTAAGGGCAACCAGGCGGTTCAGCGTCGTCTGGGTAGCACGATAGACGACCGACATGCCGCCGCGACCGAGCACAGCCTGAATGCGATAGGGGCCGAGCAAACGGCCGACCAATGCATCACTGAGCGTGTTAGTGGTCTCCGGCATTGGCTGCCTCTCCGCGTCTCCCCAGGTCGCACGGACGCACCAGGGTGCAGGAACCCGGCATCGCGCCGCCGTGTCACCGGCTTGGTGTAGACCAACCGGATGGTCTAATGTCGTAGCTATCCGCCGATTGCCTGGCTGTGGTAGCAATCGGCGTGCCAACAGCACCGCCTGAGATGGCCTTGACAGAAGCGGGCACAACATGTGCTCTCTCATGAGCGACCGGGGCTGAGGGCAGAACGTCCCCCTGGCCCCTGGCGCGTACTGGACCCACCTGCACGGCCTGCTGCACGATGTCCAAGCCGCGCTGCCGCCGGAGTTGCGCGACCACGTCGTGCTGGTCGCTGATCGCGGCTACGGCGTGCCGCGCATGCCCGACCTCGCCCCGCGCCCGCCAAACGCAGCCTCTTCACCTGGGGCCGCTACATCCTCAACGCCACCGTCACCGCTCTCCGCACCCCCGCCCAGTGCCGGGTGCCCTCTGGGCGCTTCCCCGATTGGCAGATCCCCACCTGGCAAGCCTTCTGCCAACTCCACATCACCTGACAGTTTTTCGTCGCCCCTTATGCCCTGACGGGAGAGGGCCTCGCTG
>DHIZ01000065.1 GCA_002404055.1 Chloroflexi bacterium UBA4733
ATCACACTGCGAAATCCAGACTAAGAGGCAGGGGCAACGCCACAAAAGGCCACCGGGGACCATCGCCTCGCAGCAGATCGCGGCGAGCCAGCGCTGTGCCTGCTGGTAGACGGCCGGCCGGACTGGGAAGTCGTAGGGCAGCAAACGCCAGGGGTATGCCGCGCACGCCGTCTAACGCAAGGATAAGGTCGCCCGCAGATCGTGTGCCTCCGGGGGCCACCGGAGCCATCAGGGTTGGGTAGAACGCAACGACGGCCCGCGCGACGTCGCGGACGTCGGTCGGATAGGTGTTGGCATCTCGCATGCCCCCATGGCCTCCCCCGACCGCTAGAGCGCCGGTCCACTGCTTGCGTCTGCAATCCCACCCTACGCTAAAGCGTAGGGCTACGTTAACAAAGGACGCTGAAGCGCCCTGGGATACTCCCCGACGGCCACCGCCGTGCGAAAACGCGCCGCCGAACCGGACTTGTAGCGTCGTTTACGGCGCTTTGTTAACGTAGCCCGCCCTTTTAAGGGCGGGTGAACGGCGGCTGCGAATAGTGGACCGGCGCTCTAGAGGTTCATGACACGCTCTAGAACCTGCGGAACTCGTACCAGGAGCGGTAGCCCCGCCGGCGGCGAGCAGTGTCACGAACGGCAACGGCGCCGCCTCACCCCATGGACTGGGGCAGCGACCCCTCGGGGAGTTCGCCAGTGGTGACAACTTCGGGGCGTACGCGAACGATGCTGTCCGGAAACCGCGAATCGCACAACCGTCTCAAACAGCCCGTCAACTCCAGGTGTGGCCGGACGCCTCAGCTTGATAGGCAGCGAGTTGCCTTTGCTGTTCGGAAGCGTCCCAGCCCAACAGTGCGCCAACCTGTGCAACCACTGCCGGAGCAACTGCCAGGGTGGCGCGCGGGGCAAGCAGCGTCATGCCCAGGCGACGGGTTAAGACGTCGCCCAGGGTCACTGCTAACTCGCGCTCGACAGCGTACGCCACCTCGGCCCCTATCACGGGCAGGTCGGGCACCAACCGTTCCGCGAGTTCCGGCTGCGCCGCGGCCCGGGCGCCGATGGTTGCGGCGCCAGCGCCGTAACTGGCGATCAAATGCTCCGCCACGTCGCGTGAGAAGGAACCGCGCAACTCGCGCATGAGCTGTTGGCGCGCCAGTTCGCCCGCCTCAGCGCGCGGAAAGCCGCCAAGCGGTACCTCCTCTGTTCGGCAGGGTGGCGCGGCCTTCAGGGCGCCATCCTGCTGGAGCAAGGTGACAACCTTATCCACGACCTTCTCTGCCATATGGCGGTACGTCGTCAACTTGCCGCCGACGATGGCGATGACACCGGAGTTGGTGACGGTGATGCGATCCTCGCGGGAAACGGCGTCGGCAGCGCCGGCCCGGGCGTTGATGAGCGGGCGTAAGCCGGCTTGCACGCCCAGCACGTCCGCCTCCGTTGCCCGCATGGACGGCGCAGCGGCATTGACGACCTGCAGCAGATAGCGCACATCGGCTGGAGTTACCGGGGGGTCCGCCAGGTTGCCGGTATAGGCAGTGTCCGTCGTGCCAATGAGGGTGCGCCCTTTCCAGGGCGCCACGAAGACGTAGCGACCGTCTCTGGGGTGGCGCAGCAGCAAGGCGCCCTTATCACCGAAGGGCAGCCGCGGCAGGATCAGGTGGACGCCCTTGGCCGGCCGCACCAGTGGCCGGTGGGTCGCCACGTCTCGCCCGAGCAAGGTGTCGACCCAGACGCCGCTGGCCAGCACCACACGGCGGGCATTGATCGTGAACTCCTCGCCAGCAAGCACGTCGCGGCAGCGCAGTTGGTCGACGTGGCCGTTCCCGGCGAAGCCGACGGCCTCACAGTGGTTGGCGGCAACGGCGCCATAGCGGAGGGCCTCTTCCAGGACCGTGATGGTGAGACGGACATCGTCGGTCTGGCCATCGTAATAGACAAGGCCGCCGCTGTAGTGGGCGCCGCGCAGCACCGGGAACCATTGGTACAGTTCGTCGTGGCTGAGGCCGTGGTGGTTGCGGACGTTCTTAAAGCTCGCCAGGACATCATAGGCGGTGAGCGCCGCGGTCATCACGAAGCGGTCGCGGAGACCGGTCAAGGGGACGACGAAGGGCAGGGCGTGAACGAGTTGGGGGGCCAGGTGCAGCAGGTGGCGGCGTTCGATGCTGGCATCGCGCGTGACCCCGGGCTGCCCCCGGGCCATGTAGCGCAGGCCGCCGTGGATGAGTTTGGTGGTGCGGCTACTCGTTCCTGCTGCGAAATCCAGCCGCTCAACTAAGGCGACACGCAGGCCCCGCGTGGCGGCGTCCAGGGCGATGCCGACGCCGGTGATGCCGCCGCCAACGACGGCCACGTCAAACTGCTGCGACGCCAGACGGGCCAACTGCTCCAGACGACTCACGGCGCTGGGAAACGTTGCCTGCACGGTCAATCCGCCCCCTTACGAGCCAGGGCCAGGATCGTGGCCACGACCTCGTCCACAGTCATACCCGTAGAATCCAGCATGTGGGCATCGTCAGCCGGCCTGAGCGGCGACGCCTCCCGCCCGCTATCCAGCTCATCGCGCGCCGTGATGGCTGCGCGCAGCGCCGCCTCGTCCACTGCTTCACCCCGCGCCCGCAGTTCCTCCGCACGCCGGCGCACCCGCTCCTCCAGGCTGGCCACCAGAAAGATCTTCAGGTCGGCCCGGGGCAGCACCACCGTACCGATGTCGCGTCCGGCCAGCACGCAGCAACCGCGCGCCGCCAGCAGCGCCTGGGCCTCGACCATCTCGTGGCGAACGGCGGGCCAGGCCGACAATGTTGACACGCTTTCGGTCACCACCGGGTTGCGGATTTGCCAGGTGACGTCCTCACCGGCAGCCAGCACCGTGTAGGGGCGGCCGTCGGCTACACCATCCGGCAGGATATCAATCGCCGCCTGCTGCGCCAGTTCGACCAGCGCCGTCTCGTCGGTCAGCGCGACGTTGCGCAGCAAGGCCAGGTAGGTCAAGGCCCGATACATGGCGCCGGTATCGAGGAACAGGTAGTCCAACTCCCGAGCCACCCCCATGCCGACAACCGTTTTGCCGGCGCCGGCCGGACCATCAAGGGCGATCGTCGCTGCGACCGGCACGTTTCTCCCCGTTCTCACCGGCTTCCGCCGAGGCAAGCATCCGTCGCAGCCATGCTACCTCCTCCGAGTCGAGTGTGTGCCAGGCGCCGGCCGGCAGCCGGTCCAGGTGGAGCGGACCCAGGCGGACGCGTACCAATCGATCGACGGGCAGCCCCACGACGGCCAGCATCCGCCGCACCTGGCGGTTACGGCCCTCGTGCAGAATGACCGAGAGGATCGCACCATCCGGTCCGCGACTCACTTCCTGCACGCGGGCAGGGGCGGTTGGGCCGTCCTCCAGCACCACGCCGGCCGCCAGTTGGCGCAACTGCTCTGCCGTCGGCTGCGCTGTCCAGACGTGGTACTCCTTCTCCAGCCCGAAGCGCGGATGCGTCATACGGTACGCCGTGTCGCCGTCGTTGGTCAGCAGCAGCAGCCCTTCGCTCTCGCGATCCAGGCGGCCGACTGGAAACAGCCGCGGTCCAGGTGGCAGGAGATCGAACACCGTCGCCCGCCCCTGCGGGTCGGCTGCCGTCGTGACGTAGCCAACCGGCTTGTGCAGCACCACGTACTGCAGCGACGCCATGCCGCGCAGCAGTTGCCCATCCACTTCAATGCGCTGCTGCGCGGTCGCGCGTGTGCCCAGCGTCGTGACCACCTGCCCATCCACACGCACCCGGCCGCTGGTGATGAGCGCTTCGCTCTGGCGCCGCGAGGCCACACCGGCGGCAGCCAGCAACTTCTGGAGGCGTTCAGCGGTCATGGGGGGACCTCAACCCCTTCATCCCCGTATCCCTACAACGTCTGCGTGCCCTACCATCTGGTCGCCCAGCCACCAATCGGCCGTCCCCACCTTCTGCGGGTGCATGGACTGTACCTCCGCACCGAGCGTGGGATCGACGTGGAGTTCCAACTGCACCTGATCGGCGGCCCAGGCCGGTACAGGAATGCCGGTGTAGTGTTCGGCTTCCAGGTCGACGGCGCCGCTGTCGAGGGTGGCGAGGGGCGGCAGTTGCGGGTTCAGCCAGCGCCAGTTAGCCCAGCCCATGTCCAGGAGGGCACGGGCGTCAGCGTAGCGATCGGTGCTCCCCAGGATGACGGCGATCATCTGGTGGCCGTCGCGCAGGTCGGCCGCAACCAGGTTCTCCCCGGCGGCGGCCGTCGTGCCGGTCTTGATGCCGTCGGCGCCGGGATAGGTACCCAGCAGTTGGTTGAGATTATGCAGATCGAAAAGTACCTGCCCATTCGGAGCGCGGATTACTTCCTGGCGCGTCTGCACGATGCCGGCCAGCACCGGGTCCCGCAGCACGGCCTGTCCGAGTGTGGCGAGATCGAGGGCTGTGGAGTAATGTCCGGCCTCGTCCAGCCCATGCGGATTGAGGAAGTGCGTGCCGGTCAAGCCCATCGCCTGAGCATGCACGTTCATCTGGACGACGAAGGCGGCCACGGAGCCGGAGGTACCCTGAGCGAGCGCCACGGCGGCATCGTTGCCGGAGGGGAGGATGAGGCCATACAGCAATTGGCCGACGGTAAGCCGTTGACCGGTCTGCACGTCCATACGGGAGCCAGGTGTGCCGGCAGCGAGCGAGGAGATGACGACGACGCTGCTCAGCGGGTCATCGGCTCGCACGACCAACGCGGTCATCATCTTGGTGAGGCTGGCGGGCGCGCGGCGTTCGCCCGGCTGCCGGGTCCAGAGCAGGGTGCTGCTGGCGTCATCCATGAGGAGCGCGCTGGCCGCGCTGATGCTGGGCGGCTTCTCCTGCTGCAACAGCGCCAGTTCCGGCGGACCGATGGCTGGTCCGCCGCTGTCGCTGCCGGTAAACTGGGGCGAACCCCAGGCGCACAGCGACAATAGCAGTAGGACCAGTGGCGGCAGTGAACAGCAGCAACGGCGTAGCATGACGGCACCAGTGTACCGGGCGATACGCTGCCCCGAAGTATGGAGATGATATGCGGCAATGGCGCCCGACGATCCTGGGGGCAGTAGCTCTCATTCTGCTGGCAGGCTGTGGCCAACCGGCGGCCACGGCGGCCGGCACCGCCAACCCGGCGGCAGTCCAGGCAGCCTGCGGCGCTGGTACGCCGACGGGGACACCCCAGCGCACCTACAGCGCCCCACCAGCAATGCAGGTCGACCCCAAAAAGCAGTACACGGCGACCATCCAGACGCAGTACGGCAATATCGTCATCCAGTTGCTACCCCCGCAGGCGCCGGTGACGGTCAATAACTTCGTATTCCTCGCCTGCCACGGCTTCTACGACGGGCTCATCTTCCATCGCGTCGTGCCGGGCTTCGTGATCCAGGGGGGCGACCCGAAGGGTACCGGTGCGGGGGGACCGGGGTATAGCTTCAAGGACGAACTGCCGTCCAGTTCCAGCGTGTATACTGCCGGGGCCGTGGCGATGGCCAACTCTGGTCCAAACACCAATGGCAGCCAGTTCTTTATTTGCACAGCGAGCGACACGTCGCTGCCGCCAAATTACACCTACTTCGGGAAAGTGGTACAGGGGATGGACGCTGTGACGGCCATCAGCAAGGTGACATTGAAAGCCGATCCGGCGGACCCCTCGGGCACGAAGTCACTTCCCGTGACGCCGGTGGTGATGCAACATGTGACGATCCAGGCACAATAGGATCGGTAGGCGACCGCCGTGTCGCTATCGAAGGAGAGGGACACTATGCATTCCACACCGCGTACGCTGCCAGTGCGCCTCTCGCGTCTGGTTCCGGTTGCTGTCATGCTCTTGTTGGCGCTGGCCTTCCTACCGGCGCGCAATGCCCAGGCCGGTACCGGCAGCTTCACCACGGTCTACGCCGACCACGTCTTTGACCAGTTGGTGGTGGACCCGACCAACACGCACATCGTGTTCGCGGCGGGCAGCGACCAGAATCAGAGTGTCTATGTCTTCAAGAGTTTCGACAGCGGCCAGACGTTTGCCAACACCTCGGCGACGTTCGCGCCGTTTTCCCTGTTCGCCATGGCCATCGCCAAGATCGATCCGCAAACGCTCTACGCCGGCGGCTACAACGGGGTCACCAAGCAGGGGGCCTTCTACTACACCCATAACGGCGGTGCGACCTGGACGGCCGGCGCTTCCGGCCTGAACGGCAGCAGCGTACAGGCAATTGTCGTCGACCCAACAGTGGCGTCAACGGTGTACCTGGGCACGAATGCCGGCGTCTACAAGTCCACCGATGGCGGTGTGACCGTCGCCCAGCTCAGTGGCATGGGAGCGCGCAGCGTCCACGCCATGGCCTACGACCACAATTCGCCAGCCGACTTCTACGCCGGCACCGACACCAACACCGACCCCGGCGTCTGGCGGTCGACCGACAACGGCAACACCTGGACCAACATGAATAGCGGCCTGCCGAGCGGCACTGTCCTCCAACTGGCCTTCGACACCACTTCCACCCAGACGCTCTATGTCAACGTCGCCACGTCTCCGAACTCCCTGGTCAAGACCACGAACGGTGGTAGCAACTGGACAGTCATCAATAAGCCGGGCGACCCGATCGCCGGCATTGCCGTTGACCCGCTCAACGGCAACAACGTCTACATCACCACGTCTACTGCTGCCCTACGCAGCGCTGACGGCGGATCAACCTTCGTGCCGATCTTCCAGAAGGGCAGTGGAGCAATCGTGGTAGATGGCTCCAGTCCGCAAGACATCTACATCGGTGGCGCCGGCATCACCAGCTTCACCTCCGGCCCGCCGCCGATTACCGTGGTGCCGACCGCCACGGCAGTGCCGACGGCCACGCCCCAGCCCGGCGTGAACTGTCAGTTGCCGGCTACCACAGGCGGCTCCTATACGTTCCCGCAAACCAACCACACGGTCAGCGGCGCCTGGTTGCAATACCTGCGAACGCACGGTGACGTGGATATCCTGGGCTACCCGCGCAGCGAAGTGATCTGCGACCCGATCACCGGCCAGACCGTGCAATACTTTCAGCGTGTGGTGCTGGAGTATCACCCGGAGAATGCTCCCACCTATCAGATAGAGCGCCGGTTGCTGGTACCTTTGCTCTTTGGCGGCGCCACCGATCCGCCGGCCGACAAGAACAGCCCACCGGCCGGCGATTCCTACTACTTCCTGCAGACCGGCCACTTCGTCGCCAACGTCGCGCCCGACGGCAGCCCGACCTTCTTCAAGCGGTTCTTCGATGGCCACGGCAAGGAGGACACCTTCGGCTACCCGCTGGAGGAGCCGAAGCAGCGGACCGGCCCGGACGGCGCCGTGCGCTGGACCCAGCGCTTCCAGGCGGCAATCATGGAATACCACTCCGAGAACGACAAGGCGGGCAACGTGCCGGGGACATCCATCCCCTTCGTGACCTACCGCGTCCAGCTCACCCTGCTGGGTGACCAGTACATCGCGCAAAATCACCTGCCGTTCATCCCGCAATCGTAGGGTGGCGACGACGAGGAGACAGTGATGGATTTGCACCTTGCCGGGAAGACGGCGATCGTGACCGGCGGCAGCGCGGGCATTGGCGCTGCCTGTGCGCGCGCCCTGCATCAGGAGGGGGTGCGTGTTGCTATCGTGGCGCGCAACGAAGAACGGCTCCAGGCCACGGCCGCGGCAATCAGGGCGCAACCGAGCATGGCCCCGTCCGCCGGGAGTGCTGACGCCGTCGTGTTGCCTATCGCGGCGGACGTCCGGCAACCGGAGGACATCCAGCGCGTCGTGGCAATGGCGTTGCAGCGTTTTGGCCACCTGGACATCCTTGTCAATAATGCCGGGGCGGCCAGCGCCGGCGCCTTCCTGACGCTGCCGGACGAGGCGTACCTGGACGCCTGGACCCTGAAGCTGCTGGGCTACATCCGCCTGGTGCGTGCCGTCGCCCCGCACATGATTGAGCGCCGCGACGGGCGCATCGTCAACATTGTCGGCGGCGCCGGTCGCACGCCATCACCCGCCTTTCTGGCCGGTTCAACGGCCAACGCCGCCTTGCTGAACTTCACACGCGGCATCTCCAAAGAGCTGGCTGGGCACAACGTGCGGATCAACGCCATTTCTCCCGGCTCGACGGCGACGGAGCGGGCGGACCGGTTGGCTGAGCAACGGGCGGCGGCCAGCGGCATCACCGTGGCGGAAGCAAAAGCGCACACCGCCGGTTCCATTCCATTGGGCCATATGGTTGACCCCGACGAGATCGCCGCAATGGTGCTCCTGCTCGTCTCCGACCGTGTTCGCTCCATGACCGGCGCTGAGGTGATCATCGACGGCGGCGCGACACCGGGCGTCTGACACGGCCTGCGTTTCGACTGTACACTCTCCGCCACAACGGTGCTGAAAGGATCCTCCTGATGACTGGAACAACCCTGCGCGTGGCAGTGGTGGGCTGCGGCAACATCGCCGGCCAGTATGCCCGCACGCTGCAGCCCTACGAAAACATTGTGCTCCGCGGCGCCACCGATATTGACCCGCAACGAGCGCAGGACTACGTCGCCCAGCATGGCGGCGTCGCCTACCCGGACCTCGACGCCTTGCTGGCGGATGACGCGGTAGACGTGGTGCTCAACCTCACCATCCACACTGCCCACGTGGCCGTGACAACAGCGGCGCTCAACGCGGGTAAGCACGTCCATAGTGAAAAGCCGCTGGCGATCACCTACCCCGAAGCCAAGGGGCTGGTCGACCTCGCTGCTCAGCGCGGGCTGCGCCTGAGTTGCTCGCCCATCACTTTTCTCGGTGAAGCCCAACAGACCGCCTGGAAGGTGATCCGAGAGGGGCAACTCGGCACGATTCGGCTGGCCTACGCTGAAGTGAATTGGGGACGCATCGAGTCCTGGCACCCGGCGCCGAGTCCCTTCTACGCAGTGGGCGCCTTGTTCGACGTTGGCGTCTACCCGCTGACGATCCTGACGACCATCTTCGGGCCGGCCCGCCGGGCCACCGCTTACGGAACGGTGTTGCACCCCGACCGCGTCACGAAAGGCGGTGTACACTTTCACATCGACACCCCGGACTTCGTGGTCGCGGCAATCGAGCTGGCGAGCGGGCCGGTCGTTCGTCTGACCACCGATTTCTATGTCGCCCAGCAAACCAAGCAGAAGGGCATCGAGTTCCATGGCGACGATGGCTCCCTCTATCTGGAAAGCTGGCAGGGGTTCAACTCCGCCCTGGAGTTCGCGCCGTTCGGCAAGCCCTACAGTGCAGTACCGCTCGTGAAGGAACCGTACAAGGGCACCGAGTGGGGCCGCGCCGTCGTGGAACTGGGGCAGGCCATCGCCGAAGGTCGCCCGCAACGCGCCACCGGCGCCCAGGCCGCTCACGTCGTCGAGATTCTCAATGCCGTCGACACGTCCATGAAGCAGGGCGGCGCCGTGGACATCACTTCAGGTTTTGCGCCACCGGCGCCGATGGACTGGGCAAAGTAGGAGCGAGCAATGCGTGGCGAGGCAGTCGTTTTCAGCGGACTAGAGCAGGCGGAGTTAGAGCCTTTCCAGATCGACCCGGCCGATCTGAAGCGGGGCGAGGCGATCGTGCGTGGCGAGTACTCGATCATCAGTGCCGGCACGGAGGGCTCCTTTTATACCAACCTCATGGCCGAGACGCCGGCGGTGTACCGCGCCGGTCAGGCGGCGCGACCGGCGTCCATCTACCCGGCGCGCACCGGCTACGGGCACCTGGGCACGGTTCTGGCTGTGGGGCCGGACACGACCAACGTTCAGCCGGACGACCGCATTCTGACCTTCTCGCGCCATGGCTCGCTGGTGCGCGCGAACGTCGCCCGATTCGCGCTACCGGTGCCGGCCGAGGCGGATGGTCGGCAGGCCGTCTTCACGCGCATGGCGGGCGTGGCCATCACGGCCTTGCGCGCCTCCTCCTTCGCTGCCGGCGAGCAGGTGGTCGTGATCGGTCTGGGTCTGGTTGGCAACATGGCGGCCCAGATCTTCCAGTTGGCCGGGGCGGATGTCCTGGCGCTGGACCCGGCGCCGCGCCGCGTGGAGCTGGCGCTGCGCTGTGGCATCCGGCGGGCAGCGGCGGTGTCCGGTGACGCGGCGCAGGCGGCGGTGCGCGAGTGGACCTCCGGCAAGGGGGCACGGGTTGTGGTGGAGGCGGTGGGGCGGTCCGACCTGCTGGCGCAAGGCGTGGAGATGGCGGCGCGCCACGGTGACGTGATTTCGCTGGGCAGCCCGCGGGCGAGTCATGTGGCCGACATGACCCCGATGCTGGCACGCATCCACCTCCAGGCCATCCGGCTCATCGGCGCCCTGGAGTGGACCTTCCCCATCGCCGAAACCGAGCGCGCGCAGCACAACATCCTCAACAACTACCGCACCCTCCTGCGCTGGATCATGGATGGCCGCCTGGTGGTGGACCCGCTACGCACGCACGTGCTCCCCCCGCAACGCTGCCAGGAAGCCTACGCCGGACTGACTCACCAGAAAGATGAGTATTTGGGCGTCGTCTTCGATTGGACGGCGCCCAACGGGTAGCATAGTGGACCATGGACTGACGTCTCAAGGAAGGCCGGTTACTGATGGTAGCTTCTCCTGCCCGCACCCGACGCTACTCGATTCATGATCTGGCGAATTTTCCTGACGATGGCAAACTCCGGGAGTTGGTCGACGGAAGCGTAGTGGAGTGGGATGTGCCGACCTATCGCCATAGCTTCCTGTTGGTTGCTCTCAGCGCCGAAGTGCGCAGCTTTGTACGCCAACGCCGGCTCGGGCAGGTTGTGGGTGGCGACACGATGGTGCGCATTAAAGAGAGCGAGTTTGACGCCCGTGGCGCCGATATTGCCTTCTTTCAGCGGGGAAACCGGCCACAAGACATTGACGCTGCCGCGACGGAGCGGGTACCCGATTTTGTGGTTGAGATCATCTCGCCCACTGATCGTGCCGACCGAGTGATGGACAAGGTACGGGACTGGCTGCGAGCGGGCGTGCGTCTGCTCTGGTACCTGAATCCTCAGACCGGAATGGTCACGGTCTACCAGGGAGGGCAAATCAGGCACGTTCGTCCAAGCGAGACCCTTGACGGCGGAGATGTCTTGCCCGGCTTTGCCATCCGCCTGAGTGACCTTCAGCAAGAGCTGGAGGACGGCTGAACAGCACCAACCCTATCAGGACCGACCCAGTGTGCCCGCCAGGCCACTCGGCTGGGGGCCGCAGACGATCAGACGCAGGCCGATGCCGCCCGATAGCGCCTGCCACCCACCCAGCGTGGCCGGCAGCAGGAAGCCCTGGCCCTGGCGCACCGGTAGTTCGCGGCCATTGCTGCTACTGAGGGCGCCGGAACCGCCCACGACGATGCCGATGGCGAGGGTACCATACGCGCGCTGCAACAACTGGTCGTCGGCGCCGACCGTCAGCAACTCGATCCAGAACTTGTCCTGGCCGCCGTCACCGACGGGCCGGGCGACCTGTGTCGCCGCCGCTTGACCTGCGGTCATCCGCACCACTCCGGGATTGGCGGCGCGCTGCAGGTGGCTGAGCGACCAGTCGGACAACGGCGCCAGGTGGACGGCTTCCAGCGCCTGGGGCATAGTCAGGCCGAGGAAGCGACGCTCGTCGGGTAAGAGTGCGCCGCCGAACTCGCGGTCGAAGGAGATGGTGAAGTCGGTTGGCTCCTGGACTTCGGCGATCAGCAAGCCAGGGCCGATGGCGTGCGGCGTGCCGGCAGGCACATAATAGACGTCGCCGGGGTACACGGCGATCTTGTGCAGCACCGCAAGCAGAGCCGGCACGTCGCCCTCGGCCACCCAGCGCTGCAGCGTGGCCGGCTCAACCGCCTCGCGAAAGCCCAGGTAGACGTGCGGCGGGTCGCCGTCCAATTCGCGTGTAGCCAGCACGACCCAACATTCCTCTTTGCCGTAGGGCGAATGGAAGTGCTGGGCGGCAAATACCTTGTCTGGATGGGCCTGCACCGTCAGCCGCATCGCTGAATCGAGCACCTTGAACAGGATGCCGGTCGTGGCGCCATGCAGGCGCAGGTGCTGGGCGCCCAGGATCACCTCGGGATAGGCGGCGAGCAACGCCGGCATCGAACATGAGCCGTCCAGTCCGGCGCCATCGACCTGCCAGCCTTCCGGCAGTATCACCGTCCCAACGCCTTCGACTGCCGTAGTGCCGCCGGTGTTCCGAGCGGCGTTGACGGCGCCGAACCAGGCCTCCGGCTGCGGCCCATCTGCCGGGTTCGTCACGCCGAGCCACCTCTCCAGGAGAGCTCCGCCGCGATAGACGCGATGGACGCGCGATGGCTCCAACAAAAGCGGTTGGAGCAACGTCCGTGGCAGTGCCGGCATGGTCTTCCTTTCTGGTCGGTAGCAACTCGGTGACGCCGCGTGCTGGGTCAGCGATACAATGACGCCGAACCGTCCGAACCGACTACGACAGGGGACTGTACCATCGTCGGGTCGTCGAGGGAGGCGCCAGGGCCTACAATTGGCGCAGACCGGCCAGGAGCGCGGAAACTGCGGAGAGGCGATTGGCTATCGTGAACGATCTCTGGCCGAACACTGACCCGCTGGCCTGGCACGTCGCGCTGGAACACTACCCGGTGGTGGTGCTGGCTCAGGAGGTATCGCGCCTGCCGGAGTTGGACCGTTGGTATCAGGACGAGTTGCCGGAGTTGCTCAAAGCGAGGCTGCCTGCCTACGTCACAGCGGTGGAACTGCTACGAGCGACGGAGTGGAAGATGGCGCGGGGCGTCTGGCGACAACGCAACCTGCTGCTTGTGCGATCCAATGCCGCCGAGGATGTGGAAGTCGTGAGCAGAGCAGCGTTGGCCGCCGTTCCCGATCCCCTGACGCCGATCCGGCTACTGGCAACCCTGGATGGTGTCGGCCCCGCCACGGCTTCCGCCATTGCCGCCGCCTATGCGCCGCAAGTCTACCCCTTCTTCGATGACCTGGTCGCCGGCCAGGTACCGGCGTTGGGGAAGCTGGATTTCACCCTGCGCTACTACGCCCGCTATGCTGACGCCCTCCGGGAACGGGCGGGGCGGTTGGGCGGCGACTGGACGCCGTCACGCGTCGAACGGGCACTGTGGTCCAACGTCGGCGGCAAGGCGGGCGTACGACCGGCCGGCACGTGATACCGGCGGCGACGGTCGTGCCGGACGCCCGGCGACTGAAGTCGCGGGCTACACCAGGCGAAGTCCGCCTTCGCGGACTGATTCAGCCGCCGAAGGGCGGCTTTGCAGGCTCTAAGTCTGGATTTCGCAGTGTGAT
>DHIZ01000010.1 GCA_002404055.1 Chloroflexi bacterium UBA4733
ATATGATTTCTGAAAGCCCTCTAATAGCCCGGCAGTCCAGCGAAGAGCGGTATCACGCTCCCAGTCGGTTGGGGGCCGGGGACCAGCGGAGTCGAACAGCCACGGAAAGCGAAGGGGATCGAGGACGCCGAAGATAACCTGGGCGACTGCATCAGCAGTTGCGGTTGTGGAATCGCTTGATGAGCCGGCAAGAATCTGAAGATCGTCTTCGCTGACCGGCGGACCAGCGAGGTACCGAATGACCTCCCGGCCGACGCGCCCTGCGCCAGTTAGGTGGTGGCTGCCAAATGTCAGGAGATCGTCGGTCTGTGTGAACAGCGTCCCGACTTGCGTCAATGCCTCCGCAAAGTGACGCTGGTAGGCGGCGTTTCCTTTGTCTTTCCACCAGGCCACAAAGCCATCTATAGCTTGCCGCCGTTGAACACTCAGTTCAATCATGCTCCAGCGCTGTGGCTGTGGGCTGTGACTATCCGCCATCACTCGCGCTCCAAAAAGGTGGCGTCAATGGGCAACCCCTCCATTTCGCTGGGCTCGAACTTTTCGAGTCCGCCCTGGTAGGTTCTGCCTTTTCCCTGAAAAGCGGCGCGGTTGGCGTTCAAGTACGAACACAGGCTTTCCAGGCGGGCGCCGCTCATGGTTTTGATTGGAAAGAGGCCATGCCCGATGTTGACCAACGCCATCCCGTCCGGGTTAAGGGCGAAGGCCGGTGCTTGTCGGGCCATATAGGAAGCAACAATTGGTGCAGCGTGCTGGCGGCCGAGATACCACCACGGCTTTCTGCGGCTGGCAATGTAGCGTTGGGTCACGGCCGTTTCACCGCCCTGTTCTTGCTCGCCATGGCGCAGGTAAGCATCGAGTGCTGGGAATCGCAGGCGGTCTACGTCGCGTGGTACGTCCAGCAGTAGCTTCCTTTCCGGACCGTTGCGGAGGACGCCCCCTGCTTGGAGGATCTCCCGGCCTTCCGTAATGGCGGGCCGGCACCAGGGTAACAGCCCAAGGTCGATTGCTCGCTCCCGGTCCAAAATGAAGTAGTCGTTTGCCCCGGTGACGAGCCCGCGATGTACGCGCGCCAGCGAACGGAGCGGCACCGTCTCATCACGCCCGGCCACGGATTCGGTTGGGCGCAGAAGACTCGACCAGCGTAGCGTGTCGGCAAGGACTGTTCTAGGCACGGTGTGCCCCGAACCGAGACTGCGTAAGTCTTCCGGTGAGGATACGCGGGCCACTTGAATGCTTTCCACTTGCGTGCCGCATGCAAAGCAGGCGATTACCGCGGTGGTCTGCACATCCGCAAAGGCAAACGCCGAAGGATCGAATATGTGCAGGGCTTGTCCTCCCAGCCCATTGAGGAAGAGCGCGCGCAGGGCCGACCCATAGCCAACGTCGAGCCACTCCGCACTGGTCACGAAACAACCGATATCGCCGGGTTGGGACTTCAGCAACGTTGCAAGATAGAAATGTGCATGCAAGCCGGAGAGTCCCGACACCTTTTGCCCGAGAAGCCTGCCAGCGTCGATGGCCCAGGTCTTCGCCTGAACCGATAGATCGTGGTGCCTCACATAAGGCGGATTACCGATGAAAGCGGTTCTCCCATCAGCGGGTGGCAACGACCATGTAGCGTAATCCCCTTGAATCACCGTGGCCTTGCGAGTGCCGAGGATGCTCAGCGCAGCCCGCGTCAGTATGGTTGCCACCGGGTCGATGTCAACGGCAAGGATCGCTGTCGCAGGGGAACGCCGCGCAACCTCGGCGGCGAAGCGGCCACTACCACAACCGGCATCAACGACTCGCTGCGGGTCATGGCTCAGCACCCAGTCCACCATCGCCTTGACGATCTCGGGCGGTGTATAGAAAGCTCCGACCGTTCGGCGTTGATCGGCAGTTCGCATTCGACTAAGCATCTCGCCCAGAGGGTCACCGCCATTCACAATGGCAACCCGCACTCGATCCAGGGCTGCCCCAGCTGGCGGGGATGCCACTTGCGCCTGAGCCAGCAGTTGGCGTTCCGTCACGGACAGTGGCCCGCCGGTGCCTTCAGCCCCCAAGGTGAGCGCCAGACGGAGCAGCGAGAGTTCCGTGTCGTCCTCAAAGAGGCGTGCCGTGAGGCCGAGAGCTGCCATCAAAAGCTACGCCGCGGTCGCTGCCACGCAATGTCACCAGCCATGCCTACCCGCCTTCTCTCGACATAGCCATAGCATACCGACCGAACCCGCTCCACCTACCAGGTCCCCTCCTCCCGCCACTGTGCCTGCAAGGCGCGGATGCGTTCGTACTCCTCGTCCGTCATTTCTGCGTCGACGGCAGAAACGTTGGCTTGCAACTGTTCCAGCGTGCGGGCGCCGGGGATGGCGCAGTGGACGGCCGGGTGCCGCAGGACGTAGCGGATCGCCGCCTGGCTCAGGGTCTGGCCGGGCCGCTCCAGGAAGCGCAGCTGCTCGATGCGTTGCAAGCGCGTCTGCAACACGTCGCCCTGTGGACGTCGCCACTGCTGGTCGGCCGGTAACGGCTGACCAACCGGGAACTTGCCGGTCAGGAGGCCCCTGGCCAGCGGCATGCGCACCATGATCCCGGTGTTGCGCTGCTGCGCCAGCGGCAACAGTTCGTCCTCGGCTGTGGGATCGAGGATGCTGTACTCAACTTGCAGGAACTCCGCGCCGTGCTGGATGGCCCAGAGGCCGGAGGCGTGGTCGCTAGTGGAGATGCCGAAATGGCGCAGCTTGCCGGTTGCCCGCAAGCGGTCGATGGCGCTCAGCCAGTCCTGCGTCTCCAACTGCTGTACCGTCGGGCTGTGCAGCATGTAGAGGTCGAAGGCGTCGCGCCGCATGCGCTGGAGGCTGCCCTCAGCATCGCGCAAGATAGTTGCCGACGTGAACGCTCGGTTGGGATAGTCGTTGGTCATCACCGGTACGCCGACCTTCGTGGCGATGTAGGTGCGCTCCGGCCAGGGGGCCGTCACCTCACCGAGGATGGCCTCGCTGCGCCCCTGGTTGTAGCTCGAACTGGTGTCGAACAGGCGCACGCCGAGCTCCAGCGCCCGCTGCACGATCGGCGGCCACGCCGCAGGGTCGACACCCTCGTCACCCAACCGGTTGCCACCGAGCGAGACGGCCGACACGGGGATGCGTGTTGCGCCAAAGTTCACGTAATACATCATAGAACAGCTCCTCCTCTTTGCTTCCGGCGCTCCGTCTTCCTGGCAAAGAACGGGGCCGACGTAGAGCGTAGCAAATGGCGGCAACGGCGTCCACGCGCGCACTGGCCCATTCGATCGGGCTATGCTATTGCAATAGGCTCGCCTGGAGCGCAGAATCCCCACGTTGACGCAGTCAGCGACCAGGATGAAATCGTCCGTCACAGCTTCAACCGCCAGCAAGGGTCATCTCCTCAAGGCAAGCAGAGAGCCGCCTCTCGTTTGCATCGACAACGATGCTCGCCCTGCCCCGCGCACCTTCCAGCCGTGCGAGGTCCACGCGCTCGTACGCGGGGCGGGGCGGCACGGCCGCTACCTGCTCCGCAGCGTGGCCATCGTCATGCTGCTCCTACAGACGGGCATGCGTATCGGCGAGTGGGCCACGTAGCAAGGGCGGGAGCACCGCTGGCTATTCCCATCACTTGACAGGACGCGATCCCAGGCCGCGGCGCCATTGACAAACGCGGCGCTCATGGTAGAATGGTCCAACCATTAGATCGCTGGAGGTCCCTCCCGTGTTTATCCCGGTGTCCCCAGTCCGGACTTACGAGGAACTGCTCCGGCAGATCAAAGCCGGCATCCTTGACGGCTCCTTTCCGCTGGGCAGCAAGTTGCCTGCCGAGCGGGAGATTGCTCGTCAATTCGGCGTCAGTCGAACCACGGTGCGGGAGGCGCTCACGGTGCTTCGCGAGACGGGTCTGGTTGAGATTCGCACCGGCGCCGCTGGTGGCGCCAAGGTCACTGCCCCGGGCGCGAAGGCGATTGCTCAGGTGCTCCAGTTCGTCTTGCGCGTCGATCACCGGCGCTTTGCCGACCTGTTGGAAGTGCGGCAGACCATTGAGCCTCGCATCGCCATGCTGGCAGCGGAGCACCGATCGGAGCAGGACGTGGCGGCCCTTGCCGAGAGTGTCGAACGCCTGCAGGCGTCCCTGGATGCGCCGGAGGCATATGCCTTGGCCGACGTGGCCTTCCACCTCCAGTTGGCCAGGGCTTCTGCTAATGTCATCTACCAGGGCCTGCTGGACTCCCTGCGTGACGGGCTGTTGCAGGCCATCACGGAACTGGCAGAGGTCCCTGCGCTGCGGAAGCAGGGGCTGCCAGACCATCAACGCGTGCTGCAGGCGATCCGTCATCACGATGCGGCGGAGGCTCGGCGCCACATGCTGGAGCACTTTGCGCTGGTCAGACAGGCGGTGCGGTATCTCGACCGACTGGACAAACGTGAGGATGGCTGTGCGCATCACCAGCCTGACAACAACATCGACTGCGGGGCGCCTGGTAGCTCGCCACGGCTGAGTGGTAACGGGCATGCTAGCGAAACGCCGCCGGCAAGGGAGTAGGGACAAGGAGGACAGCGTAGCGGATAAAAGTTCCTGTCGATGTCTTTGCACACGCGTATCTGGAAAACGAGACAGTAAAGGAGATTTCCTATGCGTCCCGAGCCAACTGCGACCTTCAAGATAGCCCCGAATACACGATCTCGGCGATCCCTGCTCCGCCTTTCCGGCATCCTGATCGCAGGCATTGCGACGACGGGTCTTGCCGCATGCGGAGGAACGTCGACCGCCTCAAGCCAATCCGCCACTGCCGCGAGCACCAGTGCTGCAGCGGCTACCAGCAGCGCCGCCACCAGCAGTTCCGTTAGCGCAGCAGCCGCCTCGACCACGGCGCCGGCGCAGACCACCGTCGCCGCCACGAGCGCTGCCACGAAGGCGGCTGCCGCCCAACTCGCCATCTGGACGTGGTGGCCTGACCCGGTGCCATCGATCAAGCAGATGGCCACGAGCTACCAAAGCCAGAATCCCGGCGTCTCCATCGACGTCCAGTCGCCTTCTGACTACTGGAACAAGTTGGAAGCGAGTATTGCCGGCAACGTCGGGCCGGACATGTATTTCATGAACAACGTCAACTACCCATCCTACGTCAATAAGGGCATCCTCACCGACATGGATCCGCTCATTGCCCGGGACGCCAACATCCAGGCGAGCCTGAGGCAGTTCTGGCAGGATGCCGTGACCTTCTACAAGTTTCAGGGGAAGAACTACGGCCTCCCGTACATGTACACCACCATCGTGCTCTATTACAACGCCGATCTCCTGGCTGGCGTCGGCGTGCAGGATCTTGCCCAGCGCCAGGTCGGCTACGACTGGAACGCGCAACGGGACGACGCCCTCAAGCTCACCAAGCGAGCGGGAGACCAGACGCAGGTCTGGGGGATGTACAGCACGCAGGGAATTGAAACCGGCTGGCTCAACTGGGTGCGGGCCAACGGCGGTGACTATCTCAACAAGGACAGCACCACCTGCGTCATTGATTCCCCGCAGTCGGCGGCGGCCTGGACCTATCTGACTGACCTCAACCTGAAGGACCGCGTCTCGCCCGACGCGACGGCATTGAAGCAGGGTGACCTCTTCCTGGCCGGCAAGCTGGCGATGACACCCGGCGGAAGCTGGGGCATGAAGACCTACAACCAGAAGATCACGTCCTTCAAGTACAACATCACCACCATCCCCTTGGCGCCAGACACCCAAAAATCGGGCGGCACGACTAACATCGTTGGTCTCGTGCTGAACAAGGGCGGCAAGCAGCAACAGCAGACCTGGAGCTTCCTGGAGACCATGGTGTCCAAAGAGTCGATGGACCTCCTGGCGCGAGCCGACGTGTTGGCGCCGGTGCGCAACGACTCGGCGCAGATCTACTACGACCCGAAGCTCGGCCCGGCCAACCGCAAGGCGGCCAATGACATGGTCAAGTGGACAACGCCGTTGCCGACCGCGATTACCGCCACCTGGGCGGAGATCACCAAGCCCGCCAACGACCTCCAGGGCAAGATCTTCGCGGGGCAGATGACCGTGCCGGATGGGCTGCACCAGATGGCGACCCTGGTGAACGGTACGCTCAACAAGGGCTAACGGCGGCGCGGCCGACCAGGAGGAAGAGGAAACAAGCTATGGAACCCGCGATCCACCGCTGCGGCGTCATCGGCTATGGCGGCAGAGGGCATAGTCACGCCCACACCCTGCACAGGTACTTTCGGGAACGGGTAGAGATCGTGGCCGTGGCCGACCCGGTCTTCGCCGTGGCGGCGCCGGAGGATCTGCCCGAAGGGCGCTGGTTCGTGGATTACCACGACCTGCTGGACTTGCCCGATGTGGAGGCCGTGATCGTCGCCACGCACGAGGTCGCGCACGTCGAGATCGCGCTGGCGGCGCTGGCGGCTGGAAAGGCGGTGCTGCTGGAGAAGGCTGCCGCGCCCACCTGGCCGGAGGCCGTCCGCCTGTACCGGCACGTGCGCGCAGGCGCTACCCCGTTCATGCTGGCCCTGAACCTGCGCCACTTCCCGGCGGCTACGGTGCTGCGGGGGCTGCTGGCGGAGGGAGCGATCGGGCGACCGGTGGCGGTGACCTGCCACGTCAACGCCGGCTCGCACTGGGGCGCGAGTTGTTTTCGGCGTTTCTACCACGACCGGACCCGCTGCGGCGATCTGGTGCTCTCCAAGCTGACCCACGACACGGACCTGATGCAGCACCTGCTCGGGGTGCGCGCCGCCCGGGTGACCGGCTATGTGGCGAAGACCACGTTCATCCCCAAACCGGGCGCCGGCCCCGACTGCGACCACTGCGCGATCACCGCGGCCTGCACGGAGTACCTTCCTCTGGTAGAGCCGCGACTGCAGGCGCGCAGTGCGGCGCTGCTCGCGCGAGGGGAGCCGCCGCTCAACGTCTGCCCGTTCACGCGCCCGAGCACGTCGCACGACACGGCGGTCTTCTCCGGGCTGCTCGATGGTGGCGCCGCGTATTCCATCATCTTTACCACGGCGGGTCCGGTCTACGCGCGGCGCTACCAGATCAACGGGACAGAGGGCCAGGTGAGTTGCGTCCTGCACGGACCCAATGGCCCCAGCGTGGTGGTGCAGCGCACCAACGGCGTTGCCATTCGGCAGGAGATCCCCGACGCGACAGGGGGGCACGCTGGCGCCGACCCTCGCCTGATGACGTCCTTCCTCGACTACCTTGATGAGCGCCCGGCGGCGCCGCGCGAGCCGGAGGCCATTCTTACCAGTGTCATGGTGCCGCTGGGCGGTCTGGAGTCTAGCGAGACGGGGCGGGAGGTGGACCTGAGCGAATGGTACCGTGCAGCAATCTCAGGAACGGACGGCCGTGCCTCGCGCTCACCGGCACAGCGGGGCGCCGAGCACGGAGCCGCAGCAGGAACTCAGGAAAGGGACAAGAACTGATGTCGGTGCTTGCGTCGCCACGATTGACCGCCTTTGGACACGAGGTCGATACCAGTCCCCAGGCGCTTGGGGAGCTGCTTGATCCAGACACCCCATCGCTGGAGGCTGTCGCGCGAGAGCAGCCCCTGGCGCACGGCCCCGGCGGCAGGCGCGGGCGCATCTGCTGAAGACGCGGGAGGGCAGCACCGATGGCAGAGGCAACGACGGTCGCGCGGTTTCCAAGCGGTTTCGCCGCCGATCTGGTCGCCGGGGGCCGCACGCTCTGGATGGCGTGGACGAGTTGCGATACGGGCGAGGCGGCGCGCGGTGAGGAGACGCCGTGGGTCGTCTGGGCGGAGCGGCGGGACGAGCAGCACGCCATCATCGCCTGGCGCGACGGTCGGCAGACGACGGTGGCTGCCGCGCGGCAGCCGCTCTTGCTGCCGGCGGCGACGTGCGGGGCTGTGCCGTCAGCGTGCGCTGCCTCGATCCTGAGCGCCCGCGGACGACAGGTCTGGGCGAGGAGCAGCGCGTCTCCGCAGCGGGCACTTCCGGTTGGGCCCCTGTCCTGGCAGCGGCCGTCGACGGTGGCGTGTGGTGCGCCTGGGACGCCTGGGATGGCGCGGCTTACCGGGTGATGCTCAGCCCTGCCACGGGTGTCCACCAAAGTTTTGCGCTGCTAGCTTGCTTTCTTCTGGAGCCTCGGCAGCTCTGCCTGATGGCTGTGATCACCTCCCTTCTGGAACGCCGCGCGCTTAGCGAAAAACTTTTCTGGGGGACACCCACTGGCCCCCACGCGCACCAGCTACAATCAGGACGGTGAAGAAACGGTAGGCGGTGAGATGGAACAGACGATAACCGAACAGCCTACAAAGGGCTGCTGCACGCCGGCCCGACCGGCGGCGCCGGCGAGCGAAGCGAGACCGTGCGGCACGGCTCAAGTCGCGATGCAAGAGCGTAGCGCGCCGCGGCCGCGCAGCGGGATGACCGCCATCCCCGGCGGAACCTTCTTGATGGGCACCGACGACAAAGAGGGCTTCCCGGAGGACGGGGAAGGGCCGATTCGCAGCGTGACGGTTGCACCGTTTCAGATGGATCGCCGTGCCGTGACCAACGCGCAGTTCGCGGAGTTCGTGCGCGCCACCCGCTATAAAACGGAGGCGGAACGCTTCGGTTGGACCTACGTCTTCCACCAGTTCGTTTCCCCGCAATCGCGCCAGCGGGTGATGGGCGTCAGCGGCCAGGCCCGCTGGTGGCTCGCCGTGAAGGGCGCGAACTGGACCCACCCGGAAGGGCCGGACTCTACCCTGCGCCAGCGTGACAACCACCCGGTGATCCACGTTTCCTGGAACGATGCGCAAGCCTATTGCGCCTGGGCAGGCACGCGGCTGCCAACGGAAGCGGAGTGGGAGTTCGCCGCGCGGGGTGGTCTGGAACAGCAACGCTACCCCTGGGGCGACGACCTGACACCGGGCGGTGTGTTCATGTGCAACACCTGGCAGGGTCGCTTCCCGGAAGTCAACACCAGCGAGGACGGCTACGCCGGCGCCGCGCCCGCCGGCGCCTTCCTGCCCAACGGCTACGGCCTCTATAACGTTGTCGGTAACGTCTGGGAGTGGTGCGCCGACTGGTTCAGCCCCACTCACCACGTCACTGGGCCGCGCGATAACCCGGTCGGGCCGGCCACCGGGCAGTCGCGGGTCGTGCGCGGCGGCTCCTACCTCTGCCACAAATCGTACTGCAATCGCTATCGGGTGGCAGCGCGCAGCGCCAATACTCCCGACAGTTCCGCCGGCAACCTGGGGTTCCGCTGCGTCAGCGACGTATAGCGGCACGCTCTAAATCAGAGAAAGGACCACGATGCCACTCGGTACATATCCCATAGCCAACCTCACGACCATACCGTCGCCCGCCGTCCTGGTGTTTCGGGAGTACCTCGAACACAACCTGGAGCAGACCATCGCCCTGGCCGGCGGTCCCGACAGGTTGCGTCCGCACTGCAAGACGCATAAGACCCACGAGATCATCCGCATGTGGCTACAGCGCGGCGTGACGCGGCACAAGTGTGCGACGTTGCGCGAGGCGGCCATGTGCATCGAAGCCGGCGCGCGTGACGTCGTGGTCGCCTACCAGATGGTCGGCCCTAACGTGGCGCAACTTGTCTCCCTGACCGCCGACCATCCAGACGTGAAGCTGGCGGCATTAGTGGATACCGCCAGCGCCGCCGAAGCGCTCTCGCAGGCGGCCAACGCCAGGGGTGTCATCGTCGGCGTACACGTTGACCTCGATACCGGCCTTCACCGCACCGGCATCAGCGTGGAAGCGGCGCCTGCCCTGTATGCCACGATCGCCTCGCTACCGGGGCTACGCCTGGATGGCCTCCACGTCTACGACGCGCAGAACAACGTTTTTGCCGATCCGGTGGAGCGAGAGGCGGCAGTGACCGAGACGATCAATGCAGTATGCCGCCTTGTCGACGCCCTCGTCGGCGCGGGCTATCCGGTGCCGGAGGTCGTCTGCGGCGGCAGCGCCACCTTCCCCTACTACGCCCACCAGGGCAAACCCTTCACCGGCTCGCCAGGAACTACCGTGTTCTGGGACCATGGCTACGCGCAGAAGTATCCAGACCTTGATGCCCACTTCGTGCCGGCCGCCTTGCTGCTGGGTCGCGTCGTCAGCCGCCCGGCGCCGCAGCACCTGACGCTGGACATCGGCAGCAAGGCTATAGCGGCTGATCCGCCGATTGGCAAACGCGGTCGCCTACTCGGGTTGGAAGGCGCCGAAACGCTGCTGCACAATGAGGAACATTGGACGCTGCAAACGGACCGAGCCGGGGCGTACACCGTTGGCGACCTGATCCTGGTGATACCGACCCATATCTGCCCCTGTACCAACTTGCACCCGCAGTTGTATGTCGTCGAGCGCGACGGCAGCCTGGGCGAGTGCTGGGAAGTGGCGGCGCGGCAACGGACATTGACGTTGCCACCATTTTTAGGTTGGCAAGATGCCAGGCCAGGCGCAGCGATCAATCGGACGCCGTATGGGCGGCGACCGTCAGATATTCCTTTTCGTGGGGGAGAATCAGGAGCAGTTGATGGCAGGAGAAGGTAAGCGCTTCGTCACTCCAGGCGACGTGGAGACGCAGGTCTTCGACTGGGGCGTCATCCGCTTCATGAGTGAACCGCGCGTGACGGCGGCAGAGCGCATCACCGCCGGCGTGGTGACGCTGGGGCCAGGCAAGGGACACACGCGGCACAACCACCCTGGCGTGGAAGAGATCCTGTATATCCTGACCGGTTCCGGCGACCAGATGGTGGAAGACGCTGAGGGAAACCCGGTGCGCCGCAACGTGCATGCCGGCGATCTGGTCCACATCCCGCCCGACGTGTTCCATGAAACGATCAATGCCGGGACCGAGCCGATGCAATTGCTGGCTGTGTATTCACCGCCCGGCCCGGAAGCCCTGCTACGCGCCATGCCCGAATGCCGCATCGTGCCGCCCGGACAACAAACCGACCGGCCTTGATCCCACCCACGACCGCTGCGATGAGCAACGGTCACCGCCTGCGGCGAATGTCATAGAGGCGAATCCGCCAGATGACGGGGCAATACCTGCCGAAATAGGTGGTACGGCATGCCGGCGTTGCTGTCACCATAGACGTGATGTCCAAGGAGCATCACAGGATGGCAGTTCAGGGTTTCTACTGGCTCATCGCGCACGAACTCGCCGGATGCGGCCGGCCGGGTGGACCCGATTCCGCGCCGTCAGGACGCGGGCGTGACCGGGCCGCTGAACAGAATATTCGGCCCGATCGGCTTGAGGCCGACCTCGCCTGGCTGTGTGCGGAGGGCATTGGCAGCATCCTATCACTCACGGAGACGCCGCTCCCCGTCGAAGCGATTCAAATTGCCGGTCTCAACTCCCTCCATCTGGCCGTCGACGACATGACCGCACCCACGCCGATGCAACTCCAGCAGGCCCTCGGCTTCATCGACTGGCAACGCGCCCTGGGCCGGCCCGTCGCCGTACACTGCCGGATGGGTCAGGGCCGCACCGGCGCCGTCCTGGCAGCGCACCTCATCCGTGACGGCATGGCGCCGGACGCAGCAATCAGCCACCTGCGCAGCATCTGCCCAGGTGCGCTGGGCAGCCCGAGTCAGGAACGCGCCTTGCACGCCTTCGCTGCGCGGCGGGACTGGGTGCTGTAACGCGCCGGAGCCCCCGCGACGACGACGTTGAGGAACGTTGGGAATGTCCTCTGGTCTGCCGGTCCACCCGACGATAACACCCGCATGCGGACGGCCTGGTCATACCAATTCCGGTGACAGCGGTGGATGAGCACGTCATGCTTCAGTCTGCTCGCATCAGGCAAGCGGACACCACGATGGCCTGGTGTTCTCGCGCGGAGCGGTAGGCCGCTTCAACCAACGCCAGAGTCCGCAAATTGTCTTCGCCCGAATTTTCCGCCGTGCTCGAAGTGACGATGGCGCGCTGCAACGCTGCCATGGGTCCGGCAAAGGCGTCGGGAATCCAGCGACCCGTGAGCGGAATGTCATGCCAGCTTCCGGATATCTCACGCCGGCAGAAGGCGAGTGTGTCTGGACGCCCGGTCGGATAGTCGTAAAAAACGCCAAGAGTCGCTCGCGCCACGCCCTCGGTACCTTCCAGCTCGATGGTTGCACGCTCGTCATACGGCCAGGGTAGCCCGCGGTTGCTGAGCGTACCCAATAGTCCGTCCGCCCACCCCAACGTGGCGACGGCCGCGGTTTCGCCGACGAGCGCCGAGCGATCATCCTGGGTGGTACTGCAGAAAATCCAGGCGGGATCACCGAACAAGAAGCGAAGCAAATCCAGGAAGTGGATCGTGTCGTAGAGGAGCAGCAGCCGCTCCGCGTTATGCAACCACGGCCACAGCTCCCAGCGAATTGTTCCCAGCCGTGCGATCGTGACAAAGCGCGGCTGGCCCAGGACGCCGCGCCGCAACAGCGCACTCAACCCGCGAATCGCCGGTTCCCATCGCCCGTTCTGGTTGACCGCGAGGTGTACTCCCCGCCGCCCGGCCTCCGCCACGAGCGCTCGCGCCTCACCGAGCGTCTCCGCCAGGGGTTTCTGGCAGAGGAGCGACTTGCCGGCGCCGATTACCTGGCGGATGAGCGCGGGCTGCGCGGGCGTCGGGATCGCCAGGTCGACCACCTGGACCCTCGGATCAGCGAGAAGCGCGTCCACGGTAGGGTAGACCCTCGCGCCGCATTCCGCGGCCAAAGCGGCCGCACGACCGGCATCCCGGTCGTAAAGGCCAATGATGGGAATGCCCGCCTGCTGGTACGCTGGGACGTGGCCGCTGCGAGCGATCAGGCCGGCCCCGACCAGGCCAACGCCGAGCCACCCACCCGTCGGCGCCGCGCGCCAGGTTTCGGGGCTGGCGAGCTCGCGCGCTACCTCGGCAACGAGCTGATCCGTGTGACCGCTTGCCGTCTGGTCTCCCCAGTGCGGTTGGCTCATGGCAGCGCGATTTCCACGGCTGTGCCCAGCCGCGCCGCCTCCAGCGCGGCCAGGCAGGCGATGGCGCTGCGGCCGCCCCCCCGTGCATCGCAGGGCACCGGCTTGCCGACCAGTATATGTTCCACGACGGCGTCCACTTCTGCCGCCACGCCGCCCTCCGGGAAGGGGTCGGTCACCAGATCGCTGAGGGGCATCCAGTCCTTGGCGCCGGCCAGGAAGACGCGGTCGCCGCGCACGGTACCGAGCGAGCCATGGACGCTGATCCCGTAGTGTGGATCAAGTGGCGCGGCATCGCCCCAACAGGTCGTGAGATGGCCGAGCGCCCCGCTTTCGAAGCGGTAGATGGCCGTAAGGCACTCGTCCAGGTGGCTGTCCGGCAGGGCCATCCCCTCATTGCGGTAAGCACGGACCTCGACGACATCGCCGGCCAGCCAGCGCAGCGTATCCATAACGTGGACGCCGAGGGTCAAAATGGAGGGCGAGTAGCTGCGCCCGGCCTTCTCGACAATGCCGGGGATCACCCGCAGTTGATCGGTGAGATAGTTGCCTTCGACGTAAAACAACGTTCCCAGGCGACCGCCCTCCACCAGAGCCTTGACCCGCCGAAAGTGCGGCCAGGTCCGCAGTACCTGTCCCACCGCCACCAGTTTGCCGGTTTCATCCGCCCGGCGGACGACAGCGGCGACCTGCTCGATAGAGACGCCGAGCGGCTTCTCCACGAAGACGTGCTTCCCGGCATCGAGGGCGGCGAGTACCAGTTCCGTATGCAGCCGGTCGGGCGCGTGGATCGAGACGAGGTCGACGTCGAGCCGGAGGATGTCATCGGCGCCGTGGTAGCTTCGCTCGACGCCGTAGCGCGCGGCCAACTCAGCCCGGCGGCGGCCGTCGGGGTCGGCGATGGCCACGACGTGCGTATGCGGGTGTTTTGCGTAGGCGTCCAGAAACCCGCCGCCGTTCGATCCGACGCCAATCATGCCCACTCGCACCGTATCCATTTTTAACACTCCTTCTCACCAATGATCACGGGCATCTCTGTGTCGGCCGCGTCGCGCGCGTACAGGGCGGCGCGCGTCGCCGCCACGGCGTCAGCAACCGACAGGACCGTCTGTGCGTCACCTCGTATCCGCGCCACCAGATCAGCGCCGCTGGAAGCAGGAGACGGTGTGATCGGGAGGACCCGCTGCCGTTCCCGCCCGGCCCGCCAGTACCACAACCCCGCGCGGTCCAGCGTGGTGACTTCGGCGGTTCCCTCGCTGCCGATGACAAAGAAGCGGCAATCCCAGGGTGCACCGATTGGTACCAGCCAATCGGCCTCTAAGCTCGCCGCGGCGCCGCTGCTCAGCCGAAATAACGCCTGGCCGATGTCGTGGAAACCCCGGTGAGTGAAACGCTTCTGCGCCTGGGCCGCCTGGACGGACACCACCTCAGCGCCCGTGATCCAACGCACGAGATCGATGTCATGGATCATGAGGTCGAGGAAGATGCCGCCCTCGCGTTGGCGTTCCCACATCCAGGGTTCACTCTGGACGACGGAGAACTCGTGGGGGCGCATCGCCACGCAGCCGGCGACCGTGCCGAGTCGCCCGCTGTCCACCAGTTGCTTGAGGGCGAGAAAGATCGGGCTGAACCGCTCCGTCAGCATCATTTGCAGTTGACCGGGGCCACGCGCGCCGGCCTGTTCCAACTGATCGAGCGCCAGGTGGTCGATGGCCATCGGCTTGTCCACCAGGACATGCAAGCCGCGCTCGAGACAGGCCAGTGTGACGGCCGCCTTCTGATCATGCGGCGGACAGACGACCACCAGGCCGGGGGACTCGCGATCCAGCATCTGCTGCCAATCCGCGTACGTCGGCACGCCGTAGCGCTCGGACGCCTGATCGCGCCGCTCCTTGTCCTCGTCCGCGATGGCGACAAGTGCGGCGTCACCGCCGGCGAGGACTTCGGCGATACCGCCGTGTCCGTGGATGCGCAGCCCAATGGCTGCCACGCGCAGCATCGTGTCGTCTCCTTTCTAGGCCGTGGCCCGCGCCTCGGCGCGCCCTGGCGCCTCGTAGATTGACGCCATCGCGGCCCCAAGCGCATAGCCATCGGTACCGAGGTGCGGTGCGACGATACGGCAACGGTCGCCCAGTTCACCAAGGACGCGACCGCGGGCACTCTCCCGCAATGGCGGCCACATCGTCGGCGTGGATTCCAGCAGTGTCCCGCCCACGATAACGACCTGGGGACCGAGCACGTTGATGAGACTGGCGAGGCCGATACCAAGCCATCGTGCTGTCTCGCGAACAGCGGCCGCCGCTATAGGATCGTGCGCAGCCGCCAGCAGTACGTCATCCGGTGTCCGGAAACAGTCGCCTTGTACCGACTCCGCGACGTCCCGCGCCCATAACTGATGGGCATGCCGGAGAATGGCGGCGCGACCGGCAAGTGTCTCCCAGCAGCCACGGGCGCCGCAGGTGCAGCGGGGGCCACCTGGATCGACCACCATGTGGCCGAACTCACCGGCAAAATGGGAGCCGCCACGGTAGATCGCACCATCAACGAGTATAGCGCCGCCAATACCGTGCGCGGCGATCTCGACATAGAGCGCGTGTTGGTGGCCGCGTGCCGCGCCGAAGATGTGCTCCGCAAAGAGTGCGGCGTTCGTCGACTTCTCCACGACGATTGGCAGGCCATACCGCGCCTCGAGGATCTGGCGTAGGGGAACCTGGCGCCAACCGAGATGGTCGGAGCGGACCAGGAGCCCCTGGTCTGCATCCACAATGCCGGGCAAGGCGAGCCCGAGGCCCAGCACCGCGCCGCCGAGGCGCCGGGCCTCGCCGATGGCGCCGGAGATGGCGGTATCCAGGAGCGCAAGCACTTCGTCCTGAGGAGCAGCACGATCAACCGGCGCCTGCTGCCGCCAGAGCACCTCCGCATTCAGATTGGCGAGCACGACCCGAATTGTGGCGGAATCGAGCTGGATGCCCACTGCCAGCTTCCTCGTTCGGCTGAACTCCAATAGGATAGAGGGGCGGCCAGTGCCACCCTGCGTGCGCGCGACCTCAATCACGAATCCCTCATCGATGAGTTCCTGAACCAGCCCCGAGATCGTGGCCTTGTGCAGGCCGGTGGCGCGAGCCAGCGCAGCGCGGGAGAGGCGCCGATGCTCTTGTAGCTGCCGGAGAACGAGATCCCAGTGGGTGAGACGGGGCTGTAGTACGCTTAACGGCGCCGGTACGGTGCTCATACGCTCCTGACTTTGTCTTAGCAGCAACTATCCTACCACACGGATCGGCTGGTGAGACCGGCATGCAAGGCGGAAGATGGCGAGACCTTGTACGCTGGCCTCGTCCATGCACGTTCTCCAGCACCGGAGCTCGCCACGACAAGGGGCGACATAGAGTCCAGGTGTTGGGGTGTACCCCAGGTGTTGGCCGCCCTTGCTTTCCCGCGGAACTGATGGTATAGTGCCCGTACTTAGTTGCGTCTTGTACTAAGTAACGTTTAGTTGTTCTACGGAGGTGTATCCATGGTCGTTGCTGACTCGGCCCTGCCTGGCTACTCGCGCCGCGCGTTGCTGCACCGTCTGTGTACCATTGGCGCCGGCTTCGCGACCGGAGGTCTCCTTGCCGCCTGTGGCGGCGGTTCCGCGACGAATCCCGCCGCCAGCTCGTCGACCACAGTTGCGTCCCAAGCCCCAACAACCGCCACGGCCACGCCCAAGTTGTCGGCTTCTGTCGCCGCCTCGACCAGCAGCACGACGCCGGCAGTCACCAGCACGGCAGCAACCGAAGCGAGTGCCACCGCGACGTCCCAGGCGGCCGCACCCGGCAAGGCCCAGATTGAGCTCTTCTATCAGAACTGGGACGATCTCACGCAGTACAAGGAGTCCTACGGCGCCTGGTACAACTGGGCCTTCGCCACCTTCCAGCAGCAACATCCGGAGGCCAAAGTACAGTACGTGCTGACGCCGTTCGGGAGTATTGTCGAGAAGATTATCGCCGGAGTCGCCGGAGGGACGCCGTTGGATGGCTCGACCATGTCCATCCTGCACGGGCGCGACCTCTACGACAAACAGGCCCTCAGCACGCTTGACGCCCACATTGATCAGGTAAAGGCGCTGGCGCCCAGTGCGTTCTTTGATGTCGCCAACATGTACCGATCCAGCCAGGGCAAGTACTACGCCCTATCCATCTATGCCGACGTCAGCATGATTGGCCTGAACAGCCGCATGCTGAGCGATGTCGGGCTCGACCCCAAGGCGCAGGACGTGAAGACCTGGGATGACCTCCTGCGTTACTCCGACCGGCTGACGAAGGAAGATGGCGGCAAGATTGTTCAGCTCGGCTTCCCCTACAACCTGCCCGGTCTGGAAGAGTTTGCGACCTGGGCGTATGCCAACGGCGGCGAAACTCAGGATGTCGACGTCACGAAAGCGCTCTTCAACTCTCCGCAGGTTGCCGACATGCTGCACTATCGTGCCACGCAGTACCAGCGCTTCGGCGTCAACCGCAGTCCAGATCTCAAAGGCGACCTCTTCAAAATACAGAAGCAGGCCATGGAGCACACCAGCACCGGCCTTCAGGTGGCGGTTAACGGTGGCACGTATGTGCCGAAAGGGTTCCAGTACTGGTTTATCCCTACGCCAAAAGGCCCGAGCGGCAGCGGCCCCGGCATGGCGGCGTGGGTAAACATGGTCGGGGCGCCGACAGGCGTCAAGCGCCTCGATCTGTCCTTCGATCTCCTACAGACGATCGCCGGGCCGGCGGGCCTGGCCAAGATGTTCGAGACCACCAAACTCTACCCGGCCTTGAAGGACTTCTACCAGACGGCTGCCTTTACGCAGGCCGTCAAACAAGATGCAGTGCTCGGCATCCCGCCGACGCTGTTCGCGCAGGGCAAGACCTATCCATTCTTCCGGCGTTACAACGATGTCAGCAAGATCCTCGGTCCGCTGATCTCAGACGCGGTCGCCGGCAAGCGCGACATTCAGCAATCGCTGGCCGACGGTGCGCAACAGGTCAACGCGATCTTACAGAAGTAGGCGAGCAGGGAAACTCAGGGAGCAACCGGTGTCAGAGTTCTAGCGGATCATCCTATTTTGTCATCCTTCCGTGTCATTCGCCAGTAGCAAAAGGATTGCGAGCTATCTGGGAAGCGAAGAGCACCTTCCTCCGGTATGCCACACTATACATGGCGCGTCTGGCGTTCGCGTGCCACTTACAGTGAAAGTGTGGCGACATGGCGGTGATCCCCCTCTACGTGCGCATGGCGGCGCGCGCCGGCGAGTTGCTGCGCAGCCGGGGCGAAACGGTCGCCGTGGCCGAGTCTTCCGCTGGCGGGTTGATCTCTGCTGCGCTGCTGGCAGTCCCCGGCGCTTCCAGCTACTTCGTCGGCGGCGCCGCGGTGTATACCACGCTGGCCAAGCAGGAACTGGTTGGCGTCAGCGCGGCGGAGTTTGCCCTCGACCGGGCAGCGACAGAGACGCACGCGCTGGCGCTGGCGCGTGCGGTCCGGCGGCGGCTCGACACCACCTGGGGCATCGGTGAGACGGGGGCCGCCGGCCCCACCGGCAACCGCTACGGCGACGCGGCCGGCCACTGCTGCATAGCAGTCGCCGGTCCCGTCGATCACAGCCTCACCATCGAGACCGGTCAGACGGACCGCTGGAGCAACATGGAAGCCTTTGCCGAAGCAACCATGCGGCTGCTCATTGAGGCGTTAGGAGCCGTCACGGAATA